>CAZIOD010000040.1:0-9595 GCA_964540785.1 uncultured Terricaulis sp.
GAGAAAAGCGCTCGGGTAGCCAAGCGCGCACAACGTGCGATATGCCCTCGCGCAGAAGGGGATTTACCGGATGAGAAGCGTTGTTTTCGCGACAGTTCTCGTATTTGCAGCGTGCACTTCGGAAAGCAGCGGGCAATCCGGCGCGCCCGTGCCGCAAGGGGCGCCCAACACGAACTTCCAGCCCGCCTTCCCCGAGCAGACGCGTGCGCCGCAGGTGCAGTCCGGCGTAGAGATTGCGGTGGAAGAAGTCGTGGCTGGCCTCGATGAGCCATGGGCGATCGCCTTCCTGCCCGATGGGCGCATGCTGGTAACTGAGCGTGAGGGCCGCCTGCGCATCGTTACGCGCGAAGGTGCGGTTTCGGCGCCCATCGCCGGCGCGCCGGAGGTCGACGCGCGCAACCAGGGCGGTCTGCTTGATGTCGTACCCGCGCCCGACTTCGATCAGAGCCGGCTCATCTATCTCACGTTCTCCGAGCCTCGCGGCGGCGGCGAGAACAGCACCAGCGTCGCGAGCGCCCGGCTTAGCCAAGACGCGAGCCGCCTCGAGAACCTGCAGGTGATCTTCCGCCAGCAGCCGGCCTGGGCCTCCACCGGCCATTTCGGCTCACGCATCGTGTTCGATGCCGCGGGCCGGCTCTACGTCGGCCTTGGTGACCGCCAACGCGAGGACTCGCGCGGACTGGCGCAGGATGTCGCGACACACATCGGCAAGGTCGTGCGCATTCGGCCGGACGGATCGGCGCCAAGCGATAACCCGTTCGTCGGGCAGGCGGGAGCGCGCGCGGAGGTATGGTCCTATGGCCATCGCAACATCCAAGGTGCGGATCTGCACCCCGAAACGGGCGAGCTATGGGTCGTCGAGCACGGTCCGCAGGGCGGCGACGAGATCAATGTCGCTCGAGCTGGGCACAATTACGGATGGCCCGTCATCAGTTATGGCGAAGAATATTCCGGCCAGCCGATAGGAGAGGGCGTCGCGCAGCGCGATGGCATGGAACAACCGCTCTATTACTGGGATCCAGTCATTGCGCCTGGAGACATGGAATTTTATCGCGGCGACCTCTTTCCCTGGCGCGGCGATCTGTTGATCGCGGGGTTGCGCTCGGAATCGCTCGTGCGTCTCGAGCTCGACGGCGAGCGCGTCGCCGGCGAGGAGCGCTTCGCCTTGGGTATCGGCCGCCTCCGCGACGTCGCGGAGAGCGCGGACGGCGCGTTATGGGTGGTGACCGACGAACCCGACGGCGGTGTCTATAGGCTGACGCCCCGCACTTAGAACTTTACCCCTCGCTGTCCGTCGGTTGCGCCGCGTTGCGCAGCTGCGCAATGCGTTGCGCCAGTTGCTGATCGGTCTGCGCTCGTGCGGCGATGCCGTTATAAGTTTCCATGTCGAGATTGTGCCGATCGAGCGCCGCGCGTATCTGCGCGCCGATCTCAGCACGTTCGGCCTCCGGCGCGGCGGCCAGCGTGCGATTAAGGGGATCGATCTCGGCGCTTGCGGCCACGAACGACTGCAGCTGTGCGTCGGTGAAACTCGTGCCGACGCTCGCCGCAGCAATGCGGTTCGCCAGCGCCTGGTTGGTCTGTGACGAACTCTGAATGGCGTTGTAAACATCAGGCGTCAGGTTGTTCTGCTGCAGGATTTCGCCGATGCGCCGCTGGGTCTCGGCCTGCTGCTCTGCAGTTTCACCAGGCGCCAGCTGCTCGATCTGGTCGCGCGCGGCGACGAAGGCCTGAATTTGGGCGTCCGAGTAGGGCGATGACGCTTGCGTTTGTGCGCTGCTATTCAGGTTGGACTGTTCGAGCGCAGATTGTCCGCGCGCTGGGGTGTCAGCCGCATTGTTGTTCGCGCACGCCGCCAGTGGCCCTGCCGCGCCCAACACAAGTGCGTAAGCGAGCGTGAACCATGAAGAACGCGTCATGTCCGACCTCCGGTCTAAGCGTACCGCCCCTATCGGAGCTTACGCGCGGCGTGTGGCGAGGTTCCATTTCCGGGGTCACATGCACGTCAGGCCCGCCGCCGCTCAAAAGCTGTGCGGCTCGCCTGCCTCATTTATCGTTGTCGGCGCTCCGACACGTGCGCCGTTCCGCTCGAAGTGCGCGCGGAACGAATACGTTCCGTCCGAGAGCGCGAAGGGGATGCGATAGCGCATATCGCCGTAAGGCGGCCGCCCCGCGGCGCCAGCGGTTGCCATGACTTGCCAGGTTGCGCCCCCGTCGCGCGAGTATTCGATGACGACCCGATCGATTTGCGTGGCGAAGAAGTCCTGCTCGGCAAGCGGGTTGGACGTCAGCGCGGTCATCTGCTCGCGCGCTTCGCTCGCGCTGATGTCGCCCATGCCGATCGCCGTCGGACGTGTCGAGCAGGCGGGATCGTCCGGCGAGGGGTCGGACGATCCGACGCACCAAAGCACATTATAGTAGCGAAGCCGCGAGGTCTCTCGCTGCATCCAGACCTGCTCGTGGCCCGCGGGCACGTTGACGATGGCGTTTGCGATCGTCAGCGTCACGCCGCTCCAGATGCGCAAGCCGCGATGGGCGCCGTCGATCGTAACATTCATCAAAGCGGCGTCAGACTTTGCATCGACGCCCGCGTCGCCGAAGCGACGGCCCGTTGCATAGCGGACGAAGACCGGCCCGCTATGGCGCTCGATGCCAATGAAGTCGGTATTGCTGCGCGCATAGCTCGAATCGGGCGCTTCCATGCCGTCGGCGAACACACGCAGCACATACGTCTCCGCTGCTGCGGAACGGTCGATCTTAATTCCGGCGCCGTGAATTCCATCACCTGCGTCCCAGTCGACGAAGCTGAAATTCTCGATCGAGACCGGGCCGGCGCCAGTGACGTTGAGGCCATACTTCGCGTTGCGCACCGTCACGTCGCGCACCATCGCCGCCGCGTCGCCGCTCAGGTTTATGCGCGGGCTCGATCTCAGATTGGCGATGCGCTCAACGGGTGTTACGCGCGTGCGCACGCGCTCCATGACGCGCACGTGACCCGTCCCATCTGGATCGACCTCGATGTGCATGATCGGGCGCAACGGCGCCTGTGCGGTCGCGTTCGGACCCAGGCTCGCGCCGGCGGCAAGCGCACATGCAAGCAGCAATGCAGGACAGCGGCGCATGGGTCATCTCCAGGGTCGGCATGTGAGACGCGCGGCGCGGATGATAACGCGCCCTCGACCACTGCGTTTCCTGCACGCGAAAGTTCCCCGCCCGTCGAGCCCCCTACAGTAGCAGCGGCCTCGCGCGGAGCTTGTCAAAGCGCGACGTCGCCGACTTCCCCTTCGACCCGCTCACGCTGACGCTGGCTTAAAGCGTCTTGGCGGCTTCAAGGAGGCGATCCATCAACGCGCCGAGTTGCGCGCGCTCTCGTACATTGAGGGCGGACAACAGCCGCTCCTCACTGGCCAGGGCGATTGGTGCGACGCGGGCGTGCACGCTCTCGCCTTCGCGGGTCAAAGAGAGCAACTGGCGCCTCCCGTCCTGCTCATGCGCCTTGGCCGCAACGCGGCCCGCCGCGGTCAGCCGCGAAACCGCACGCGAGACCGCGACTTTGTCCATCTCCGTCATTTCCGCAATTTGCTTGGCGGTGAGGCCCGGACGGCGACCGAGAACGGCGATCACGCGCCATTCCGGCACGCTGAGATCGAACGTCCGTGCATAGCGCCGCGCGATCGCGCGCGACACGCGGTTCGAAAGGATCGACAGCCGGTAGGGAAGGAACTCTTCCAACACAAGCATGTCTGCCGGCGCGGGCTTCCGCTTCAAGCTTGCCATTGGTTGCAAATGAAACTAAATCGGGCGCAAGCGCAAGAGACGAGGTGAGAGATGGCCGACTTATTCGAAAATCCGATTGGCACCGACGGATTCGAATTCGTCGAATTCACCGCCGCCGAGCCCGACAAGCTCGCCGCCTATTTTGAGCAAATCGGCTTCACGGCGGTCGGCAAGCATCGCTCGAAAAATGTGCTCCACTTCAAGCAGCACGACATCAATTTCATCCTCAACATGGAGCCGAGTGGCCAGCCGGCGGATTTCCGCCAGGCGCACGGCCCGAGCGCCAACGCCATGGCTTTCCGCGTCAAGGATGCGGAGCAGGCGATCGCGGAAGCGGTGAAGCGCGGCGCCAAGCGCGTGCAATCGCCGGTGGGGCCGGGCGAGCTCGACATCCCCGCCATCGAAGGCATCGGCGGCGCCTACATCTATCTGGTCGACCGCTACGGCGCGCAGACAATCTACGATGTCGACTTCGAACCGATCCCGGGCGCCGATTGGAAGAGGAATGAGATCGGTCTCACCTATCTCGATCACCTGACGCACAACGTCTATCGCGGCAACATGGCCAAGTGGGCCGAGTACTACGAGAAGATCTTCAACTTCCGCGAAATCCGCTACTTCGACATCGAAGGCAAAGTCACCGGCCTTTTCTCAAAAGCCATGACCAGCCCGGACGGCAAGATCCGCATCCCGCTCAATGAATCCAAGGGTGAGGAAGGCAAGGTCGATCAGATCGAAGAATATCTGCAGCGTTACAGGGGCGAGGGCATCCAGCACTTGGCGTTCGGCACGGACAATCTCTACGACGTCGTCGATCGGCTGCGCGAGCGCGGCGTTGAATTGCAGGACACGATCGAGACCTATTTCGATCTCATCGACAAGCGCCTGCCTGGCCACGGCGAGCCCGTCGAAGAATTGCGCAAGCGCCGCATCCTCATCGATGGCGCGCCGAGCGAAGGCCAGGGGCTCTTGCTGCAAATCTTCGGCAAAGACGCGATCGGGCCGATCTTCTTCGAATTCATCCAGCGCAAGGGCAACGAAGGCTTCGGCGAAGGCAATTTCAAAGCTTTGTTCGAAAGCATCGAACTCGACCAGATCAAGCGCGGCGTGCTGAAGGCGAGCTGAGATGCTGCGTAGCCTTTGTGTTCTTTGTGCCTCCTTCGTGTCTTCGTGGTTCTCTTTTTTCACCACGAAGGCGCAAAGAAGCTCACGAAGGGCACAAGGACGGTTCGCCGCCATCGCGTTTGGGTCGTTCGCTCTCGCCGCCTGCGCTTACTCACCGGAGCAAACCGCGCCCCGCTGGTCCATCGTCGTCCATGGCGGCGCCGGCGTCATCGAGCGCGCCAACCTGACGCCCGAGTTGGAAGAGCAATATCGCGCTGCGATGGCGCGCGCGCTGGCCACAGGGAGCCACATCCTCGATAACGGCGGCTCGTCCCTCGACGCGGTCGAAGCCGTCATCCGCGAGATGGAGGACGATCCGCTGTTCAACGCCGGCCGCGGCGCGGTGTTCACCGCCGAAGGCAAGAACGAACTCGACGCCTCGATTATGGACGGCCGCACCCGCGCCGCGGGCGCTGTCGCCGGCGTCACCAGTGTGCGCCATCCCATTTCCGCGGCGCGCGCCGTGATGGAAGCAAGCCCCCACGTCATGCTGATCGGGGAGGGCGCCGAGGCGTTCGCACGGTCGCGCGATCTGGAACAGGTCGAACCCGCGTACTTCTTCACCGAACGCCGCTGGCGCCAGCTTGAAGAGAATCTGCGCCGCAACAACCTGCCTATCCCAGCCCGCCCCGCCGGCGCGCCGCCCGCGCCGCGCGCTGAAAGCTTTCCGGACGACCACCAATTCGGCACCGTCGGCGTCGTCGCCTACGACACACACGGCGACATCGCCGCCGGCACCTCCACCGGCGGCACCACCGGCAAGCGCTGGGGCCGTGTCGGCGATACGCCCGTCATCGGCGCAGGCACCTATGCGCAGAACGGCGTTTGCGGCGTCTCCGCCACCGGCACGGGCGAATTTTTCATCCGCGTCGGCGTTGCCCGCGATATCTGCGCGCGCATGGAGTTTCGCCATGAGCGCGCGCAGCGCGCCGCCGATGCGGTGATGGCGGAGGTCGGCGACACCACTAACGCCGCCGGCGCGGCGGGCGATGGCGGCGTCATTGTCATGGACGGGCGCGGCCGCATCGCCTGGAGCTTCAACACGCCCGGCATGTACCGCGCCGCTCTCGTGTCAGGCGGCGTGCCCGCAATCGAAATTTTCAGGGACGAGTAAAATGGCCATCACCAACGGCATTCATCACGTCGCGTATCGCTGCAAGGACGCCAAAGAAACGGTCGAGTTCTATCGTGACGTGCTTGGCATGGAGTACACGACCGCCTTCGCCGAGGATCATGTGCCCTCGACCGGCGAGTACGATCCTTACATGCACGTCTTCCTCGACGCCGGAAACGGCAATGTTCTGGCGTTCTTCGAACTGCCCAACCAGAAGGACATGGGCCGGGACCAGAACACGCCGCAATGGGTGCAGCACATCGCCTTCAAGGTCGAGAGCGTCGAGAAGCTGATGGAAGCGAAGGCGCGGGCCGAATCCAAAGGCCTCGACGTGCTCGGCCCGACCGACCACGGCATCTTCAAGTCGATCTATTTCTTCGATCCCAACGGCCACCGCGTCGAACTCGCCGCCGACACCGGCACGGCGGAGGAGCTCGCGGAACTGAAGCGCGTCGCGCCCGCCATGCTGGACGAATGGAGCCGCACCAAGAAGGCGCCCCAGCACGCCGCCTGGCTGCACGAAAAGGCCCGCGCCGCGCACGCGAAGACGCGGATCGGCGAATAATCGGCATGACGCCGCCTCGCCGCATCGTTACAACGAGCGCATGCTGAAGCTCTACGATTACTGGCGCTCGTCCGCCGCCTATCGCGTCCGCATCGGCCTCAATCTGAAGGGCGTCGAGTACGAGTCCGTTCCCATCAACATCGCGCCCGGCAAGGACGAGCAGATGCGCGAGCCGTATCGCTCGAAGAACCCGCAGATGCGCGTACCTGCTTTGGAGACGGAGCAAGGTCTGATCACCCAGTCGCTGGCGATCCTGGTTTGGCTCGATCAAATGTATCCCGAGCCGCGTCTCATGCCGGCCGATCCCTGGCTCGGCGCACAGGTGCGCGCATTCGCGCTCACCGTCGCCTGCGACATCCATCCCTTGAACAACACCAGCGTCCTCACGCGTATCAAGCTAGAGTTCAGCGCCGACGAGGACCATGTCGGCGAATGGTATCGCCATTGGATCAAGCTCGGCTTTAGCGCGCTCGAACGTCAAGCTGAGCCGCGGCCGCATACGCCCTATGTCTTCGGCGATGAACCGGGCTTGGCGGATGTGATGTTGGTGCCGCAAATGGCCAACGCCCGACGCTTCAACACCGACCTCTCGCCTTTCCCGCGGCTCGTCGGCTGGGACGAACGCGCTCGCCAACACCCCGCCTTCATCAAGGCCGCGCCGGAGAATCAGAAGGACGCGGTGAAGAAATGACGCGGCTTGCACAACACACCCCTCCCCCTCTAGGGGAGGGAGAACGGCGCTCACGGAAGAAACCGAATGAAACTCGCCTCCCTCCGCCATGGCCGCGACGGCCGCCTTGTGGTCGTCTCCGCCGACCTCGCCTGGTGCGCGCATGAGCCGAGCGTGCCGACGCTGCAAGCCGCGCTCGACGACTGGGCGCATGCCGAACCGCGCCTCACGGCGCTCAGCGAAGGCGTGAACAATGGCACGGTGCTGCGCGAGCGCTTCCACGAACGCGAGGCTGCTTCGCCCTTGCCGCGCGCCTATCAATGGGCCGACGGGTCGGCTTACGTGAACCACGTCGCGCTGGTGCGCCAGGCGCGCGGCGCGAAAATGCCGGAGAGCTTCTGGACCGATCCCTTGATGTATCAGGGCGGCAGCGACGTCTTCCTCGGACCGCGCGATCCGATTCCGCTCAAAGATGAAGCCTGGGGCTGCGATTTCGAAGCCGAAGTCGCTGTTATTGTCGACGATGTGGAAGCCGGCATCAGCGCAGACGAAGCCCGTCATCGCATCCGCCTCATCATGCTGGTCAACGACGTTTCCCTGCGCAATCTCATCCCCGGGGAACTCGAGAAGGGCTTTGGCTTCTTTCAATCCAAGCCCGCCTCCGCGTTCTCACCGGTGGCGGTGACGCCTAATGCGCTGGGCGAGGCCTGGCGCGACGGCAAATTGCATCTGCCCATGCACGTGGCGCTGAACGGCAAGCCGTTCGGAAAAGCCGACGCGGGCGAGGACATGACCTTCGATTTCGGCCAGCTCATCGCCCACGCCGCCAAGACGCGCGATCTTTGCGCCGGCACGATCATCGGCTCAGGCACCGTCTCCAATCGCGGCGCCGACGGCGGTCCCGGCAAGCCGGTCGGCGAAGGTGGGCGCGGCTATTCCTGCATCGCCGAGCAGCGCATGGTGGAGACGATCCAAACCGGAAGCCCGGTCACGCCCTTCCTCAAGCCCGGAGACCGGGTCGAGATCGAAATGCGCGACGCGAAGAACCACTCCATCTTCGGCCGCATCGATCAGCAGGTCATCAAGGCGTAGCGGATCGCGAGTGTTTAGGCGGCCGCTTCTTGCTCTTGCGCAAGAACGGCGTGACGCCGCCGGCGCGGTGCAGGTCGATGGCCCAGACGATCTGTTTTGCGCGCCACATACCTAGGAAATAGACGACGGGCGTGATGATTGCGCCGCCTACCAGGATCACGATGAGGTCGAGGTTATCGGCAATCGTGGCCGTCACCATGTCGGGCGCAGCCTCGGAGAGTAGAGCCGCAAGTGCAATCGGCAGAGTGATGTAACAAACGGCGACCCCCCGGAACACATTGGTTGCACGGTCGGCGTTCAGCCGCGCCATTTGGGCCAGCGAGTCCAGCACATCCTCCGGCGCACCTTGCAGAAGCGCTGAGGCGCGCCTCACACGGCGATCGTGCAGCTGGCTGCTGATCATGTCCACGCCAAGCACGCGATAAGTGGAAGGGCTGAAGAACCAATCGATGGGCAAGCTCCAGCTTGGAAACAGCTTTACCATCGCCTTCCAGAGCCGCTGCAATTCTTCAGCTTTATTGGAGCCCGTAACCTCGCTCATGAGTGCGCGAAGATGTCCTGCTCGTCCCAGCCGGCGAGATCGAGCGCCGCCCGCGTGGGCAGGAAGTCGAAGCACGATTGCGCGATCTCGGTGCGGCCTTCGCGCGCCAGCATGACGTCCAGCTTTTCCTTCAACGCATGCAGATGCAGCACGTCGGAGGCGGCGTAGGCGAGTTGCGCGTCGGTGAGCTCGGCCGCGCCCCAGTCGCTCGATTGCTGCTCCTTGGAGATGTCGCGCCCGAGCAATTCCTTGCAGAGATCTTTCAGTCCATGCCGGTCGGTATAGGTGCGCACCAGGCGCGAAGCCGTACGCGTACAATAAAGGGGCGCGCACACGATGCTGAGATCGCGCATGAACATGGCGATGTCGAAGCGTGCAAAGTGGAACAGCTTGAGCACGCTTTGATCGCTGAGCACGCGCTTGAGGTTCGGCGCATTGTAATTGGAGCGGTCGAGCTGAACGAGATGTGCTTCGCCGCCGCCGTCCGAGAGCTGCACGAGGCAGAGGGGGTCGCGCACCAGCGACAGGCCCATCGTCTCGCTGTCGACGGCGACCGGACCGTTGAACGTCACCGTGTCAGGCAGGTCGCCCTTGTGCAGGTGTACGACGACGTTCTTGCCATCGACGGTGAGAGAAAGTTTGCGGGTCATGGCCGGGGGATAAGCCAATTCG
>CAZIOD010000040.1:9695-22627 GCA_964540785.1 uncultured Terricaulis sp.
CAGCGCGCGCTCCAGATCGGCCCAGATATCGTCCACGTGCTCGACGCCGACAGAAAGGCGCAAGAGGCCCGGCGGCACGTCGGACTGAGGCCCTTCAATCGAGCGGCGGTGTTCGATCAGGGTCTCCACGCCGCCGAGCGAGGTGGCGACCTTGATCAGCTTCAGCCGGGCGATGGCGGCGAGCGCGGCGTCCGCGCGGCCTTTCAGTTCGAACGAGAGCATGCCGCCAAAGCCGCCCTGCATCTGCTTGCGAGCGATCGCGTGCTGCGGGTGGCTCGCAAGGCCGGGATAGGTCACGCGCTCCACGGCGGGATGAGCTTCCAGGCGCTGCGCAAGCGTCATTGCGTTTTCGCTCGCTTGGCGCACGCGCAGATGCAGCGTGCGCATCCCGCGCAGCAGGAGCCAGGCCTCGAACGCACCGAGCGCGGCCCCGCCGATCTTCCGCTCCTCGCAGATATCGGCCCAGATCGGCAAGTGGGCGTCGCGGATCGCCAACGCGCCGGCCAGCACGTCGGAATGACCGTTGAGATATTTGGTCGCCGAATGGTGCACGATGTCGGCGCCGTGCTCGATGGGGCGCTGCAAAAGGGGAGACGCCGCCGTGGAATCGACAGCCAGCAATGCGCCGGCGTCGTGCGCGGCGTTCGCTGCGGCGGCGATGTCGACCACCTCGTACACCGGGTTGACCGGCGTCTCGATCCAGACCAGCCGCGTCTCGCCCTTACGCATGAGACGTGACAACGTTTCCGGCTTGCGCGGATCGAAGAAGGACACATCGAGCGCGCCGCGTTCGTGTTGCTCCGCAAGCCAAGCGACGATGCTGAAATAACCGCGCCTGGTCGCCACGACGTGCGCGCGGGGCGGCAGACGGCGAAACACCGCGAGCGCCGCAGCCATGCCGGAAGCGAACAACCTCGCATCCGCTGCGCCTTCCAGCTGCGCGAGCGCGGCCTCGGCGTCCCGCACATTCGGCGCGCCGTAGCGGCTGTAGAAATTCTCGGTGAGCAGCGCGTTGTCGGCGCCGCGCAGATAGGTCGTCGAGGGCTGGATCGCCGGGGCGACGCCGCCCGTCGCCGTGTCGTGCGCGCCGCCGCCTTGCGCACAAAGGGTCTCGCGTTTCACGCTCATCGTGCCCGGCTAGGCCTCCGGCCAGGCGGCGTCAACGGGAACGCAGCTGTGATGCCGGAACGCGATTGGAGTTGTTGCTGAAGCGCGAGACGACGCACTAACATTCCGCCTGGGAGGCGCCGTGATGCGTGTTTGCGCCCTTGTGCTCTTGGCGACAATGTTGATGGGCTGCGCGACCTGGCGGCCTGAGGGCGACGCGCGCTATTATTGCGTTAACACCGACGTTTACTTCACCGTGCGCTACGTTTGGGGCGCGTCGCCTTCTGCGCAGCTTCAGGTCGACGGCGCCGCGCCAATCGATCTTCCGCTCGTCGCCGAGGAAGCCGGAAGCTACGCTGGCCACTACATCTACCAGTCCGACGCGGGGGTACGTCTAGGCGTCGCACCGGATTATGCCTTGCTGGACCGGCCTGGCGAGCGAAGGCTGAGTTGCCGAAGGGAAGTCCCGATCATCGTCTAGCGCGATCCATCCAGCGCTTCGTATGTCACCAGCGTAAACCGCGTGCGTTCGCTTTCGCGCATGCGTTCGGCGATGACGCCGTGCAGCTCCGGTCGCCATGTCGTCCATTGGTCGACGAAGGCGTTGGCGCGCGCGCGGTCGCCGGCGCGTTGCAGCGCCAACACTTCGCGCAACAGGCTGGTCACAGCTTCCGGATAGCGCCGGTAATCGATGCGCAGCCGGCCGTCCTCGAAACGCAACGCGCCGCGATCCATAAACCAGTTCCACTGCATCAGCTGCATCGTCTGGTAGGGTTGCTCGCGGCGAGGCCGGTTTTTCTGCAGCACGCGGCGGATGCCCGAAGCGTAGATCGCGCGCAGCTGGCTTTCGCTTATGCGGCCGCGCTCGCGCAGGATGCGCGCCGCCGATAGCGAGACGAGATCGGCCTTCATCTCTTCCAGGAGGTCGGCGGTGTCTTCCAGCGCCACATCCAGTTCCCGCCCATCTGCGGTCTGATCGACGCCGAGATAATGGCCGATTTCGTGCCACAGAACGCGGTAGAAGCCGCCTTCCGCCGTGATGTCGTTTGCCTGCGTCTCGACCACCGCCGCGGCGAAGGCGCGGTGCGTTTCGGCGAATTGATCTTCGTTCAACAGGATATTGCCGCGCATCAGGATGGTGCGGCCGTACTGCCGCGCCAGATAGGCTTCGTTCGGCAGGATGGTCGCGGTATTGGCGCCGCGCGCTTGGCCGAAATCGGCGATGATGTTGTAAACCCCGACTGGAATGTCGCTACGTACTTCGCGGTCCGACTCGTAGGGCAGCGCGTCTTCCACGACCTGAATGTCGGCGAGCGCGGCCTGCAATTCTTCGCTGCGCGGCCGGTCGCGCGCCAGCAGCGAGAGCGAGAAGAAGGTTTTCACGCCATAGAGCGCATCGTCATAGGTCTCGTACGAGCCGATCTGCGCATTGAGGTTGCCCGTAAACTCGCCCGTAACCCAGGCCGCGTCGCCGGCTTCGTAATCGTCCGTCAGAAGATCGCGCGCCCGCAAACGCAAATAGCGCGCGAAAGCTGCATCGCCGTCCGCGACATGGTCCGCAGCCGCGTTGAGCCGGTCATAAACGAACATGATATCGTCCGCATAGGCGACCGAGTAGGGCACAGCGAGGTAGATCTCGCTCGCGCGCAGCCGCTCGGCCAGACCGGGATGAAGCGTCGCCAGGGCCGGATAGCGCTCCAGCGCCGCGAGCGCACGGCGGCGATTTTCCGACGAGGCGGACCACACGACAGCCCGGTCGTCCATGAGTTCGGCGCGGCGCGCCGGGTTTGCGGCAAGATAGGCGTCGAATGCGTCGCGCGTCGTCCCTTCGGGATAGACGTTCCGAGCCGGCGTCTCCGGCCTCACCGTCAGGAAGGCCTCGCGCGTGTTGTCGAGCGTGGTTGCAATTGGCCCGCTGTTGAGGCGGAACAGGTCGCGCTCGCCAGCGAGTTCGGGATGCGTTTGGAGATAGGCCGAGGCGGCCAGCGCATCGGGATGGCGTTGCTGCATATAGAGCTGATGCAGACGCTCCCCCGCCGCGAGCAGTTCGCGCACGGCCGCCTGCTCGCCCGGCGTCAGCGCCGAGAGATCGGGCGCCAGATGCAGCCGCTGCGTGCGGGCGAGGATCGGCTCGATCCTCGCCTCTTCCCAGGCCGACGCAATCGTCGAGACCGATGATCCGGGAGTGTCGGCCACGCCCGTAGCGCAGGCGGTCAAAGCGAAGGCGAGGGCGATGATGGAGGTGCGCATGGCGCGCCCCTAGCATGCTCTTCGCGCCAACCCAAGCCGATCGCCAACGGTGTTCATCAATTCCGCCTGCATCCAGACGTTGGCCGCCCCGTCGGCGATTTCTCCGCGGATGCGCTGAGACTATGCGGCGGGAGCATGTCGCGCTGCAGAGCGTCGAAGACCTGTATCAGGGACACTACGACTCAATTCTGATGGTGCGCGAGCGAGTCGCATGGAAAAGTCTAGGGGCCAGCGTTCCGCAATGCGCTTGCGGGCGACTGACCCCTACTTCCGCCGTCTTGCAGCGCCGGGACCGGAAGTAAGGCACGAGCGCACGCGGTCGTCCTTGTCGGACATCAAGTGGGACTGCGGCCGGTGGGCGCATTATGCGCGCATCCGCCGGCGCAACCTGGCCCGCGGTTTGGCGCGCGATAGGTGCTGCGATAGAGTTCCGGACCGCTGCGTCGTGAATCGGTCGTGGAGGGCGAAGAGACGCGAGACATCCCGCTGACCCTTCCCACATCGCCCCGCACCTTGGGAGACAGGCTGCGCGCGGGAATAGGCGCGCTTTATCCCGGCTACTTCGCGCTCGTCATGGCCACGGGCATTATTTCAAACGCGCTGTTCCTCGAAGACTATCGTGGCCTGTCTGCACTGCTGTTCGCGCTCAATCTTGTTGCCTATCCTCTGCTTTGGTTACTGACCGCACTTCGGCTGGTCTGGGCGCGCAAGGCGTTTTGGGCCGATCTGACCAGTCCTAGCCTGGTGTTTTCCTTCTTCACCACCGTAGCGGCCACCGACGTGCTTGGGGTCGGCATGAATCTGCGCGGCTGGGCCGAGGCGGCCACGGCGATGTGGATCTTCGCCCTGATCCTCTGGTTTACTTTGATCTATCTCTCGTTCGGCGTTTTGACATTTCTCAACACGGCGCATGGCGCCAATGTCGTGCACGGCGGCTGGCTTATCGCCATCGTCGGCACCGAGTCGCTGGTCATCCTGGGCGCCGACATCGCCCCCAACCTTGGCGCTCAGCAGCAGAGCGTACTCGTGCTCATTCATATGTTCTGGGGCATCGGCCTTGCCCTGTACGGCATATTCGTCACGTTGTTCGCTTATCGCATTTTCTTTTTCGATATAGAGCCGGACGATATCACGCCCTTGATCTGGGTGGTGATGGGCGCCGCCGCGATCAGCACCAACGCCGGCTCCGTGCTCATTTTGACCGACACCGGCATTGCGTTCCTGGACTCTATGCGCCCGTTCATCGATGGCGTGACCTTGATCATGTGGGCTTGGGCCACATGGTGGATTCCGCTGCTGGTGCTGTTCGGCGTCTGGAAGCACGGCGTGCGGCGCGCGCCGATCACTTACACGCCCATGCTGTGGAGCCTGGTGTTCCCGCTCGGCATGTACGCGCTGGCCAGTTTGCGCCTGTCCCTGGCCGCCGATTTTGCGCCGCTGCAACTGGTTTCAGCCTCCATGGTGTGGGTGGCGCTCGCGGTTTGGGCGCTGACGGCGACGGGTCTGCTCCTGTCGTTGTGGCGCGGACTGATCGCTCCGGCGCCGGTCCGGTAAGGGGCGCACTCGCCGCGTTCACCCGGCAAAGATCTTTCCGGGGTTCATGATCCAGGCTGGATCGAGCGCTGCTTTGATACGGCGCATCAGGCCAACCGCGCCGCCCAGTTCGTCGCACAGCGCCTTCTGCTTGCCGAGGCCGATGCCGTGCTCGCCCGTGCAGGTGCCGTCCATCTCCAGCGCGCGGGCGATCAGCGCCTCGTTGAAGCGATGGGCGGCGTCGCGTTCTTCGGCGCTGTTCGCATCAAGCATGAGAATCACATGGAAATTGCCATCGCCAACATGACCGAGCACAGCGGCCGGAAACGGCGCCGAGACCAGATCGGCCTTGGTCTGCTCGATGCATTCGGCCAGACGGCTGATCGGCACGCAGACGTCCGTCGACCAGGGGAGTGCGCCGGGACGCTGAGCCGCCACCGCAAACCCCGCATGATGCCGGGCGCGCCAGAGCTGGCTCCGTGCTTCCTGATCGAGCGCCCAGCGAAAACCGCCGCCGCCATGCTCGCCCGCTATGGCGCCGAAACGCTGCGATTGTCGCGCGACCTCCTCCGATGCGCCGTGAAATTCGAGGAAAAGCGTATCAGCGACATCGTACGCGGTCGAAAAGGCCGCGTTCACGGCGCGTATGGCGGCGGGATCAAGATACTCCGCGCGCGCCAGCGGCAGACCGATCTGAACTGCTTGGATCACCGCCGCGGTCGCCTCCGCAGGCGTGGGGAACGCGCATATGGCGGCGGCGGTCGCTTCGGGCGCGCCGCAAAGGCGCAGCGTCAGCTCGGCGATAACGCCGAGCGTCCCTTCCGCGCCAATAAACAGGCGCGTGAGGTCGTATCCTGCAGCGCTCTTGCGCGCGCGATGTGAGGTTTGGATCGTCTCTCCGGCGGCGGTGACGATTGTAAGCCCAAGCACGTTCTCGCGCATTCCGCCGTAGCGCAGCGTCGTTGTGCCGGAGGCGCGCGTAGAGGCCATCCCGCCGAGCGTCGCGTCTGCGCCCGGATCGACCGGAAAGAAGAGGCCAGTGTGACGCAGATGCTCGTTTAGGGCCCTGCGCGTGACCCCAGCCTGCACGGTGCAGTCCTGGTCCTCGGGACTGACGCGCAGAATCTGGCTCATGTGGCTGAGATCAAGGCTGACCCCGCCTCTCACGGCGCCGACATGACATTCCAAAGAAGTGCCCGCGCCGTAAGCAATAAGCGGGACGCCAAATTCGGCGCAGGCGCGCACGACCGCGACAATGTCGTCTGTGCTCTCGGCAAACGCCACCGCTTGCGGCGGCAGCGTCGGCAGATGCATGCCGCCGCCGCCATGTTGGGCGCACACCGTCGCATTCGTGGTGAAACGGGCGCCGAGACGCTGTTCCAGGCGGGCCGCGAACGGCGCGGGGAGGTCAGGCGGCGTCACGCAAACACCGCCTCCACGAGATATGGGCCCGGAGTGGCGTAGCTGCGGCGCAGCGCTTCGGCTAACGCGTGCGCGGTCGTCACGCGTTCGGCCGCCACGCCAAAGCCCTGCGCGACCTGCGCAAAGTCGATCGAAGGCCGGCCGAGGTCGAACAATTCAGACGCGGCGTTCGATTGCTCGGCGACGCCGACGCGCATCATCTCCAGCTTGAGAATGGCGTACGCGCCATTGTTGAGAATGACATTGGTGACGTTCAAACCTTCGCGCGCTTGCGTCCACAGCGCCTGGATCGTGTAGAGCGCGCTGCCGTCGGCTTCGAGAGCGAGCACCCGACGATCTGGACAGGCGGCGCTCGCGCCGGTGGCCAGCGGCAGGCCCTGTCCGATGGCGCCGCCTGTCAAGGTGAGCCAATCGTGGGTCGGGGCGCCGGCGCAGGCGTCGAAGGCGTAAAGACCAAGCGTGTTGGATTCATCGGAGACGATTGCGTTCTCCGGCAGGGTCGCGGCGATGACCTGCGCAAAATTTGTGGGATCGAGCGCAGCGTCGGCATTGGGCAGCGCGGGCGCCGCGGGCGCAGGAGGATCTGCGCTTGCGCCCACCGCCTCCGCCAAGGCCTCCAGCGCCGCTTCGACATTGTCCGCCGGGCCTGCCAAATCCACTACGCGCGCCTCGTCCGGCGCGAGCTTGGTCGGCCGTCCCGGGAGCGCGAAAAAGGCGACAGGATCGGCCGCGCCGGCGAGCACGACGTTTTCTACGCGGCCCAACAAGCCCGCGGCCATCTCCGTGAGATACGGCAAGCGCTTCAGCGCGGCGGCGGTGCGTTGCATGCGTGCGGGGAACGTCTCCGCGAGCACCAGCGCGCCGGTCTTCGCCGCAATGCGCTGCGCCGCCGCACAAGCGCGCGCCGAAAGAAAGCGTCCACCGACAAGCAGCAGCGCGTTCGAGCGAAGCGCTTTCGCGGCGGCGTCGATCTGTTGCGGCCATTTCTCCGCCGCGGGCGCCGGTCCGTTTGGCGGCGCGGGATGCGGCTCAGCGTCTGACCATGCGACATCTGCAGGCAGGATGAGCGCCGAAGGACCGGCCTTACGCGCCGCCGCCAGCGCTTGCGTCGCCAATGTGAGGAGCTCCTCCGGCCTTTGCGCCGTGCCCAGCCACGCCGAAACCGGCCCGGCAAGCGCGGCGATGTCGGATGCGAGGGGCGGGTTGTTGACGCGATGATACGTGGCGTGTTCGCCGATCAGCGAGAGCAACGGCGTGCGCGCACGAAAGGCGTTGTGCAGGTTGGCCAATCCGTTGGCTAAACCTGGCCCCAGATGGAGCAGGGTCAGCGCCGGCGTTTGGGTCATGCGCCCGAAGCCGTCCGCGGCGCCGGTGGCGACGCCCTCGAACACACACAGTACCGGGCGGATTTGCGGGGCGGCGTCCATGGCCGCCACCAAGTGCATTTCCGAAGTGCCCGGATTGGCGAAGCAGACGCGGACGCCGGCAGCAGCGAGATATTCGAGCAGGCGTTGCGCCGCCTTCATTCCGGAAGCTCCTTTGCGGGCGGACCCTAACGTGGTCGCGCGGCCGTCGACTTGACGGAGATCAACCGCTCTGCCGCGGCGCATTGGCGCGAGCGAGGCCGCTTGACGTTGATCAATCGTCGCATTCGCACCGCGCGATATCGCCTAGCGGCCATGAAAACCATCTTCGAGCCTTTCCGCATTAAAGCTGTCGAGCCGATCCGGCTGACGTCGACCGCTGAGCGGCGCGAAATCCTGGAGCGCGCGCATTTCAATCTCTTCGCCGTTGCAGCATCTGACGTAATCGTCGACCTGCTGACCGATTCCGGCGTAGCGGCGATGAGCAATGAACAATGGGCGGCGCTTATGCGCGGGGACGAATCATACGCGGGTTCGGAGTCCTTCGCGCGGTTCCAGGCGGCGGTCCAACGTCTAGCGCCATTCAAGCATGTGATCCCAACGCACCAGGGACGCGCGGCCGAAGCCATCCTGTTTGGATTGCTGGGCGGGCCTGGCCGTCTCATTCCGTCCAACACGCACTTCGACACCACGCGCGGCAACATCGAGGCGTCTGGCGCCGAAGCGATAGACCTGCCGTGCTGCGAAAGCGCCGACCCGGATTCGCTGGCGCCGTTCAAAGGCGACATGGATGTCGGGCGCCTGGATGCGCTGCTGCGCGCTGAGGTGGGCCGCGTGCCGTGCGTGATGCTGACGATCACCAACAATGCCGGCGGCGGTCAGCCCGCCAGTCTCGCCAACATCAAGGCCGTTGCGCAAACCGCTCGGCGCTATGGCAAGCCGTTCTTCATCGATGGTTGCCGCTTTGCCGAGAACGCCTGGTTCATCAAGATGAGAGAAAAAGGCCAGCAGGATCGCCCGGTCGCGGACATCGTCCGCGATATTTTCTCGTGCGCCGACGGCATGACCATGTCGGCAAAGAAGGATGCATTCGCCAATATTGGCGGGTGGCTTGCGCTCAATGACGATTCGCTCGCCGCCGAGGCGCGCACCCGGCTCATTCTCACTGAAGGTTTCCCAACCTATGGCGGCTTGGCGGGTCGGGATCTCGATGCCATCGCACGCGGCCTCGAAGAGGTCGTCGACGAGGACTATCTGCGCTACCGCGTGCGTGCAAACGAGTACGTGGTTGAACGCCTTGCCGAAGCGGGCGTGCCGGTGGTTCGTCCGGCTGGCGGGCATGCGGTGTTCCTCGACGCCAAGCGCATATTGGCGCACGTGCCGCCGCTGCAATATCCGGGTCAGGCGCTGGCCGCGGCGCTTTACGAAACGGGCGGCGTGCGCAGCTGCGAAATCGGCAGCGTGATGTTCGGCAAACATCCCGATGGCAGTGAGTCGCCCGCAGCGATGGAGCTTGTGCGCCTTGCCATGCCGCGGCGCGTCTACACGCAAAGCCACGCCGACTATCTGATCGAGACGATCCTGACCGTTTATGAAATGCGCGATCGCTTGGGGGGCATGCGGATCATAGAACAGCCCGCCCGTTTGCGCCATTTCACCGCCAAGTTCGCGCCATTACACTAGGGGCCTCAAAGCAGGAGGGGGCGCACAAAGGCTGCTCTCTCGGGCTGAGGAAGCGCGCGGCGGTCGCCGCCGCTGTGCCTGCCCTTGGCGCCCGTCCCAACTGGGCAAGGCGGTTGATTAAATCCGAACGCTCACGCGTCTTGGTATATTGCGTGTCGGCAATTCTATCGTAAGATCGTACCGGGTAGGTGGGGGGTCTTGTCCGTCCGGACGGGCCTGCGAACCCCATTCTAAGTGCGTTCGCGCAAGCAAACGCCACGCGATCGGTGACGCGATGGATGAGGGGCGGATCCACTACTTTGTGAGCTTCGCTTACAAGGACAACGAACGTCCGCGCGATGAACCAGCGGGCTGGGTCAGCACCTTCGCCGACGATCTGGATCGCTATCTCAAGCAAATCACCAATCTCGACGACGATCAGATCAGTCGCACGCTGTCCGAAGACGATCGCAAGTCGGCCGCTGTCACAGATTATATCGAAAAGCGCATCAGGAAGGCCGACCTGTTCGTCGCGTTCGTGTCGAACAGCGTGATGGGCAGTGAATTGTGCGGCCAGGAACGGCAGGCGTTTATCCGGGAATGCAACAGAGCCGGTGTGAAGGCGGCGAACCGCACCTTCGTAATCCAACTCGCCAATCTGGTGCCCGAGGAGTTGACGACTTGCCGCGGCCGCTATCGGTTCTTCAAGGAAGGCGCCAGCAAGAACGTCGTTCAGCCGCTTTGTCTGCCGGTCCCGGGAAGCAAGAGTCATCCCGACGACTACGCCACGTACAACGCCTCCGTCTACGAGGTCGCCTACAACATGTGGGAAGCCCTTTTAGACGAAGGCATCAAGCCGACGGTCGGCAAGAAAAATCTGGCGCAGCGAACCACGCCGGCGAAGAAGGCCTTCGTCAGCCTCTCATCGAAAGCGGACGAAGGGCGCCCGCGCGACCGCCGCGTTTTCGTTCACGGCATCGGCCCCGACGCGCCGCTTGTAAAGCAGGTCACCAAAAAGCTGCGCGACAAGGGCTTTTTGAAGGCAAACTACTCGGTCGATGCGCCTACGCTGAGTTTCGGTCGCGGCGACCCGAACGTTGAATTCCAGAACGGGGTCATGGGCAACGATATCGTTGTCGTGCTGCGCGAGAAGGCAGACCAGGGCGAGGTGGTGTTGAGACACCAATTCGCAGCCAAGCAGTTCGCCAAGCCCGGCAAGGACCAAAGGCATGCGCTTCTGCTTGATGCCGCGCGCGATTCCTCGTTGGAGAACGACGAAGAGAACCGCGTAATCGTGCTGCGTCCCAGGCGCCGCGCGAGCGCGGCTCAGTGCGCGGAACGCATTCTCGCGGAAACCAGCCAGTGACCCGCCAGCCCTATATCGGCCTACGACCCTTCGAGCGGGAAGACAGCGACATCTTCTTTGGGCGTGACCTGTTGGTGAGCGATCTGCTGCAACGGTTGCGACATTCCCCATTCGTGGCCGTGCTGGGACTATCGGGCGAGGGAAAGTCGTCCCTGGTGCGGGCTGGTCTCCTGCCCGCGCTCGAGGCGGGATATCTCGATTACGAGGGCATGGGCTGGACGGTCGCAACCATGACCCCCGGCGTCAATCCGCTCGAAGCGCTGGCACAAGCCCTGTGTGCAAGCCCCTGGGGCAGGCATTATGAGAGCGGGTTCGCGACTCTGTTCGAGCAACTGAGTGCGAACCCGGGCACTTTGCGGCAGATCGTGCGCACTACTCCGACGCCGAAGAAGACGCGGCTCTTGATTGTCGTCGACCAGTTCGAGGAATTGTTCACGCGCGACGACAAGCGCGACGCCAATCTCAAGGCCGACACCCGCCTATTCGTTGCGCAGCTGCTGGATGCGGCGCTGCGCTCGGAAAGAAAGATTTATGTGCTGTTGACGATGCGTTCGGAATTCATCGGCCATTGCGCCGAGTACCCGGCGTTGGCGCACGCTGTGACGCGCGGCGTTTTTCTCGTGCCGCGAATGCGCGACACGGAGCTTGCCGAAGCCATCGAGATGCCGGCGCGGCGCTGTAAAGGCGAAGTCGAGCCGGAACTCACGCACCTCCTTATCGAACAGCTGAAGGGCGACACGACATTACCGGTGCTCCAGCACTTGCTCATGCGCATGTGGAAGGACGCCACCAGCGAGACTCAGAAGGAAAAGGGCGAGAAGGAAGCGTCGCGCGCCCGCTCGCAGCAGAGCCGCCAGATCACGCGGGACCGGGGAGAGGAAAGAGCTCATCGCGGCCCGGCCTTGACCCGCGATTACCTGGCTAAGTTCGCCAACCCGGGCGACGCGCTCGATAACGATCTAGACGAGGCCTATCGCGGAAGCATCCGGAAGCGGTTTACGCCCGGCCAACAGCGCGCGGCCGAAGCCATCTTCCGCCGGATAACCAAGCAAACCGGCTGGAGCGAAAAGAAGAAGCGATACGAGTACGCGCGCGATCCGGCGACGGTGGCGGAGATCGCGCGCGTGGCCAAGGTCGCAGAAGAAGATGTATGCGCCGTGGTCGAGGCGTTTCGCGAGGAAGGGCGCACTTTCCTGAAGGCGAGCGGTGGGACGCTCGGGCCCGAAAGCCTTATCGACCTCACCCACGAAGCCGTCATAAATAATTGGGAGCTCGCTCAGCGCTGGGCGGCTAACGAAGCGGAGAACGCGCGTCAGTTCCAGCAGCTGCGGGAGTGGGCGGCGCGCGCGAGCAGAGACGAGAGGGGACGATATACCACCGACTCCCTGCTCAAAGGGTCGGACCTGGAGCAGAAGCGCAGGTGGTTCGATTCAGCTCGAGTGCACTCCTTGGGGCCTCAGCTGTCCGAGCAATGGGCCGAGCGCTACATCCAGCGCGACGATCCGGAAGCGCGCGCGCGCAGCCAGGAGCGCACGGGCCCGGGCGGGGACGCTTCCTCCGACGTCGGATTGATCGATTTCAAACAAGCGGTTGAATTCCTGAACGCGAGCCGAACGGAGGCGGAGCGCGAAGAGCTGCGCGACGCCATCAAGAACGGCGACATCGAGAAGGTGGCGGGCCTCGTCGAACGAGGCGTGCGTTTGACTGAGAAGCTTCTGACGCGGTCCGAATCGCGCGAGGCAAGAGGTCAAGCTTCGGCGCGCTGGGAGTATGCGTCCCACTATTATGCTGCGGTGCCCGAGCCGGAAACGCCTGAAGAAGAGGAGGCCCCCGACGAAGGCGCCTCGATCAAGTCCGACTCGTCGGAGGAGCAGCCGGCGGCGCCGCCGCCTGTCATCGATGCGCAATGGTTGGAAGCTCACCTGCCGCCTACGAAAGAGCTGCCATACGGCACGCTGCGCGGCGTACGGGTGCAGCACTATGCCGCCTGGGGCGGCAATGTCGAAGTGCTCAAGTACCTGAAGCAACAGGTCCCCAAGTTCAATCAGGAGGATCAAAGACTTCTGGCGCTCGACGCCAAGACCGAGCGCGGCCTGCGGCCGTTCGATTTGGCCCTGAGTAATGGCCAGCTCGACGCCGCGAAATGGATTTGCGCAGAACTTCGCGACCCTGACCTGATCGGCGCTGGCAGCAAGCAGCATGGCGGCGCGACGGCGCTGCATCTCTTC
>CAZIOD010000041.1:0-21973 GCA_964540785.1 uncultured Terricaulis sp.
GCGATGGCGGCTTCACCATCTTCTACATGGGCATCAATCTCGGCGCGTTCCTGGCCACGCTGGCCTGCGGTTATCTGGGACAAACCTATGGCTGGAAGTACGGCTTCGGCCTTGCCGGCGTCGGCATGCTGCTTGGCCTCACGCAATATCTGTTCGGCCAGAAATACCTGAAGGGCAAAGCCGATCCGCCGCGGCCGATCGGCAAGATGACGGAGGGGTTATTCTGGATTCTGGGCCTGCTCATGGTGATCCCGGCCTGGATGCTGGTGCAGCAGGCCGAGCTGATGGAACACGCGTTGCCCATCGTGGTGCCCGCGCTGTTTGCGCTGGTGCTGGGCTATGCGCTGCTGGGCTTCAAAGGCGCCGACCGGAGCAAGCTTGTCGCCGCTTTGGTGCTCATTTTCTTCAGCGTCATTTTCTGGATGCTGTTCGAACAGGCCGGCTCTTCGCTCTCGCTCTACGCGGAGAACTCGACCGATCTGACGATCGCGCAGGGCGGCACCCTCGGCCACAACATCGTGACCCTCTTGTTGTTTGCCGTCGCGGCGATGGGGGCGATCATGGCCGTCGTTTCGGTCATCGCCTTCGTGCAAAAGAAGATCGATGTCGTGATGCTGATCTATGGCGTCATCTTCTTTGCGCTGCTGGGCGGGGCGGCCGGTTACATCGCCTTCACCACCGGGCTTGGCGGCGGAGTGTATGAAATGACTGCGGCGCAGACGCAGAGCTTCAACGCCGGCTACATCGTTCTACTGGCGCTGCCGTTCAGCGCCATGTGGATCTGGCTGGCCAAGCGGAAGATGGAGCCGTCCACGCCGGTGAAGTTCGCGCTCGGCCTCGTTCAGGTGGGGCTCGGCTTCTTCGTGCTGGTGTGGGGCACCCAATTCGCGGGGCCGGACTTCCGGGTGCCGCTGGTCTTCCTCGCGCTGCTCTACCTGCTGCACACGACAGGTGAGTTGTTCCTGTCGCCGGTTGGGCTGTCGATGATCACGAAGCTGTCGCCAGTGCGCGTCGTCGGGCTGATGATGGGCGTGTGGTTCCTGTCGAGTTCGCTCGCGCACATCCTGGCCGCGATCATTGCCCAGCAGACCTCGTCGGACACCATCGCCGGGGTCGTGGTGAATCCATCGGCGCAGCTTCAGGCCTACGTCTCGGTGTTCACGGCAGTGGGCATTCTGGGCGTAGCGACTGGGGTGGTGCTCTTGCTCATCTCACCGCTGCTGAAGCGGTGGATGGGCGACGTCCGCTAATAAAACCTAAAGAAATCAGACACGTCGCCGGTCCTATCGGACCGGCGACGCCATTTTGTGGGCGCGGCCCAGGTGCGGCCGTGCGGTAAATTCATACCAATCGGGTGAGGTGGAAAGAAATAAGCCCCAGCCACGGCTGTGCGCCGTTGCACTCGACCCTATTTCAGGCTGATCTGAATCGGACGGACGGCCCGGCCGGCCGCCTGTTCACGATTTGGACGCCCTCGCCGCAATCCCGCGCGGCTCCGGCCCCGATCGCTGCTTACAAGTGATTCACGGTCGATTGTGCGGCCGCGAAGGAGAGACTGATGGCCCGAGCCCGAACGACCCGCACGACCAGGAGGCCCGCCGAGGCCGCCGGGCAGGGCCGTCCGGAGGTCACAGACCTGCTGCTGGGTTGGAAGTCGGACGACAACGCCAAGCTGCCCATCGGTTTCGGCGCCCCGCGCGCTGCTGAACAGGCCGTCGCCGGCGAAGTGCCGATCCTCTACGGCGAGGACCGCCACTTGGTGACCATAGCGCCCACAGGCGCAGGTAAAGGCCGGGGCGTGATCATCCCCAACCTCCTGCGCTTCGAAGGCTCGGTGATCGTTATCGATCCCAAAGGCGAGACCTGGCATGTCACCGCGCGGCGGCGGAAAGAGATGGGTCAGGAAGTGCGGCTGCTCGATCCGTTCGGCGCCGTCTCCAAGCGGACCGACAGCCTCAACCCGTTCGATCTGTTCGATCGCCCCGGCGCGCTCCTGGATGCGGACGCCGAGATGCTCGCTTCGCTGCTCGCCGGCGATGTCGGTTTTCACAAGGAGCCGTTCTGGGACAATTGGGGCCGCTCGCTGATGGCCGGCGTGATCGCCGCTGTGGCGGAGACCTCGACCAAAGCTGAACGTCATTTTGGCAAGGTGCGCGAAATTCTGATGAGCGACGACGCGGTCTATAACCTCGCCGCTTTGATCGAAAACCACGACGACTTGAACAGGCTGTCGAAGCAGAACATCAGTTCGTTCCTGCCGATCACCGAACAGACGCGCTCGGGCATTCTTTCGACCGCGCAATCCTACCTCAAGGTCGTGAATTCCGATTCCGCGCTGCGTTCGCTCTCGAAGTCGACCCTCAGCCTCGACAGCGTACGCAAGGGCGACCCGATGACGATCTACATCGTCATCCCGCCGGATAAGCTGGAAAGCCACGGCGCGCTGCTGCGCCTGTGGGTCGGCGCGCTGATGCTGACGGTGATGGGCCGCAAGCGCCGGCCGAAGCGCTCTACCTTGTTCCTGCTCGACGAGTGCGCGCAACTCGGCGAGTTCGGGCCGCTGCGTCAATCCATGACTCTGCTGCGCGGCTACGGCTTGCAGGTCTGGCCCTTCTTTCAGGATCTGTCGCAGCTGCAGCGGCTCTATCCGAAGGACTGGCGCACCATCTTCAACAATGCCGGCGTGTTTCAGCTGTTCGGCGTCGCCAATCATCTGATGGCGAAGGAGTCGAGCGACCTGATCGGCGATATCGACGCCGACATGCTGCGCAACATGGCCAAGGATCGGCAGATCATCGCCGTCTCGAACGAGAAGGCGATGAGCGCGCGCTTGCCGGACTATCTGATGGATGCGCCTTTCGCCGGCCAGTTCGATCCCAATCCGATGTTTGAACCCGATCCAGGCCCGCGCAAACGCAGCCCGCGGGCGCGCTAGGCATGTGCTAAAGTGCGGCAGCGCCTGCCCTCCATGCGGAGGGCAGGCGCGCCTAGCTGAACGGCGACGTGCTCTCAGAAAGTCCCGCTCAGTTGGACGATGACCCAGGGCGCTTCGGCGAAAGTGCGCTGACGTAGATCGCGGCTCGTATTGGCGCCGTTGCGGCCGAGCGATTGCAGCCCGGGCGTGATGGGATCTGCGTCTTCATCGAAGAAGCGGCGATCGCGGTTGACGTTGCCGTCGAACGTGTTGGCCGCCCACACGCGCAGTTTCATGTTGTGCGGCAGCGCCGTGGTTTCGACCCAAAGGTCGATCCACGGGCCTTCTTCGTTGGTGTCGATTTCGTTGAAGCGGTAGGCCTGGAACTCGCCTTGCTTGAAGATTTCGGCGCCCCAAGAGAAGCGCCAGGAATTGACGTCCTGCCGGAAGCTGATCGAGACTTCGGATTCCGGCTGGAAAGAAAATATCCGTGGTGCGTTGGTGAGGGGATCGATGACCTCGGTGTCCCAAAGATAGCCGCGCACAGTTACCCGTCCGCCGGGAATGAACGGGGTAGGCGACGAGAAATTGACATCAAGACTCCACGCCTCTCCATCGCCGAGATTTCCGGGCGCGTCGAAGCCTGCTGCGGGAATGAAGACGACGTCGGCGACATTGCTGATGTCGTGGTGCGTCAGTGTGAGCCCCAGCGCCGCGCCGCGATACCGCAGGTCAGCGCCCAGCTCGGTGCGCCAGTCGGTCTGCGGCACCAGGTCGGGATTGCCGCCGGCAATGATCGCGTCGGCCGTGGCCGCGGCCGAGACGAAATCGCCGAAGTCCAGCTGGCCGACGTCGCGATAGACTCTGAAGCGCAATTGATTGTTGCCCGCGAAGGTGCGCGACACTTGGAAGGACGGCTTCCAGAACGCCAGATCGACGGTCTGATTGGTGTCGCCGGTGAAGGTCAACGTCGAGGTTTCCCAGGCGAGCCTGGTCTCGATGGACCAGGGATCGCTCGGCCGCCAGGTGTGCGAGGCGAAGAAGTCCGCGCGTTCTTCCTCCACCAGCACGTTGGCGTTAGCGAACGCCGGCGGCGCTTCGCTGCCGGCCAGTTCCAGCTGCTGGTCGAGCGAGTTGAACGCGCCTTCGCCACCGAACTCGATGCGTTGGCGCGCGCCGAGCGGACGCGCCAGCGAAAAGCGAGCGATGGTCTCGCCGATGTCCTGGCGCACGTCCTGGAAGAGGTCCCCGGTTTGCGCGCCGACGCCGTCGAGGAAAAGGTCGACCTCATCGCTTTCGTAGCGGGCGCGATTGACGAGACCGATGAGCGAAAGCGACCAGCGGCCGATGTCGCGATCGTAATTGGCGCCCAGTTCGAGGCTTGGACGCCTTTCCTCGAAGTCCTGGATTAGCGCAGAGACCGGCGCGTCGGCGGCGTCGAAGAAAAAGTAATCGTTGTCGGCGTGAAAGCGCCACCAATTGATCTGGCCATTGCCGCTCATGCGCCCGCCGAATAGCGGAAAGGCGATGTTGCCGTTGATCGTGGCCTCACGGAAGTCGCGCGGCGAAGGGGTGTCGGCGCGCCCGGTGTAGGCGCCGCTCGCATCGTAGAAGCGGCGCCAACCCGGAAGATCGCGGTATTCGCTATGGATCGAGCCGCCGATGCCGTACTCCACCTGGCCCGATCGGCCGCTATACGAGATTTCTCCGCGCGGCGCGGCGACGTTGCGGGAGGTGTATTCCATCCCCGCTTCCCACACGCCGCTGCCGGCGGTCGGCGTGCGCACTACATTGAGCAACACGGCCTGACCCGACGCGTCGCCGGCGACGGCGCCGCCACGCAAAACTTCGAGGCGCACTACCTGGTTTGCCGGAATGCGCGCGAGAATGCCGTCGAGCGACTGACTCTTGGTGCTGGGACGCAGACCGTCGATCAGAAGATTGCCGACCGCACCCGAAAACCCGCGCCGTTCATCGCCGCCATCGAGCGAGAACCCTGGCGTCTGTCGCACCATGTCGAGCGCGGTCTGGGGGCTGTATTGTTGAAAGAAGGCCGCGTCGTAGATCACGCGATCGGCGGAGGTCGTCGCAGGCGTAGGCGTAGCGGAGGTTTCGCCTCCATTCGGCTGCGCGTAGGCGACGCCGGTGAGCGCCAAGACGGACGCCATGGTTCTGAAGAACATGTCCCCTCCGGTCGCCGTCTCCCGCGGCTGCGTAGGTCATTTGCGCTGCAGTTGATGTCAGGATGATTGCAGCAGCCGCGATGGATGCGGTGGGTGCTGTCTTTTTCAGGGCAGATGCACCCGCTTGCGACGAAGCGGCTTGGCGACGCGACGACCTGAAAACGAAAACGCCGCCGAGGCGAGGCCCCGACGGCGTTCCGTATTTGCGTGGCAGGAGCGACTAGCGCTTCTTGCCCTTCTTGGCTTTCGCTTTGCCCGCGGACTTCGCGACCTTAGCAGCCTTCTTCTTCGCAGCCATAGTATCAACCTCCCCAGACATTGGGATGGTCAAAGCTTCTGCGTCGATTCTCTAAATTGTAAATGCATACCGACAAACTACATGCCGCCGATCGTCAGTCCGGTGATGTAAAGTGTCGGCTGTCCCACGCCGACCGGTACGCTTTGTCCGCCCTTGCCGCATGTGCCAACGCCCTCGTCGAGCTTTAGATCGTTGCCGACCATTTTCACGCGCGTGAGTGCGCTCGGGCCATCGCCGATCAGCGTGGCGCCTTTGATCGGCGATTTGATCGTTCCGTCCTCGACCAAATAGGCTTCGGTGCATTGGAAGACGAACTTGCCGGAGGTGATGTCGACTTGACCGCCTCCGAAATTAACCGCGTAAACGCCGCGTTTGAGACTTCCCAGAATCTCCTTGGGGTCGTGTTCGCCCGCCGTCATGAAGGTGTTGGTCATGCGCGGCATCGGCCTGTGCGCGTAGCTTTCCCGACGGCCGTTGCCCGTCGGCGCAACGCCGGACAGGCGGGCGTTCATGCGGTCCTGCAGATAACCTTTGAGGATGCCGTCCTCGATCAGGACGGTCCGGCCCGTTGGTGTGCCTTCGTCGTCGATGGTCAATGAACCGCGCCGGTTCTCCAGCGCGCCATCGTCCACCACCGTCACGCCGGGCGCGGCGACTCGTTCGCCGATCATGCCGGCGAAAGCCGAGGTGCCTTTGCGGTTGAAGTCGCCTTCGAGACCGTGGCCGACCGCTTCATGAAGCAAGACGCCGGGCCAGCCCGGCCCAAGCACGACGTCCATCTCGCCTGCCGGCGCGGGGATGGCGTCCAGGTTCACGAGCGCGATGCGCAACGCTTCGTCCGCCAGCGCCCTCCAGCGCTCCGGGGCGATGAAGACCTCGTACGGTTCGCGTCCGCCGGCGCCGGCCGAGCCTGACTCGCGCCGGCCGTCGCGTTCGACGGTCACCGACACATTGACCCGCACCAAGGGCCGATGATCGGTGAGTTTCGCTCCGTCGGGCCGCAAAATGGTGAGAGACCGGCGCGCGCCGGTCAGCGTGGCAGCGACCTGGACGACGCGTGGGTCCTTGGCGCGGCAATAGGCGTCGATCTCAGCCAAGAGCCCGGTCTTGTCCGTGAAGGCGGGCGCCTCGATCGGATCGAAGTCGGCGTAAAGCTGGCGGTTCACCTTGGCCGGGCTGACGTCGAGCGCCCCATCGTGACCGAGCTTCACGGCTGCCGCGGCCTCAGCGGCGCGTGCGACGGCGTCTGTTTCCAGCACGCTGGCGTGGCCGTAGCCGGCTCGTTCCCCGGCGACGATGCGCAGCCCAAAGCCCTGAGTGGCGTCGAAACTGGCCGACTTGAGCCGCCCGTCGTCCCAGTAAAAACTCTCGGCGCGGCTGTCTTCCACGAACAATTCGCCGTCGTCTGCGCCCTGGGCCGCGTCGGCCAGAATCTGCTCGGCGGCGTCCCAGTCCATTTCAGCAGCGGTTTCGGCGGGGGCGCTTTGGCCGTCGGCCATGAGATCTCCTTCGCGGGTTCGGGGTCTCGTCAATATAGGCGCCGAGTCGGGCGGGGGACGCCTCCGGGCTGGATAAATTCAGCGCCGCGCCGCGATCACGGCGTTGGGGCGTCCTCGAGCCGCTGCGCCAGCTGTTCCTGGCGCGCCTCAGCCAGACGCTGCATTTCAGCGTCCGCGAGGCCCCAGTCAGGTCGGATATCGAGGGCGGTCGTGTAATCCTCGAGCGCCCCGCGCAGGTCGCCCAGGGCCTCGCGGGCCGCCGCCCGCGCGTAATAGGCCTTATGCGGCTCGTTCACCCCGAGCGAGAGGGAGTCCGTGATGACGGCGATCGCCGGGCCGTATTGTTCCAGCATCACCAGGGCCACGCCTTTGTTGAGGCGGGCCTCGGCGTTACGCTCATCGATCCCGATCACCGCTTCGAAATCGCCGATCGCGAGTTGGGGCTCGCGGCGCGCCATGAAGATGTTGCCGCGGTTCATGTGGGTCACGAGCAGATTGTTGCGGTTGCCCCGCTCCTCGCGCAGGGCCCGGGTGCATCGCGCGATCGCATCGTCGCTGAAATTGCCGGAGTTGGCATAGCCGGCGCAGGCTTGGGCATGGGAATTCGCATCCATGCGCAAGACGGTGAGGGGGTCTATCGACGCCTGCGCAAGCGCATGCCCGGCGCTCGCCAGTGCGGCTACCCCGAATGCTGCGCCGAGAACGCGCCTTGGAAGGCGGCGTCCGCCCATGCTAGCACCCCACCCGAATGCGGATTAACGAACAGCAAGGCGCGGTCGAATGCCGCGCCGGCGGACTATAGGCGGGGCGACCGGAGCGCGCCATACCGACCGCTGACTCTCATGGAGGAGTGCGTGAAGCGAGGGGCAATGATCACGGCTGGCGCAATCGCGCTAATGGCCGGTACGGCGCATGCCATGGTTGGCGCGCCGACGCAGGCTGGTCTCGACCTTCAGGAGCCGGCCACGTCGGTCATGCGCGACATCCACGATTTCCACAACTTCCTGTTGGTGATCATCGTCGCCATTTCGCTGCTGGTGCTGGCGCTGCTGGTGTGGGTGATCGTGCGGTATAATCGCCGCGCCAACCCGACCCCGCGCAAATTCACCCACAACATCTTGGTCGAAGTGATCTGGACCGTTGTGCCCGTGCTGATCCTCGTCGCCATCGCGTGGAAATCGTTCCCGCTGATCTATGAACAGGAACGCATCCCCGGCAACGCCGAACTGACATTGAAGGTCACCGGAAACTCCTGGCGCTGGGATTTCGAGTACCCCGATCTCGGCGTGCGGCTCACCTCCAATTTGCTCGACGAGGAAACGGCGCGCGCGGAAGGGCGCCCTTATCTGCTCGCTACCGATGCGCCGCTTTACGTGCCGGTGGAAACAACGGTCCGCGTGCTCGTCACCTCGAACGACGTGATCCACGCTTTTGCGGTGCCAGCTTTCGGCGTCAAAGAAGACGCCATTCAGGGACGCGTGAACGAGACCTGGTTCAACGTTGACCACGCGGGCGTGTTCTACGGTCAATGCTCGGAATTGTGCGGCATCAACCACGCCTACATGCCGATCGAAATCCGCGCCGTGTCGCGCGCCGAGTTCGAGCAATGGGTGGCCGCCCAAGGCGGCGCGATGGCGTCCGCGGACGAGCCGGCCGAGGCCGAGGAGGCGCCGGCGGACGGCGCCGCTCCCGCTCAGCCGGCCGCGCCCGCGGCGACGCCAACCCGTTAAGGCGAGGGCCTAACCGACGCGAAAACGGGTGAGCTCGGTGCGCGGCGCATCCCAGCCCGGCGCCAGTTCGGCCGCGCGCTGGTAGTCATGGTAAGCGGCGCGGACGTCGCCGAGTTCTTCATTGGCGACACCGCGATTGTAGTAGGCGCGCGCCGGCGCTTCTGGGATGAGTTCCAGACCACGGCTGATGGAGGTCACGGCCGCTCCATAATCGCGTTGGCGGATCAGCGCGGCGCCGCGGTTGATATGGCCTTCGGCCAGCGTGGGATCCAGTTGAATGGCCGTGTCGAAATCTTCGAGTGCGCGCTCGAACGCGCCGCGGTTGAAATAGATGATGCCGCGGTTGACGTGCGTTCCGGCCCGATCCCGCCGGTCAAGGGCGGCGTGAAGCGCGTTCGTGCACTGGTCAATCGCTTCGAGGGTGTCCAAGCCGTCGCGGGCGTTCTGCGAGCACGCGGTGGCCAGGCTGCCGCCGGCCACGAGAACGTAGGCGCTGGCGGAGCCGGCCATGGCGAGGGCGCCGGCGAGCGCGAGTGCGAAGGTGGCGGTGCGCATCGAAATTCCTCCCTGTCTGCGGGTAAAGCGTCACGCCGTCGCCGGACGCGCTCAATTCACGTTTCGGGGAGCGCGCCGGCTTTTCGACGAGCCGCACGTCGGGTGCGCCGGGGCCGCCGCCCTTGGAACGGCGCGTCCCGCCTGCTAGCACCGGGCCTTGAGTCTTTGGACGTTTTGCCGCGCCGAACCGGTATGGGCGGCGGGTCCGGCGCGCGCCATACGGAACGTGCCGAGAAGAGCCTTGGGACCACGATAGATGACGGCTGAAACTGCCCACCACGACGCGCACGATCACCGCCCCAGCCTCTATGACTGGAAGCGGTGGGTCTATTCGACCAACCACAAGGACATCGGCACGATGTACCTGGTGTTCGCGATCATCGCGGGCCTGTTCGGCGGCGCTCTCTCCGGGCTTATACGCTGGGAATTGGCCGAGCCGGGAATCGGCCCGCTTCTGTCCATGCCGTGGATCACGGACGTGGATGCGGCCAAGCACTATTACAACAACGTCGTGACCATGCACGGGCTGGTCATGATCTTCTTCATGGTCATGCCGGCGATGATCGGCGGGTTCGGCAATTGGTTCGTGCCGCTGATGATCGGGGCGCCCGACATGGCGTTCCCGCGCATGAACAACATCTCGTTCTGGCTCTTGCCGGCTTCATTCACGCTGGCGATCATTTCGATGCTGGTGCCGGGCAACGGGGACTATTCGGGCTTTGGCGGCGGCTGGACGCTTTATGCGCCGCTCTCGACGTCGATGACGCACCATAGCGGGCCGTCGATGGATCTGCTGATTCTGTCGCTGCACATCGCCGGCGCATCCTCGATCCTCGGCGCGATCAACTTCATCACCACCATCTTCAACATGCGCGCGCCGGGCATGACACTGCACCGCATGCCGCTGTTCGTGTGGTCGATTCTGGTGACGGTGTGGCTGCTCATCCTGTCGCTGCCGGTGCTCGCTGGCGCGCTGACCATGCTGCTGACAGACCGCAATTTCGGCACGCAATTCTTCGAAGCGGCCGGCGGCGGCGATCCGGTCATGTATCAGCACCTGTTCTGGTTCTTCGGCCACCCGGAAGTGTACATCCTCATCCTGCCCGGCTTCGGCATGGTGAGCCAGATCGTCTCGACGTTCTCCAAGAAGCCCGTGTTCGGCTATCTCGGCATGGCCTACGCCATGGTGGCGATCGGCTTCATCGGCTTCATCGTCTGGGCCCACCACATGTTTACCGTGGGCATGGGGCTCGATCTGGAGGCCTACTTCATCGCCGCGACGATGGTCATCGCGGTGCCGACCGGCATCAAAATTTTCTCCTGGATTGCGACCATGTGGGGCGGTTCACTGGAATTCAAAGTGCCGCTGCTTTGGGCGATGGGCTTCATCTTCCTATTTACGGTGGGCGGAGTTACTGGCGTCGTGCTGGCGAACTCCGGCATCGATACGGCGCTGCACGACACCTATTATGTCGTCGCACACTTCCACTACGTGCTCTCGCTGGGCGCCGTGTTCGCGATCTTCGCCGGGTTCTTCTATTGGATCCCGAAGATGAGCGGTTATCGCTACAACGGCTTTCTCGCCGGCCTGCAATTCTGGGTAATGTTCGTCGGGGTGAACATCATCTTCTTCCCGCAGCACTTCCTGGGCCTGCAAGGCATGCCGCGGCGCTACATCGATTATCCGGAAGCGTTCACTTACTGGAACCACATCTCGTCCATCGGCTACGCCATCACCGCCGTCGGCGTGCTGATCTTCCTGGTGGTGCTGGTGGAGATGTTTGTCGCGCGGCGCAAAGCCGCCGGCAATCCATGGGGTGAGGGCGCAACCACGCTGGAGTGGACGCTGTCTTCGCCGCCGCCGTTCCACCAGTTTAACGAGCTGCCGGTGATCAAGCCGGATCCTCACCACTGAGCCATGCCAGGTTGGGCCCCCGCATACGGTGAGGATCGGCGCAAGGACAACAGCCGCGCCGCCAGCCGCGCGCATGCGTTGCGGAAGAACGAGACTCCGCACGAGAAGCGGGTGTGGGAGGTCTTGCGCGCACTTAACCGCGAAGGCGCCAACCTCCCCCCACCCCCGCCCGCAGGGGCGAGGCAGGAGGGTGGCGCATGACGATTGCGCATCACGCCGACATCTCACGCCCTGCCTCCGCAGCCGACTACGTCGCGCTGCTGAAGCCGCGCGTCATGAGTCTGGTTATCTTCACGGCTCTGGTTGGATACGTGGCCGCGCCGGGGGCGGGCGATCTCGTGCTCGGATTTGCCGCGATCCTGGCCATTGCGGTCGGGGCCGGCGCCTCCGGCGCGCTCAACATGTGGTACGATTCCGATATCGATGCGGTGATGACGCGCACGCGCACGCGGCCCATCCCGGCTGGACGCGTGCCGCGCGAAGAAGCGCTGATGCTCGGCATCTTCCTCTCCGTGTTCGCGGTGATGACGATGCAGCTGGCGGCCGGGCCGCTGGCGGCGGGGCTGCTGGCGTTCACGATCTTCTTTTACGCCGTCGTCTATACCATCTGGCTGAAACGGGCGACGCCGCAGAATATCGTCATTGGCGGGCTTGCCGGAGCGCTGCCGCCGGCGATCGCTTGGGCGGCCAAAACCGGCGGCCTCGGCCTCGATCCGCTGTTGCTCGTCGCCATCATTTTCATGTGGACGCCGCCGCACTTCTGGGCGCTCGCGCTGTTGTCGCGGCGCGATTACGAAGCCGCGCGCGTGCCGATGCTGCCTGTGACCCACGGCGCGAAAACAACACGCCGGCACATCTTCGCTTACGCACTGCTGCTGGCGCCGCTCGGGTTCGCGCCTGTGCTGACGGGGTTGGGCGGCGTAATCTACGCAAGTGTGGCGGCATTCGGAGGCGCGTTCTTCCTGTTCCTTGCATGGCGCGTCCTGCGCTCGCGCGCGGGCGAGGGCGATAAGGCGCAGAACAAGCCGGCGCGCGATCTGTTCGGCTTCTCGATCCTCTATCTGTTTATGTTGTTCGCGGCCCTGCTGGTCGAGCGGGGGATCGGCGCATGACGAAGCCGCAAACCGATATCGAGGAAGTCAAAGAACTCAGCGACGGTGAAGCTGCAGCACGCGGCGCCGCGGCCGATGGCCGGTCCAACGTCCAGGTCGGCGGCTCGGTCACGTTGACGCCCGAGCAGACGAAAGCACGTAGCCGCCGCAATCTCTGGATCGCCCTTTCGGTCTTGGCCTTCATCGTGCTCGTGTTCGCGATCACGCTGACGCAGATGCAGGCCAGCATCCTGGATCGACCGCTATGAGCGAGCCGAACAAGAAGCGCATGGCATGGACAGCGGGCGTTGCCGCGCTGGCGGTCGCCGGTATGACCGGCCTCGCCTTCGCCGCCGTGCCGCTTTACGACGCCTTCTGCCGCATCACCGGCTATGGCGGCACCACTCAAGAAGCCGCCGCTGCGCCGGGCCAGGTGCTCGATCGGCGCATTGAGGTTCGTTTCGATTCCAACATCGCCCCGGGCGTGCCGATCGAATTCGCGCCGCGGCAGACGGCCGATTCTCTGCGCATCGGCGAGACTGGGCTGGCCTTCTACCGCATCCGCAACACGTCGAACGAACCGGTCACGGTGCGTGCGACTTACAACGTCACGCCGCACGAAGTGGGCAAGTACTTCGCCAAGCTGGAGTGCTTTTGCTTCCAGGACCGCGTGCTTGCCGCCGGCGAAGAGGCCGAACTGCCGGTGGTGTTCTTTGTCGACCCGGAGATCGCAAGCGATCCCGACACACGCGATATCGGCACGCTCACATTGTCCTACACGTATTTCCGCTCGACGGCGCCGCAAGCGCGCGCCGCGGGCGAGCAGTCGAGCTGAGGGGAGATCATGGCTCACGGCGAGGTCAAGCACGACTACCATCTGGTCAATCCCAGCCCCTGGCCATTTGTCGGCTCGGTCGGCGTTCTTATTGCGGCCATTGGCGCGGTCGTGCTGATGCGCGGCCTGACGGCTGAAGAAGGCAACTTCTTCCTCTCGCGCGGACAATGGCCGATCTTCGCCGTCGGCGCCGGCATCGTCATCATGACCTTCATCGGCTGGTGGTCAGACGTGATCAAGGAAAGCCGCGCCGGCGATCATACGCGCGTGGTCGATATCGGGCTGCGCTACGGCATGATCCTGTTCATCGCTTCGGAGGTGATGTTCTTCGTGGCGTGGTTCTGGATTTTCTTCGAACTGGCGATCTTCCACGAACATCGCGCCGCTTGGATCGTGCCGACTTGGGATGAAGCAACGACGGCGGCCTGGGCCAATTGGCCGCCGCCGCATGTCGAAACTTTCGATCCGTTCCACCTGCCGCTGATGAACACGCTTATCCTGCTGCTCTCGGGCACAACGGTCACGTGGGCGCACCATGCGCTGCAGCAGGGCGACCGCACCGGCGCGCGCAACGGCCTCATCCTTACCGTGCTCTTGGGGGCGCTGTTCACCTACATCCAGTTCGGCGTCGAATACCCCATCGCCGGCTTCGCCTTCGGCAATATGGGCGATACGACCACGGCCACGCTCTACGGCTCGTCGTTCTTCATGGCGACCGGCTTCCACGGCTTCCACGTCATCATCGGCACCATCTTCTTGGCCGTGTGCTTGCTGCGGTTGCTCGCCGGTCATTTCACGCCGCAGAAGCATTTCGGGCTCGAGGCGGCGGCCTGGTACTGGCACTTTGTCGATGTCGTATGGCTGTTCCTGTTCACGTTCGTCTACGTGATGCCGTACCTCACGATGGAGAATTAGCGAGTAGAAATGGCGCATGAGGAGGGGCGACTAGGGGACGGGACGAGCGGCGGCGTGGGAGGTCATTCGCCACGCGCAACGCGCCATTCGCCTGTCCTCGCCGGCGTTCGATTGCGCTGCCCGCAATGCGGCGTCGGCGAGGTGTTTCGCGGCTATCTGCAATTCCGCGACCATTGCCGTGCGTGCGGCGCCGATTTCAAAGCGGCGGATGCAGGCGATGGGCCGGCGGTATTCGTGATACTGGCGGCGGGCGCCATTGTCGCGCCGCTGCTGATCGTCCTACAGTTCGGTCTCCACCTGCCGGGCTGGCTCGCGCTCATGGTGACGATGCTGGCCGCCGTTGCATTGTGTCTTGCGCTCTTGCCGCCGTTCAAAGCGGTGTTGTTTGCGCTGCAATGGAAACACAAGGCGCGCGAGGCCACGCACGAGGACGTCAGGTGAGAAGCCAGAAGTCAGAAACCGAAAGTCAGCACCCGAGCGCGCGCCAATGATCAGGTTCCGCCCGCTTCCGCTGATGACCATCTTCTCCGTCATCGCGTTGGCTGTGCTTGTCATGCTCGGGCGCTGGCAGTGGGAAAGGTTCGAACAGAAGAGCGCCGCCGCGGAGGAGCCGATCGCGCAGATGACGGTCGCAAGCTACGAGCCGGCGCCGGGCGGCATTCAGTTCGTGCACGGCGTCCGACCCGATACGCGCCAGCAGGGCTGGCGGGTGTTTGCGCCCGTCGAATACGGCGACACCACCGTGTTTATCGACGCGGATTTCATTCCCGAAGTCACACCGCCCGATCCGGAGGAAGTGCGTGTGCCCGCCGCGCTGCGCATCGGCGCGCCTATTACCGGCGCTTCGATCCGCCCAGAGCCGCCAGCGCCGCTGACCCTGGCGCCGCGCCCGTTGCAGCGGCTCTGGTTCGCCGTCGATCTCGAAGCGATGGGCCGCAACGCCGGGCTGGAAAATATCGCCGATTATTACATCGCCGCCGCTTATGTTGGCGCCGACGGGCGAGCGACGCCTAATCCCTTTGCGCTGGCGCCAGGGGCCGACGTGCTGCCGCCGGCGCGACACCTGGGATATGCCCTCACCTGGTACGGTCTCGCGCTGGTGCTGGTGGCGATTTACTTCGCGTATCATGCAAGCGTCGGGCGGCTGCGCCTGCGTCCGCCGCAAGAATAATGACCGAACTTGAACTCATCCGTCTTGGCAACGGCATACGTGTTGCGCTCGATCCGATGCCGGGCCTCGCTACCGCCGCTCTGGGCGTGTGGCAGCGCGTCGGCGCCCGATGGGAGCCGGCGGAGCTCAACGGCATTGCCCATCTTTTCGAACATATGGCGTTCAAGGGCGCAGGATCGCGCGATGCGCGTCAGTTCGCCGAAGCGATAGAAAATGTCGGCGGGGTGATGAACGCCGCCACCAGTTACGAACGCACAGCCTATTACGCACGTATTGTCGGCGAGCACGCCCCGTTCGCGCTCGATCTTATCGCCGACATCCTGTTTGCGCCGCACTGGGCGCCGGAAGAGCTCGACAAGGAAAAGGGCGTCGTCGCGCAGGAGCGCGGGGAGGCCTATGACGCACCCGACGATCGGGTATTCGAACTGCATCAGAGCGCGCTTTACCCCGATCAGCCGCTCGGACGTCCGATCCTTGGCGTGGACGAGACGCTCGCGAACCTGAGCGTCGACACGCTGGCCGAGTTCCACGATGCGCATATGGCGCCCGACCGCCTCGTGGTCAGCGTCGCCGGCGCGTTCGACCGCAACGCCTGCCTGGAGGGCGTGGAGCGGCGTTTCGGCGGGCTCGCCGCAAAGCCGGCTCAGGCCTGTGCGCCCGCCCGCGCGCATCCGGGGCGCGTCAGCGAAGCGCGCAAACTCGAACAGTCGCATCTGGTGATGTCCTGGCCCTCGCCGCCGGCCGCAAGCGATGAGCTCTTCGCGGCCCGCTTGCTTGCGGAGATATTTGGCGGCGGCATGTCTTCGCGCCTGTTCCAGGAAGTGCGCGAAAGCCGGGGCCTCGTCTACGCCATCGATGCGCACGTCGATACACTCGAGGACGATGGCCGGCTCAGCGTCTATGCCGGCTGCGCGCCGCAGCACGCGCGCGAAGTTGCCGCCCTGGTGCGCGAACAGCTGGCGATTCTCGCTGATGCAGGGCCGACGACCCAGGAATTGCAGCGCGCCAAGACCGTTGCGGGAGCGCAGATTCTGATGGGCCTGGAAATGCCAAGCGCGCGAGCCGAGGCCCGGGTGTCCCAGGTCTTTCTGCGCGACCGGCTGATTTCGTTCGACGAAATCCGCGCCAGGGTGGAGGCCGTGACCGCGGAGGAAATCCAGGAATTGGCGCATCGCGCTCTGGAGGGGCCCGACTGCGTCGCAGCGATCGGCCCCCCTGCCGGGCATGGCGCGCTCGCCGCGTTTGAGGCACACTCCTAGCCATGGCGTTGATGCGAAAAGACGGCGAGGGTGCGCGCCGGATCGACGGTGAAGGGGTCTATCTGCGCGCGCCTGAACTGCGCGATTACCAGGAATGGGCCGACCTGCGCGACGCTAGCCGCGCTTATCTTACGCCCTGGGAGCCGACGTGGGCGCAGGACGAAACCTCGCGCGGCTCATATCGCTACAAGTTGCGGCGCTACGCCGAAGACGCGCGCGATGACAAGGCCTACGCGTTGTTCGTCTTCCGCGAGGAGGACGACACCCTGGTTGGCGGCGTCACGCTGTCCAACATTCGTCGGGGCGTGGCGCAGATGGCCTCACTTGGCTATTGGGCTGGCGAACAGCACGCGCGCCGGGGCTATATCACGGCCGCCGTGCGCGCTGTCGTGCGCTACGCGTTCGAGGATCTTGATCTGCATCGCGTCGAAGCCGCGTGTCAGCCAGACAACATCGCGTCGCGCCGCGTGCTGGAGAAAGCCGGTTTCACCCAAGAAGGTGCGGCGCGCGCGTACCTGAAAATCAACGGCGCCTGGCGCGATCACTTGCTGTTCGGAATCGTCAGTAGTCAGTAGAGCGTAATCAAGAGGCTACTCGCTACTCGCTATTCACCTTCAAGCGCTGCCGATGTCGCCCATCAGTTGCGAGGGATCAAGGCCCAGCGACTTGATCGCCCGCGTCCACTTATCGCCGTGCTCGTCATCGAAGATGATCGCATCGTCGGCGTCGACGACGAGCCAGGCATTGTGTCTGAGTTCGTCCTCGAGTTGGCCGGCGCCCCAGCCGGCGCAGCCGAGGGCGAGCACGAAGCGCGCCGGCGCATTCTCCTTCGCCACAGCTTCCAGCACATCTCGCGTGGCTGTGAGGCGCAGGCCGGGACCGACAACCTGTGTCACGTCCGCCGCCGCGAAATCCTCCGAGTGCAGCACATAGCCCCGGTCGGGCCGCACCGGGCCGCCATCGAGCACCAATCGATCCCCGACTTGCGGTTCTAAGTCGAGGCCCAGATGATCCAGGACGTCGCTCAGCGTGATCTCCTCGCGCGGCTTGTTGAGCACTATGCCCATCGCGTGCTCATCGTCATGCGCGCACATGATGATCACAGTGCGGTCGAACCGGGGATCGCCGATCCCCGGCATGGCCACCAAAAGCTTGCCTGCAAGTGTGTCCGGCATCGCCCTATGCTCCCGCGCCCGGCGCTCCGGCGCAAGAGGTCCCCGCATCTCCCCCCGATCGTCGGCCGTCCCATCGGCCAGGGCGAACTTTCATTCGCGCGGCGCAGGCCCTAAGTACGCAACGGAGATGAGGAGAGGGACATGATCAAAGTCGGCGACAAGCTTCCGGACGTGCAATTCAACGTGCCTGGAAAAGACGGCATGCAGCAGATGCGCACTGCAGATATCTTCGGCGGCAAGACTGTGGCTCTGTTCGCCGTTCCCGGCGCATTCACGCCGACCTGTTCTGCGCGCCATCTGCCCAGCTTCCGGGACGCCGCCGCCGATCTCAAGGCCAAGGGCGTCGATCTTATCGCCTGCACCGCGGTGAACGATCATTTCGTCATGGGCGCATGGGCGAAAGACCAGAACGTGGCCGGCGACATCATGATGCTTTCGGACGGCTCGGGAGAGTTCGCCCGCGCGCTGGGCCTCGACGCCGACTTCTCCAAGTTCGGAATGGGGCCGCGCTCGAAGCGCTATTCAATGCTTGTCAAGGATGGCGTGGTACAGCACTTGAACGTCGAAGAAGCTGGTGAATACAAGGTTTCCAGCGCAGAGCATCTGCTTGGTCAGTTAAGCTAACGGCAAGCTCTCAAGGCTGCAGAAGCGGCGGGGGATACGAGCATGGACGTCGTCGTTATTGTTCTTGCGGTGGCGGCGCTTGTGCTCGCCTTCAGCGCCATCAAGATCGTCCCGCAGGGCCGCCAGTACACGGCCGAGCGTTTCGGACGCTATCTTCGCACGCTGAAGCCCGGCATCTCCTTCCTGATCCCCTTCGTCGATCGCATCGGCCAGCGCATATCCATGATGGAAACGGTGCTGGACGTGCCGCAGCAGGACGTGATTACCCGCGACAACGCGGTGGTCTCGGTCGACGCGGTGGTGTTCATCCAGGTCGTCGATGCGGCGATGGCTGCCTACGAGGTCGAAAACCTGCGGCTGGCGATCCAGAACCTTTGCATGACCAACATTCGCACCGTTGTCGGCTCGATGGACCTCGATGAGGTGCTCTCGCAACGCGACGCTATCAATGCGCGCCTGCTTGACGTGGTCGATGCAGCCACCAATGCGTGGGGCACCAAAGTGCTGCGCGTCGAGATCAAGGATCTGAGCCCGCCGCCGGACCTCACCCAGGCGATGGCGCGGCAGATGAAAGCCGAGCGCGAACGCCGCGCCGTTATCCTCGAAGCGGAGGGGGAAAAGCAGGCGGCGATTCTGGTTGCCGAAGGCGCCAAACAATCGGCCATCCTGCAAGCCGAGGGGCGCCGCGAAGCCGCCTTCCGGGACGCCGAAGCGCGCGAGCGCGAAGCCGAAGCCGAGGCGAAGGCCACCGATATGGTCAGTCAGGCCATCGCCAAGGGCGACGTCAATGCGATCCGCTACTTTCTCGGCCTAAAGTACGTTGAAGCCTTCGCGGATCTCGCCACCTCCAACCAGCAGCGTACGGTGATCGTGCCGGCCGATCTCGGCGGGCTGGCCGGTCTGGTGGAGGGGCTGCGCGCGCTCAACGCGCAAAATGCAGGGGGTGGTCCGTTCGGGGGCGCCGGGCGCACGGCCGTGCCGCCAACGCCATGAGATCGGTCGGTGAGTAGCCAGTGGGCAGTAGTGAATAGCCCGTGGCCGCTCGCCGGGGCCGCGCGCCAGATCTTCACTGACTACTGACTACTCAGTACCGGCTTGCTACATTCAGGTCATGGACACGCTGCTCTTCCTGCTCAACGAGATGGGGCCGCTGCACTGGCTGGTGCTGGGACTCATCCTGCTGATCGTCGAGATGGCAAGTGGGACGACGTATCTGCTCTGGCCCGCCGTTGCGGCATTTGTGACGGCGTTCATAGCGCTCATTTTGCCGACCAACTGGATCGCGGAAGTCGCGTTGTTTGCGGTGCTGATTATCGCGCTCACCTATTTCGGTCACCCGCTGGTTAAGCGCTGGCGCAACGAGGGCGCCGCGAGCGGCTTGAACGAACGCAATGTGCGGATGGTCGGCAAGCGCGGCGTGGTGGCGAACTTCGCCAACGGCGTCGGCTCGGTCAGAATCGCCGATACGATCTGGCGCGCCGTCAGCGACGACGCGTTGGAAGCGGGCCAGAACGTGGAAGTCGCCAGCGTCGACGGGGTAACGCTCAAAGTGCGCGCGTCTGAGCTGGAGCGCCCCACGCCGCCGCCTTCAACAGGCTCAAGCTGACGCTGGCTGCAGTGCTGAGGTGAATCCGAAGGCTCTACGGCCGCAAATTGGCCGTGCATCGGATGCGGCGATACTCGAACGCAATCGCATCGCTCCTATCGAGCTTCGAGATCGTGGCAGTGAGGCGAGCGCCGTCACGACGATAGCTCACACGCTGCGGATAATCGTGCTCAGCGTTCTCGAACACCGCCCAATGATCTGGATGGTCGTCATTGTAGATTGTCTCGGCAAATGCGAAGCGCACGGGCGCGCCGCCCTGCGGCATGGCGATGAAGGTGGGGGCGCCGTCGATCATCTCGATGCGCATCGCTTCCCAGCCCTGGGTCGCGCCGTCGTGCGTGGTGTAGGAATAGCCGATCATCGCCGGCATGGGCGGCGCAGACCAGACTTCGGTGATGACCGGCCCCGGATCCGTCGTCCGCCAACAGCCCTTGAGCCAGTGCAAGTCCTCGAGCGTTTGCCCGTGCGCGGCAGGCGCAAGGAGGAGGACGGCCAGGACGAGCAGCGTGCGCATGGCGCAATATGGACCGCCGGCGGCCTCGCCGGCAACCGCGGTGTTGGCCGGCGAGGGCGCCGGCGGTCAGCATTTAGCCCAGCGTCTTGATCGCGCCCCGCGCCAGTTCGTCGGCGCGGTTGTTCATCACGTCGTCGGCGTGGCCCTTGACCCATTTCCATTCGACCTGATGCCGCGACGCGGCGGCTTCCAGCGCGCGCCAGAGATCGTCGTTCTTCACCGGCTTCTTGTCGGCGGTCTTCCAGCCGTTCTTCTTCCAGCCGTGAATCCATTTGGTGACGCCGTCCATCACGTACTTGGAATCCGTATGCAGCCGGACGCGCGTTGGCCGCTTCAACGCGTTCAGCGCCTCGATTGCGGCGGTCAGCTCCATGCGGTTGTTCGTTGTCGCTGCTTCCGCGCCGGAAAATTCCTTCTCCGTTTCCCCATAGCGCAACACCGCGCCCCAGCCGCCCGGGCCGGGATTGCCGCTGCACGCGCCATCGGTCCAGATGTCGACGGTTTTGTTCATGGTACGGATGTAGTGGGAGTCGAGCGCGGGCGAAGCCTGCTCATCAGCAAGCCGGTGAAAGCGCCTGATATCAGCAACACCACAAGTACCAGAGGAACGATGCCGCCGAGCAATGTATCGAGGGGAGCGATCATGATCCAGACGATGAAGATCGCGAAGGCTAAGAGAGCGCCCGCCGCGCCTGCGGCGATGTCGGCAAGATTTTGCATCCAACGTCGCGCCGCGAGCACTACGCCAGCAGGCGTGAGCGAAAGGAATGGCATTGATCTCATGCCGAATTCGAACCCCTCAAGCGCGGCCCGGCGAAGGCGTCTAATTGCCGTCTCGGCCGGCTCCGTGAACGCGCCTGATAACCCAAGACCGTTGATGAAAAATAAGACGATTGCGCCAGCGATTGGGGGCCACAAGAGCAACGTCATCATTAGAAGAGCTAATCGCACGTCAGTTTGCTCCCGGCGATTTCACCGCATCGCGATCAGGGCGGCGGATGAGCCAAAAGAAACAGGCGCTCAGAGCGCCAGTTAGTGCGCCAATTGCAAGTAAGGGCGCCCAATTGTTGGACTCCGCCGGCGTATCACTGAACAAGAACAATACGACGGCTCCAACGGCTGTCCCTAGAACGCCGCCGATGAGCGAGTAATGCCATGCTTTGCGGAAGTCGAAAACGAACAATGCCGTGTGCGCTGGAAGGCCCATTATTATTGTTGCCGGAAGCCCCAGGATTATGCCGGTGTAACACGCAATGACGAAGCTAAAGCTCAAAACAGCGAGGACGTTTTGGCCCTCATCCATAACTGCTGCGATCGCGTAGAAGATTGGAACACTCACGAGTGCGCCCAGAAGAGGCGCGAAGATCGTAGCTAACACCAGTCTTCCAATTGAATGCCTGCCAGAGGTCATTGCGCGACCATCACTTTGCGCTCGGCATTCAGCTTGACGACTACATCCGCCCTCCGTCCGCCCTCTATCATGCTCCGCGTGATGCGTTCGTAGTGTTGGATGAAGCGGTCGATCCAGGCTTCTTCGTCTGCGGTGAGCGCGCGCCCGCGCAGCGTCACTTCCTGCTCGCCGCGCCAACGGCGCACGATCTCCCAGCTCGGCGCCTGCAGATAGACGATGGCGTCGAACTCGCGCCGCTATTCGGCGTAGCTCGTGCTCAGAGACTCGGTCTGGATCTG
>CAZIOD010000042.1:0-21604 GCA_964540785.1 uncultured Terricaulis sp.
GCACGTTCGACATCTCGATCCTCGAGATCGGCGACGGCGTGTTCGAAGTGCGCTCAACCAACGGCGACACGTTCCTCGGCGGCGAGGACTTCGATATCCGGGTGCTCAATTATTTGGCCGACGAGTTCAAGAAGCAGAACGGCGTCGACCTGCGGCAGGATAAGCTCGCGCTACAGCGCCTGAAGGAAGTGGCCGAGCAGGCGAAGAAAGAGCTGTCCTCGCGCACCGAGTTCGACGTGTCGGTGCCTTTCATCAGCATGGATGCGAACCGCAACCCGCTTCACCTCAACATGAAGCTGACGCGGGCCAAATTCGAAAGCCTCGTCGACGACCTCATTCAGCGCACCATCGGGCCATGCAAGGCCGCTCTCAAGGACGCCGGCCTCACGCCGAACGACATCAAAGAAGTCGTGCTGGTTGGCGGCATGACCCGCATGCCGAAGGTGCAGCAGACGGTGAAGGAATTCTTCGGCCGCGAGCCGCACAAGGGCGTCAACCCGGACGAGGTGGTGGCTGTCGGCGCGGCGATCCAGGCCGGCGTGCTGCAGGGCGATGTAAAGAACGTCGTGCTGCTGGACGTGACGCCGCTCTCGCTGGGCATCGAGACGCTGGGCGGCGTGTTCACGCGTCTCATTGAGCGCAACACCACGATCCCGACCAAGAAGAGCCAGATCTTCTCCACCGCTGAAGACAATCAAAGCGCCGTGACGATTCGCGTCTTCCAGGGCGAACGGGAGATGGCGGCCGACAACCGTCCGCTCGGCCAGTTCGACCTGGTTGGCATCCCTTCCGCGCCGCGCGGCATGCCGCAGATCGAAGTCACATTCGACATCGACGCGAACGGCATCGTCTCGGTCAGCGCAAAAGACAAGGCCACGAACAAAGAACAGTCGATGCGCATTCAGCCATCCGGCGGCCTGTCGGAGGACGACATCAAGCGCATGGTGAAAGAGGCTGAAGAGCACGCCGGTGAGGATAAGACGCGGCGTGAGCTTGCGGAGGCCAAGAACCAGGGCGAGGCTTTGGTGCACGCCACCGAAAAGCAATTGCAGGAAAACGGCGACAAGATACCGGCCGGCGACAAGTCCAACATCGAAGCAGCGATCGCTACGCTGAAAAAGGCGCTCGAAAGCGACAACACCGGCGAAATCGCCTCTGCAACACAAGCACTGGTGCAGGCCTCTATGAAAATCGGTGAGGCGCTCTATGGGGGCGCCCCGCAAGGCGACGCCGGCGGCGCAGAAGGCCAACCCGGCCAGGAAGGTGTTGTCGACGCCGAATTCGAGGAAGTCGACGGCAAGAACAAGAAGAGCGCTTAAGCGGACTGAGGTCAGCGATGCTGCGGCGCTGTCTTACAACTGAATCGGGGCGGCCCTGCTCCTTGCAGGCAGGCCGCCCCTCTCTCATCTGGGTCGCATAATGAGTACGGCCCGCGATTATTACGAAATCCTCGGCGTGCCGCGGACTGCGGACCAAGCGGCGATCAAGTCCGCATTCCGCAAGCTCGCCATGAAGATGCACCCGGACCAGAACCCCGGCTGCAAAGTCTCCGAAGAGAAGTTCAAAGAGCTCGGTGAGGCGTATGCCGTCCTCTCCGATCCGCAAAAGCGCGCGGCCTATGATCGCTACGGCAAGGCGGCGTTCAACGGCGGCGCGGGCGCGGGCCCGTTCGGCCCCGGATCTGCAGGCTTCAATGACTTCTCCGACATCTTCAACGAAATCTTCGGCGGCGGCTTCGAAGAGATGTTTTCGCGTGGCCCACGCGGGCCGCGCAACGGCCCCGAACGCGGCGCCGATCTTCGCTACGATGTCGAGATCACGCTGGAGCAAGCGTTCCGCGGCATGGAGCGCGAGATCGTCGTTCCTCGGGCGCAAGCCTGCGAGCCGTGCGGCGGCTCCGGTTCGGATGGCAACGCCCCACTTGAGACTTGCCGCACATGCGCCGGCGCTGGCCAAGTGCGTGCAAGCCAAGGCATGTTCCGCATCGTGCGCACGTGCCCGGCCTGTCACGGGCGCGGGCAAGCGATCAAAAACCCCTGTCGCTCCTGCGGCGGCCGCGGTCTCGTCCAGAGGGAACGCACACTTGCCGTGAAAATCCCGGCTGGGGTGGAGGACGGGACCCGTATCCGTCTCGCCGGCGAAGGCGATGCCGGCATGCGCAACGGCCCGCCGGGCGATCTCTATCTTTTCCTCTCTGTAAAGCCGCACAATTTGTTCGAGCGCGACGGCGCCGATCTGTATTGCCGTGCGCCGGCGCCGATGTGCAAAGCCGCGCTCGGCGGCGACATGGAAATTCCGACCATCGACGGCGAACGGGCGCGCGTCACTATTCCGCCGGGCGCGCAGACAGGACGGCGCTTTCGCATCAAAGGCAAGGGTATGACGCACCTGCGCGGCAAGGAGCGGGGCGATCTGCACGTCGAGCTTCTGGTTGAAACCCCGGTCAACCTCACGGCCAAGCAACGCAAGTTGCTCGAAGAGTTCGCCAAGGATTGCAGCGAGGAAGCCCATCCGCAGAGCCAGGGCTTCTTCGATAGCGTCAAGAAATTCTTCGAGAACGCCAGCGACGGCCCCTCCCGCTAGGCCGGTCCATCTCTCCGGGCGATCACGAGTGGACGGGAATAGCCGCGCGGCGCGACGACCTCGAGGTGCGGAAACCCGTTCTCACGCGCCAACGTCAAAGTAAATTCGAGCGAAGCTTTGCGGAACGTCTCGTCACGCGCGCGATGGATCGCCCGGTCGGTATTGCACTGCAGAACAAGCAGGTCGGTCATGCTCGCGATCGTGCGCACTGTTTGCGCCATCTCCGCTTCGCCAAGATAATATAGCGTACAAAACGCGCTGATCATATCGAAACGGCCGAGTTGCAGCTCATCCAGCGCACCGTGCGAGCCCTGCACGTAGGTGAGATCGTAAGGTGAGTTGTCGGCCCATTCATAGACCCGCTTGAGAAACTTGCCCTGCTCTATCGCCGCGGGGTCGATCTCGACGGCGATCGCGCTCTGCGCGCCCGCGCGTAGCATTTCGAGAGCGTTAAATCCGTTATTTGCGCCGAGGTCGAGAATGCGTCCCCCCTTTGGGATCGGCAGATGCCTGGCCATCAGATAGCGCCAGCGGCCGACGCCAATGTCTGGATTCCAGAACTGTCCCCACTTTACGTCATCGCCGAAATAGGCCGGCGCATACACGCCCCGTCCGGGAAGCCGGCGCTGACGCAGACGTCGGGCGGTGAGACCGTCGCCGCCGAATTGGCGCACGAGCTTGTGCATATCGCGGTCGCGCACATAGCGCTGCGCGCCGCGGCTGAACTCACGCAATGGGATAGCTCGCTCGAAGTCGACAAAGTACGCGCGGCCGCTCCCTTGTTCCAAGATGACATTGCCGTATTTGACGTCTTCAAGAGAAAGACCTGCGCGGTGAATGTTTTCAACCCCGCTGGTGATTTCAGCGACCGTTGACGGCGATAGCGCGCGGTCGACTGCCTGTCTTCCTTCTTCGATGCGGCTGCGATTTGCACGCCGCCTGCCTCCGGCCCTCTCCTGCGAGCGGTCGCGGTCGCGCAGCCGCGCGCCGGCCCGCGCTAGAGTCTCGCGCACATCGAGGCCGGGAATATAAGAAAAGGTAATCGTGCGGCCCTCGATATCGACAGCGAGAATGGAGGGCGCCGGAAGGCCGGCGCGAATGAGCATCGTCGCCGCCTCGAGCTCATTCAGCATGCCGCCGAGGTCACGCCCGTACGACTTGCGCAGCCCCACAAGACCTTCGCTATCGACAACATGGATCGGAAATTTGCGTCGCGGCAGGAAAGCCTCTGGCGTCGTACGCGGGGCGTCCCAATAATGCTCGAAGGCCGGTAGCGCAAAGCCATCGTGGTCTATCGCGGCGAGAACGATCTGCGCGCCGGGCTGCCGCAGATCAGCGACCTCTTCCTCCAGATTCGAGCAAAGCGCAGAGAGCCGGAGAGGTTGATGAGCGCCTACCAGCGGCAACGACAGCGGCGCAAAACTGTGCGTGCTGCGCGCACGTCGACGGGCCCGGACCAACCGCCGCTCGATTTCATGAAAGGGCGCGCGCGCTAGGTGCGCCCAAGGAGATATGGCCGCGACGTAGCCAAGCCATGCCCATCCTGAAGGCCCCTGACGCCACAAATGCCCAACGCCCTTGCGGACTTTGGCCCATGGCGCCGTCCTCGGGCGTCGATTCTTTAGTGTCCCCACCGCCGCGGCGGACGGGGACGACAACGTGTTCGCTCGCATCGCCCTGTCACGAAAGCTTGGTTGAAGTGTCGCAGACACGTTAAAGCCCCGCGGCCGCCTCCGGTTCCGCCGAGTACATGGCTTGCCGCGTGCGAGGCTACGGTCCATGAGGGCGCGTATGACGCTTCGCATCGCAATCGCCGGCGCCGCCGGCCGCATGGGACGAGCGCTGGCGCAGGCGGCTAGCGCCGACCCGCGGTTTCACATCGTCGGCGCCACAGTGCGCGAGGGATCTCTCGCTTTGCCAGAGGGCATCTCCGCCGTAGCGGGGCCCGAAATGGCTGCCGCGAACGCCGAGGTCTGGATCGACTTCACCACGCCCGGGGCCACGCTTGGCGCCCTCAACGCGCTCGCCGGAACCGGCGTACGCGCCGCGATCATTGGCGCGACCGGATTCGCGGCGGAGCACGAACAGCAGATTGCCGCCCACGCGACGCGTCTCGCCATCGTGCGCGCGAACAATTTCAGCCTCGGCGTGACCTTGCTCGCGGCCCTGGTCGAGCAGGCGTCGCAGAAATTGGGGCCCGACTGGGACATCGAGATCCATGAAGCGCATCACCGACGCAAAGTAGATGCGCCCTCCGGGACGGCGCTATTCCTCGGGGAAGCGGCAGCTAGAGGCCGGGGCGAAGCCCTCGATGCGGCGCGCCTGCGACCGCATGAGGCAGTCGCGGGGCCGCGACGCGCCGGCGGCATCGGCTTCGCCGTAACGCGCGCCGGAGGTATTATCGGCGAGCATGACGTCCGCTTCGCGGCCGAGCACGAAGTTCTCACGCTGTCTCATCACGCCCTCGACCGCGCCGTCTTTGCCGACGGAGCGCTGGCCGCCGCCTTGTGGGCGGCCCACAGGGCGCCTGGCCTCTATTCAATGAAGGACGTGCTCGGCGTCTAGCCGCGCCGCGCGCGATGCACGGCGATATCGAGGGCGGCCGCAAGCGATTCGCACTCCTTTGCGGTCAGGAACGCGCCGAGTCGGATCTGCCGGTCCCCGGAGCGAATCAACACTCCATCGCCCTCGCGCAACACGCGCGCCCAAAGCGGGTCAAGCACCCAGTGCGTCGCTCTTCCCTTGGCGTCCAGGCTCGCAACATGCACGCGATGGGCGCCCACCCGCACATACTCGGCAATGCGCGCGGCGCGGTAATTCCAGCGAAACGCCAGATAGAGCGCCAGCACGTCGAGTCCTAAGAACCCCGCCACCGGAAAGGCGCCTCTGGCGACGAAAACTGTCGCAACGATCAGATTGGCGATGATGACCACGATCAGCATCAGTCGAAACGCCGCCACGCTCAGGCTGCGATGCGGACGCAGCTCCGCGTCCATGTAGAGGCGCCCCTCGAATACCGGTGCAGCGGGCGCGCGTTCCCATTGCGGCGACATGGCTCTAAACTAGCGGTCTGAACGCCATCGCCAAGGACGCCGCGCACGTGGCCCGACGTTTAACGAAAGCCCAGGCTGAGCGCCTTTATCGGCGACTTGCCGAGGTCCGTCCCGAGCCGCGCACCGAACTCGAATACACCAATCCCTATACGTTGCTCGTGGCGGTCGTGCTCTCAGCGCAAGCGACCGACACAGGCGTCAACCGCGCGACACGCGACCTGTTTCAGATCGCGGACACGCCGAAGAAGATGCTTAAACTGGGCGAGGTGGAATTGGCCAAGCGCATCCAGACGATCGGGCTTTGGCGCAACAAGGCGAAGAATGTAGTCGCCCTCTCGCAAGCGCTGATTGAGCATCACGGCGGTGAAGTGCCGCGCGACCGCGCCGCTCTGGAGGCGCTGCCCGGCGTCGGCCGAAAGACGGCGAACGTCGTGCTGATGGAGATCTTCGGTGAAGCCACTATCGCAGTAGATACGCATGTCTTCCGCGTCGCGAACCGCACCGGTCTGGCCGACGGCAAGACCCCTATTGAAGTGGAAGAGCAATTGATGCGCATAACGCCCAAGCATTACCTGCACGGCGCGCACCATTGGCTCATCCTGCACGGTCGTTACACCTGCGTCGCACGTAAGCCCGAGTGTCCGCGCTGCGTCATTCGCGATATCTGCCTTTATCCGGCCAAGACGCAGCCGGTTCCGGCAAAGCGTGCGCCGCGCAAGAGCACGCGGTCCGGTGTCAAACGGAAGGTCTAAGATTTCCCCCGCGATGCCTCGGCCGCGCATTGCTCAAGACTCGGCGCTGGCTCGCCCGCGCGTCGCGCGCTCGCGTGCGCCTCGGCCAGCCGCATTTCGTTGCGCGTATCCGACGTCAGCAGAAGCAGCAGCGCGCAGCTCTCCAGGCGGTAGGTCAGCGCGACGCCCGCCCCCTCCCGCCGCTCAATGTCGGGCGCTCCGAACGCACGGTCGAGCTCAGCGCGGCTTGGCGCATCGGCCCGCCCGGCTGACGCCAAAAGCTGGGCCGCCAGCGAAGGATAGCTCGGCGCATTCGCCTCGGAAGCGGCGCCACTTGGTGCGGGGCTCGGTGCCGTGCTGGCGCAGCCGCTGAGGACGACGAAGGCGCCGCAAAGAAGCAAAGAACGCATGTCGGCGACAATGCCGAGGGATTCGCCGCCCGGCAATGCTTGCCACCGGCCCGCCCCAGCGCTTTAACGCCGGCCATGACCTCCACATACGACGTCGTCGCGGTCGGCAACGCCATTATCGATGTGCTGAAGGGTGTGCCCGACGCCTTTCTTGCTGAAGAGAACATTGCCAAGGACGCCATGACGCTGATCGACGAGGCGCGCGCCGATCACCTGACGGCGCGCATGACGGACGCCGTCGTCGCGGCAGGCGGGTCTGCCGCCAATACGATGACGGGCCTGGCGAGCTTCGGGGGCAAGGCGGCCTATATCGGCAAGGTGGCGGATGATGCGCTGGGCGCGCGCTTCATCTCCGAGTTCCGCGCTGCCGGAGTCACATTCAACACCCCGCCCCGCCCCGCCCCGCCGGGTACGGCCCGGTCGCTGATCGCCGTCACGCCGGACGGACATCGCTCCATGAGCACCTATCTGGGCGCCTCCACGTTGCTGGCGCCGGAGGACATAGACGCCGACCTGATCCGGTCCGGGGCGATGCTCTTCCTCGAAGGCTATCTCTTCGACCGCGACGACGCGAAAGCCGCCTTCGTGCGCGCCTCTCAGATCGCTCGCAGCGCTGGGCGCAAAGTGGCGCTCACGCTTTCAGACGTGTTTTGTGTCGAGCGCCATCGTGAGAGCTTCCAGCACCTCGTTGGCGGACACGTGGACGTGCTCTTCTCCAACGAGCGGGAAATTCTCTCGCTCTATGAGCAAACCGATCTCGGCGCCGCGTTGGAAGCGGCAAAGCGGGACTGCCCGGTCGTGATCGTAACGCGCTCCGATATTGGATCGCTCATCGCCGCTGGCGATGAGTTGCTCCAGGTAAAGCCCTTCCCGGTTCAGCAAGTTGTCGACACAACCGGCGCGGGCGACCAGTACGCGGCTGGCTTCCTGTACGGCTACGCGCGCGAACGTCCTTTGGCGGTCTGCGGCGCCTTCGCATCGATGGCCGCCGCAGAAGTAATCTCGCATATGGGCCCCCGGCCGGAAACGAACCTGCGCGCTCTTGCCCTGAAGCACGGGCTGGCCGTCTAGAGAATGAAGCGCGAAAGATCGGCATTCTTCGCAAGGTCGCCGACCTGCGCGCGCACGTAATCTGCGTCGATCCGCACAGTCTCACCGCTCCGGTCGGGCGCGGTGAAGCTAACTTCGTCCAGAATACGCTCCATCACCGTCTGCAAACGGCGCGCGCCGATATTCTCGACTGAAGAGTTCACGTCTGCAGCAATGCCGGCAATCGCCTCGACCGCGTCATCCGTGATGTCCAGCGTCACGCCTTCGGTTTGCATCAGGGCCTTGTACTGGGTGACGAGACTGGCCTCCGGTTCGGTGAGAATGCGCCGGAAATCCTCGCGCGTGAGCGCCTTCAGCTCCACACGAATGGGCAAGCGACCCTGTAGCTCCGGCAACAAATCCGACGGCTTGGCCACATGAAAGGCGCCCGACGCGATGAAAAGAATGTGATCGGTCTTCACCGGCCCGTGCTTGGTCGCGACGATCGTGCCTTCGATCAATGGCAGCAGGTCGCGCTGCACGCCTTCGCGGCTGACATCGCCGCCGCCCAATCGCTCGGAGCGGGCGGTGATTTTGTCGATCTCGTCGAGAAAGACGATGCCGTCCTCGGCGGTGAGCGCCAGCGCCTCCTTCACGAGCGCTTCCTGGTCCACGAGCTTGTCGCTTTCCTCGCGCACCAGGGGCTCGTGCGCCTGATCGACCGTCATGCGCACGCGCTTTGTGCGACGCCCGAACGCCTTGCCGAAGATTTCGCCGATATTGACGACGCCGACGCCCGGCTGTCCCGGAATATCGAGGTTCCCTAGCGGCATGCTCGCATCTTCTACGTCGATCTCGACCTGCGATTCACCGAGTTCGCCGTTGCGCAAGCGCCGGCGGAACGATTCTCGCGTGGCCTGAGACGATCCTTGCCCCACCAGCGCATCGAGGACGCGCTCTTCCGCGGCGGCCTCGGCGCGCGCGCGCACTTCGCGGCGCCGCTGTTCACGCACTATGTTGAGCGCTACCTCGACGAGATCGCGCACGATCTGTTCAACGTCACGGCCGACATACCCCACTTCGGTGAACTTCGTCGCCTCCACCTTGATGAAAGGCGCGTTCGCCAACCTCGCGAGGCGCCGGGCAATCTCGGTCTTGCCGACGCCAGTCGGTCCGATCATCAGGATGTTCTTCGGCGTTACCTCTTCGCGCAGATCTTCCGGGAGCTGTTTGCGCCGCCAACGGTTCCGCAGCGCAACCGCCACCGCGCGCTTGGCTTCGTTTTGGCCGATAATGAAGCGATCGAGTTCGGAGACGATCTCGCGAGGAGAAAAGTGGGTCATTGCGCCATCACTTAAAGCGCTGCCGAGGCAACGCAAGGCGCCGTTGCGACGCGCCTTTAGCCGAGACTTTCAACGGTCAGGTTCTCGTTTGTATAGACGCAAATGTCGGCGGCGATCGCCATCGCTTGCCGCGCGATCTGTTCGGCATCCTCCACGTGGTCGTAGAGCGCGCGCGCCGCTGCGAGTGCGAAATTGCCGCCCGAGCCCACGGCGATCACCTTGTGCTCCGGATCGAGCACGTCCCCTGCGCCGGTAATTAAAAAGGTCTCTTTAGCGTCGGCGACAATCAACATCGCGTCGAGTCGGCGTAGGGCGCGATCGGTACGCCAATCCTTAGCCAACTCGACCGAGGCGCGGGCCAGCTGGCTGGGGAAGCGCTCGAGTTTTTGCTCGAGCCGCTCGAACAGGGCGAACGCGTCGGCCGTCGCTCCCGCAAAACCGACAATGACGGCCCCGCCCGCAAGTCGGCGCACCTTGCGCGCATTTCCCTTCAAGATGGTCGGGCCGGCGGAGACCTGCCCGTCGCCCGCGATCACCACCTTGCCGCCCTTGCGAACGCAAAGGATCGTCGTGCCGCGCCAACCTGGTTGTTTGCTCATGCCGCCAGATGTGGCGGGCGCGGCGCGTTGGATCAAGCCGCGTCTTCGGCCTCGACGTCTTCGCCAGCCTGACGACGGAGGAGTTCGGCGAATTCCGGCGCCGACACCGCCGCGCCGTACAGGAACCCCTGAACCCAGTGGCAGCCGCGCTCGACCATGAAATCCCGGCTCTCGCGCCGTTCCACGCCCTCAGCGACCACTTCCATGTTGAGCGTGCGCGCAAGCGCCAGGATCATCTCGACGATGCCGCCGGCATGCTGCTCGCCATTTTCGAGCGCGCGTACGAATTGCTGATCGATCTTGATCACGTCAAACGGCAGCTTGGAGAGGGCGCCCAGGCTCGATTGGCCGCAGCCAAAATCGTCGATCGCCAAGCGTACGCCGGATTGTTTCAGCGGCTGGATCAAGCGTTGTGCGCGCTCGATGTTTTCCACCGCCACGGTTTCGGTGATTTCCAGTTCCAGATATTCCGGCGGCAAACCCGCATGGCGCAGCACTGCGAGCACTTGCTCGGCGAAGCGATCGTTGCGAAACTGCAGCGCCGAGACATTCACCGCGACCTTCACCGGGTGACCTGAACGCGCCCAAGATGCAGCTTTCCAGCACGCCTCGCGCAGGATGGCGTCCGACAAGGGGCCAATGAGGCCGCTCTCTTCCGCGAGAGGAATAAACCTGCCAGGGCTCACGATGGTGCGATCGGGCCGAACCCAGCGCGCCAGGGCCTCGCAAGCCTCGATGCGTCCGTTCGCAAGGTTGATCTTAGGCTGGAAATAGGCGCGGAATTCGTTGCGATCGAGCGCCGCGCGCATTTCACGTTCGAGCGTCAACCGGGCGACCGCTTCGCGATCCAGCGATTGCGTGAAAACCTTGAGGCGTGACGGCGAAGCATGGGCCGCGCCCAGCGCCATCCGCGCGTGCCGGATGACGGCGTCCGCATCGCGGCCATCGCGGGGCGCCATGGCGACGCCGCAGCTGCCGCCCAAAGTCAGCTTATGACCGCGCCAATCGAACGGCTGATTCAGGGCTGCGTTCACATGCTGCGCAAAGCGAGCCGCATCGGCAGGAGTCGCCAAACCTGGCGTAAAGACAGCGAACTCTGCGTTCCCGAGCCGCGCCACCACCGAGCCGCGATCCTCCTCTCGCTTGAGACGGACGATCTTATCGACCGTTGCAACGGTGCAGCTCAGCCGCTGCGCCACCACCCGCAGCACATCGCGCGTCGCTTCCGGATCGAGCGTCTGCAGCAAACGCGCCAGTCGCTGCAGCTCGAACACAGCGACGGCGCCATTGTCGCCTTTTTCGCGCTTCTGCAGAATGAAGAAATCGACTTCGCGGACAAACCTGTCCTGGTTCGGCAAGCGAGTCGCCGGATCAACGAAGGCGATCTCCTGGATTTGCCGCATTGAGGAATCGAGACGCGTCGTCATCTTGTTGAAAGCTGTCGCCAGGGTCTCGAACTCATCGCCAGTTTCGATCCTGATGGGCGCCGGCTCGCCATTCTCGGCAATGCGCTCGGCAAAGCGCGCCAGCTCGTCCAGCGGCGACACCGCGCGGCGGACGTAGTGCGCGGTGAGCGGCACGGCCATCAGCCCAAGACAGGCCAGCAGCAGCAAGAAGGGCGCAAGCGCCGTCAACACTTCGAAGCGGTAGGCGCTGCCATCCCACATGATCATGGCCGCGCCCACAAGTTGGCCGTCCCGGAGAATGGGCGCACCCAACACGAGGCCATTATTCGCCGTGCGTTCAATGACGATCTGACGCTGACCCAACACGCGGCCCGCCACCTCGTGTACGGCCGTAACGTCGGCCCGCGTACCCCCGGATTCGGTGATCACGGCGTTGTTGGCGTCATGCACAGCGAGGCGGCGCACTTCAGGGCGAGCGGCCGTCTGCTCCACCATCGTCTGCATTGTCGTCACGTCCCCCGCGGCGAGAAAGTCGCCGCTGATGCGCGCCATCTGCATCACTAGGGAGCGGGTTGTATTCAACTGGTGGCGCGCGCTTTCGCGCTGGGCGCCGATCAGCACCGTCATCGCCGAGGCAAGGCCGGTCACCACAAGCAGCACGCACGTAAACAAGACGGCGCGCGCCGGCAGCCCTTTCGGGCGGCGCAACATCGCGCTGTCCAGGAGTGACGCCATTCGCTCAGGCCCTTCGCGCACACGCGCGCGACGATAACCTTTGCAGCGCATTGGTTATGACTGGCTGAAAGAGATTGAATGACGCGCGCCTTTTTCGCCGCGCTACGTCTTGCTAACTTCGACTAACGCGCGTTCATCATGTTGTGCGGCTGGCGCGCAGGAAAACATAAAAGGCGCCCTCGCCCCCGTGTGCGCGGTGCGCTTGCGCAAAACCTGAGACCAGCGGCCTGAGGTCGGGTTCGGCCAGCCACACCGGCAGCCGCTGCTTCAAAATCCCGTGACCGGCCCGGCCCACGCCCGTAATGACGATCACCGTCCGTACGCCGCGGCGCTGCGAGGTTAGCAGAAAGCGCGTGAGGGCGGCGCGACCCGTCGTTTGGTTGTGGCCATGCAGATCCAGCGTGCCGCCGATGTCCAGACGGCCCCGGCGCACGCGCTTTTCCGCGCCGCGGTTCTGCGGAGGCGCTGGCGCGCGCGGTTTTGGCGGCGAATGAGGGGTCTGGGGACGCGCCTGCGCGCCGACGGGGCCTGCTTGCGCCATGGGCGCATCGGCCACGTCGCTTTCCAACCTGACGCTACGGCGCGCTTTGACGCGCGCTGCCACCCGACGCCAGAGTTGTTTTTCGTCTTCGGTAAGTCCCCGCCCGCCCTTGCTCACGCCGCGGCGACACGCGCCAGGCGCCAGTTCGGATCTGGCGAACGGATGTCGCGCTCAAATGTCCAGCGCTCACGCGCATCCCGTACGCCGTGTGCGCCCTCGGCGAGCTCAGCTTCGAAACGCACGGTCACGTGCGCCGTTTCGCCTTGCAGACTGGCGTCGCTGATCTCGGCCGACTTGAGCCGCACGAGTTCGGGACCTGGCTCGCCTTTTTCTTCGCGCCCCTGGATCGCTGTGGCGTACGACTCGAACACGCGCGGCGTCAGCAGTCCGCGCAAGGTGTCTCGATCGCCCTTGGCAAAAGCATTGACAATCAGCTCGTAAGCGCTGCGGGCGCCAGTCACGAAGTGCTGAGAATCGAAACTCGGATCGGCGCGCACGATCGCCATCAGACCCTCGCTCGCGGGGCCGGTCGGCGGCGCTCCAGCCAGCGGCGCCTGCGGGGGCCGTTCGTCCGGCAATTCGCCTTGCGCCGGCGCCGGCCGCGGCTCAGCAGGCCGTTCGGCGCCCGTGCGCCGGCCAAGTGTCGTATAGAGCCGGAACAGGACGAACCCGGCGACAATCGCCAGAAAGAAAATCTCTATCAGGCCCTGGTCCAACCTCTTTGCTCCACAGGCGCCCATCAGCGGATGAGACGCAGACTGTTAAGATAGTGCCAAAACGACCCCTTCGCCACCACGGTTGCGTTGGCGCCTGCCCGACAGCATGCTAGCGCCTCCCTCCCGGTTAGCCCGCGAGATAGGCGCATGAACACCCATCCAGCGCCCGATGGCGCAGAAATGCCAGCCGATTCCCCGCATCTGCGGGTGCTCTCGCAATACGTGAAGGAACTGTCATTCCGCAACGCCGGAGCGAGTGGGTCCGATATCCAACCAACAATCGACATGGGCGTTGAGGTAAAATCGCGCCCAATGGGGGAAAAGGGCGACGCGTTCGAGGTTGACCTCTGCATAAACGTCGCAGCCAAGCGCGGCGAGGCTGTTATGTTTTCCGCCAACCTGGTTTACGCTGGGCTATTCCAATTCATGAACGTGCGCCCGGACGACATCGAGCCGCTCATCTGGATCGAGTGTCCGCGCTTATTGTTTCCATTCAGCCGACAAATTCTCGCGGAGATCACCCGAGAAGGCGGTTATCCTCCGCTGCTGATCAACCCCATCGATTTTACGCCGCTCTATTGGGCCGAACTTAGAGATCGCCAATCACGCGGTGAACAGACAGGCGATACCCCGCTCGCGCCGCCGCCGGCATTCTGATCCTAGCCGACCCGTCTGGACCAAATCGAGCTGGGCCCGAGACTGGCGACGAAAGCGGCGTGCGCCGCGGCTTCTTCCTCCGTTATGCGAGGCGCGAGCGGCGCAGATCGTGGCTGGCGGCGCACAAACTGGACTGGGCGCAGGATCGCCGCGCTTTCCGCCGCCGCTTCGCCGGCATCGAACGCCAGCCGTTGTTCGCGCCCACCCTTCAGCTGCAGGTAGACTTCGGCAAGGATGCGGGCGTCGATCAGCGCACCATGACCGCCCGGCCCCTTGCGTGCGGCAAGGTCGAACCCGTACCGGTCCAGCTGGTAGCGCTTGGCCAAGGCGTCCAGCGAGCAGGACGCGCCTGGAAATCGCTTGCGGGAAATCAGCAGCGTATCGACAAAGCGCTCGGCGGCGAGCGGCGCTCTGCCGCAACGCGCGAGCTCCGCTGCAATAAAGCCCTGATCGAAGCCGGCGTTGTGCGCCACCAGCGGCGCATCGCCAACAAATTCCAGGAATTCTTCTACAATCTCGGCAAAGCGTCGATGTTGCGAGAGAAACTCCCGCGTGAGCCCGTGCACACGCACGACTTCCTCGGGCACCGAGCGGTCCGGATTTATGTAGACGTGAAATTCTCGCCCGGTGCGCTCGAGATTAATAACCTCCACGCAGCCGATCTCGACGATTCTGTCGCAGAGGTCCCTCTCCGGGTGTTCGGCGAACACGCCCGTGGTCTCCGTGTCGAACACGATCTCGCGCATAACCATGGCGCTAATCTGCTTCGTGCAACGCGTCCAGCACCGCCCTGACCTGGGCGCGTGTCGCATCGAACGCTCCGCCCGTGTCGATCACAAAATCGGCGCGCGCGCGCTTTTCGGCGTCGGAGGTCTGGCGCGCCAGCAATCCCTGGAATTTTTCTTCGGTCATGCCCGGTCTTTCCATCACCCGCGCACGCTGCGTCTCAGGCGGCGCGGTCACCACCACGATCTTATCTACGCCCTGGGCGGCGTCTGATTCGAAGAGAAGCGGGATATCGAGCACCACGACCCGCGTTCCGGCGGCGCGTTGCGCTGCGAGGAAGTTCGCTTGTGCCTGTCGCACAAGCGGGTGGACGATCGATTCGAGCCGCTGCAAAGCCTCCGCATCCCCAACGACCCTGGCCGAAAGCGCAGCGCGATCGATCGCGCCATCAAAAGCAACACCCGGGAACATCGCTTCGACCGGCGCCACCGCCGCGCCGCCCGCGGCGTAAAGCTCATGCACGGCAGCGTCCGAATCGAACGCCGGCGCCCCCTCCTCTGCGAACATCTTCGCGACCGTGGACTTTCCCATTCCGATAGAGCCGGTAAGACCAACGACGATCATGCGAGCGCCGCCTCGAGCCGCGTTCGGGCCTTGCCCGCATCTGGCTTCACGCCAAACCAGATCTCGAATGACCGAGCGCCCTGATGGATCAACATGGCGAGCCCATCCACAATCGTGAGCCCGCGCGCCTTGGCTCTCGCCAACAGCGGCGTCTCCAGCGGACGATACACGATATCGGCGATAATGGTGTGCGGGGCGCAGGCTTGAAGCGGCCAGATCGGGCTTTCAGTTCCGGCCGCGCCGAGCGTCGTCGCCTGCACGATGAGATCAGCCTCCGCGAACGCGTCCGTAAGCTTCCCCCACTCGCAGACATGCCCATTGGACAGCGCTGAGGCCGCCTGTTCGGCGTGGGTCCGCGTGCGGTTAGCGATTGTGATCGTCTCGACGGTGGGAGCAAGTGCGGCTGCAATCCCTTGTGCGGCGCCGCCCGCCCCGAGAATGAGGGTCCGCCTTGCACGGTCCCGCCATCCGACCGCCGCCTCGTCCAGCGAATCGACAAACCCTGCCCCATCCGTATTGAAAGCCGACAGCGATCCGTCCGGCTCGCGTCGCAGCACATTGGCGACCGAACCATCCTTGCGGTCCGCCGCCGCCGCGGCCGCTTCTTTGTACGGCGCCGTCACGTTCATCCCGGTGAACTGCGTTAGCTTTCGTAGTGCCGCGACCGGATTGTCGGTGCGGAGTCGATAGGCCTCGTACGTCGCCGACAGGGCGTGCTCCGCCATCCAAGTCGTGTGCATCAGCGGCGAGAGCGAATGGCTCACCGGATCGCCCACAACAGCATAGCGTGTCGGTGCGCTCATCGCTGCGCGAGCCCATGTTCGCGCAAGAATGCAAGCAACGGCAAGAGCGGCAAACCGAGCACGGAGAAATAATCGCCTTCGACGCGCTCGAACAATTGCGCTCCCAGCCCCTCCAATTGATAGGCGCCCACGCAGCGCAGGACGTCTTCGCCAGCGTGCTCGAGATAGCCCCGCAAGAACGCCTCTGAGAAAGCGCGCATTGTAAGCCGCGGCGTATCGATGTGTCGCCAGATCACGATGCCCTCGCGCGCGATAACAGCGGCCGTAATCAGCTCGTGCGTGCGCCCCCGTAATTGAAGCAAATGCTGACGCGCCTCATCAACCGAGTTCGGCTTGTCGAACGTCTCCCCTTCCAGCGCCAACATCTGATCGGCGCCGATCACCAGGCCGGCGCGGCGATTGGCGACAGAGAGCGCCTTCAGCTCGGCAAGTGTCTCGGTCTGATCGCGCGGCGTCATGCGTTCGGCGCGTAACCCCGCCTTCGCAGCCCTTTCATCGATCCGCGGGACATCAATTTCGAAAGCAAGACCCGCGGCCTCGAGCATACGCCGCCGGGCGGCGCTCCCGGAAGCAAGGATGAGGCTCATCCGCCGCGATGCTCCGCCAAGAGATTGAGCACGGCAGCCGCCGTTTCTTCGATCGAACGGCGCGTGACGTCGATGGTTGGCCAGCCCTCGCGCTCGAACAGTTTCTGCGCCTCCATAACCTCACGGCGTACTTCGCTCTCATCTGTGTAGCTGCCCGCACGTGTCTCCTTCATGGCGACAAGGCGATTGCGGCGGATGTGAATCAGGCGATCGGCCGAGATCAGCAGGCCAACGATCAGAGGGCGGTCATCGGCGAAAAGCTCAGGCGGCAAAGGAACATTCGGCACGAACGGCACATTCGCCGCCTTCACGCCGCGATGCGCGAGATAGACGCTTGTCGGAGTTTTCGAGGTGCGGCTTACCCCAACCAGAATGACGTCAGCATCCGCAAGCTCGACGACCTGCTGGCCGTCATCGTGGTCCATGGCGAAGTCGAGGGCGTCGATGCGCTTGAAATATTCAGCATTGAGCTTGCGGGCCGCCCCAACTCGGTGGTTCAGCTCCTGGCCGAGGTAGCGCGAGGTGACGTCCAGCACGGGGTCGAGGACGGCCACGCAAGGCATGCCCATCTCCTTGCAACGCTGTTCCAGTAACGCCCGGTGTTCGAGGCTCGATAGCGTAAACATGACAACGCCTGGCGCCGCCTCGATCTCGCGTATGACCCGCTCCAGCTGCCGCACCGACCGCACCAGAAAGTAGGAATGCTCAACCGGCAGGATATTGTCGAACTGGGCGCAGGTGGCGCGCATCACCCCAGCGAGTGTCTCACCCGTTGAATCCGACACCAGATGGACATTGAAATAGGTGGCGAGGCGCTCACGCATGTCCGCCTTCATATCAGCCTTAGGACGCCTGTGGACAAGCTGTTGAGCCTCTTACTGAGGCAGTCGCCACGGTGGCCCCCGAACGGTTTTCACTTCCCTCCATGCGCGATTCCTCCCGGCCCAATCCACAGCGCGACATCACGTGCACAAACGAATCACCCGTGAATCGGAAGCCCCCCAAGCCATTGACATAACAGCGTTTGCGGTCAGTCCTTGCCAAGCATGTCTGTGTGGATTGCCTGTGGGGGGCCGCATTCTCCCGCTTTCCATGTCGCCACAACAACGAGTCCTCCTTAATCAAGGTTCAGATTCTAAGTTTGGATGGAAGAAATGACCGACCGGGAAAGCGTTCCCGCTCTCTTGCGTGTTCTCAAAGGCGAGAGGCTCGATCCCCCTCCCATCTGGATTATGCGCCAGGCCGGTCGCTATTTGCCGGAGTACCGCGAGCTTCGTTCGCGGGCGAAAAGTTTTCTGGATCTATGCTATTCCCCTGCCCTCGCCACAGAGGCTGTGATGCAGCCCCTGCGCCGCTTTCCACTCGATGCCGCGATCCTGTTTTCCGATATCCTCGTAGTGCCCGATGCGCTGGGGCGGAAAGTGTCGTTCGTCGAGGGGGAAGGTCCCCGTCTCGATCCGCTGATTGGCGTCAGCGCGTGGAGCCTTAGCGATCCGGAACACGCGATCCAGCGACTGTCGCCGGTGTACGAGGCGGTGGAGCGAATCCGCGGGGCGATCGCACCCGAGCTGGCGCTGATCGGTTTCGCCGGCGGGCCTTGGACCGTCGCGACCTATATGCTGCAAGGCCGTGGCGGCGACAAGGATGAGGCGCGCCGCGCCGTCTACGAACGCCCGCACGACGTACGCGCCTTGCTTGATGCTCTCGTGGAAACCACAGCTCGCCACTTGGCGGCGCAAGTACGCGCGGGCGCTGATTGTTTGCAAATTTTCGAGAGCTGGGCCGAAGGGCTTTCGCCACCGCTGTTTCAGGACTTGGTCGTCAGCCCAACCCGGAAGCTGATTGCGCGCCTGCGCGATCTAGGTGTGGCGGCGCCGATTATCGGCTTTCCGCGCGGCGCAGGCGCGCAAGTCGCCGCCTACGTGCATGAGACGGACATCACTGCGCTCGGCGTGGATACCCAAACGCCGGCATCCTATGCCTACGAGATCGCGCCGGAACGCTTTCCGTTGCAGGGTAATCTCGATCCGTTGACATTGGTTGTTGGAGGAAAAGCGCTCGAAGAGGCCGCAAAAGACGTGCTCATCGCGTTTCGGAATAGCCCGCATATCTTCAATCTTGGCCACGGCATTACGCCGGATGCGACGCCGGCGCACGTCGATCGACTGGTGCAGATCGTGAAAAGCCATCCTGGACCGGCCACATGAGTGCAGCGCCGCTGAGGAGCGAACCTTCCTCTGAGCCGGGAGAGGAGGCGCCAGGCTTGCGCGTAATGACGTCGCGTCGCGTCGCCATTATCCTATTCAATCTTGGCGGCCCGGACTCTCCATCCGCCATTCGCCCGTTCCTGCTCAACCTCTTCAATGACAAAGCCATCGTCGGGCTACCGCAGCCTTTTCGCTACTTTCTGGCAGAGTTGATCTCACGCTCGCGAGAGAAGCAGGCGAAAGTGAATTACGCCCATATGGGCGGTCGCTCGCCGATTGTGCCCGAGACCGAAAAGCAGGCGGAGGCGTTGAAAGCCGAAATCGGGAGGCGGGTAAGCAACGTCACATTCCGGTGCTTCACGGCAATGCGCTATTGGCGCCCTTTTGTGAGAGATGCCGCTCGGGCTGCCGAAGAATGGGGCGCGACCGACGCTGTCCTGCTACCGCTTTATCCGCAGTATTCGACGACGACGACAGCGTCTTCGCTACGCGCCTGGCGGCGCGCCTCCAGCCTCCCCTGCTCGACAATCTGCTGCTACCCGGCCGGAGCGAAATTCGCCGAAGCGCACGCCGAAGCCATTCTTGAAACCTGGCGCCAGGCCGGCTCACCGCCTAACCCGCGGATTCTCTTTTCCGCCCACGGACTGCCGCAGCGGGTCGTCGATCGCGGCGATCCTTATCAATGGCAGGTCGAGAAAAGCGTCGCTGCCGTCCGCAAATTGCTGCCGTCCGAGTGGCAGAGCCGCATCTGCTATCAATCGCGCGTCGGACCCCTGAAATGGTTAGCACCATCCACCGAACAGGAAATTCGCGCCGCCGGTTGCGATCGGATTGGCGTTATCGTCTCGCCGATCGCGTTTGTTTCTGAGCACGTAGAAACGCTGGTCGAACTGGATGTCGAGTACGCTCACCTCGCCGAGCAGCAGAAACTACCCTATTACCTGCGCGCGCCCGCGCCGGGCGCGACAACGCGCTTCATTGAAGCGTTGGCCGACCTCGTCGAGCGTGCGCTCGGCGCGCCCGGCGCGCTCCACTCTGAAGCGGGCGGCCGACTGTGCCCGGACGAATTCGGGCTCTGCGCGCAAGGGGGCAGGCGTTGATCGGTCACGACATCGGCTATGACCTGGCCCGCGGCCTTCACATCATTGCGGTCATGGCCTGGATTGCAGGGCTGCTGATCCTACCGCGCTTCTATGCCTACATCTCCGGATCCGAACCTGGCGGCGAACTTGAAACGGCGATGCTTAAGGCGGCGCGCAGTCTGCGCCTGATCATTCTCACGCCATCCTTGATTCTCTCTTGGGCGTTCGGTCTGTTCCTGTTTTTCACCTATCTCTCCGGACTGACCGGGGATTGGGACTTCACCCGCCTTGCCCACGTCCCTCATTGGTTTTGGCTCAAACTTGTTCTGGTGGTGGGATTGAGCGGCTACAACGGCTTCCTATCTACAGAAGGGCGTAAGCTGGCGGCCGGCCAGCGCCCGCGCTCTAGCCGGTTCTGGCGGCTGATGAGTGAAGTGCCGTTCCTGGTCGCGATCGCTGCGGTGCTGCTCGCCACCTTGGAACCCTGATCAGCCGATCGCGCTTGACGCTTGGGGGGCAAGTATGGTGTTGCTCCGCACGCGCGCTTCGGTGCGCACGCGACGGCGGCGCCGCATATTTCTCCTAACCGCCGGTTTTTCTTCAATCTGACGGATCCTGCCCGAGGCGGCTCCACGCCCGCAGACCGTCCTCCGAGACGACAATGACTGAAACTCAAGCACTCGAAGAGCTCACCCAGCTGACGCTGCAGGAGCTCAAGCGCAAACCGGCAGCCGAATTGCTGGAACTGGCCGAATCCCTCGAGATCGAGGGCGCCAACACCTTGCGCACCCAGGACATGCTGTTCGCTATCCTCAAGCAGATGGCCGAGCGCGGCGTCGAGATTGGCGGCGGCGGCGTGATCGAAATCCTGCCGGACGGCTTCGGCTTTCTTCGTTTTCCGCAATCGAACTATCTTCCGGGCCCGGACGACATTTACGTCTCCCCGCAACAGATCCGGAAGTTCGGCCTGCGCACCGGCGATACCGTCGACGGGCAGATTCGCGCGCCCAAAGATGGCGAGCGCTATTTCGCCCTCGTGAAGGTGAACGAGATCAATTTCGAAGATCCCGAACGCGTTCGCCACAAGGTTCACTTCGATAACCTGACGCCGCTCTACCCTACAGAACGGCTCAAGATGGAAATCGAAGACCCCACGCTGAAGGATAAGACCGGCCGTGTCATCGACATCGTCGCGCCTATCGGCAAAGGCCAGCGCTCTCTGATCGTCGCGCAGCCGCGAACCGGCAAGACTGTAATCCTGCAGAACATCGCCAAGGCGATCGAGGCCAACCACCCCGAAGTCTTCCTTATCGTTCTTCTGATTGATGAGCGTCCGGAAGAAGTCACCGACATGCAGCGCACCGTGAAGGGCGAGGTCGTTTCATCCACTTTTGATGAGCCTGCGACACGTCACGTCGCGGTAGCTGAGATGGTGATCGAAAAGGCCAAGCGCCTCGCAGAACACGGCAAAGACGTGGTGATCCTCTTGGACTCGATCACGCGTCTCGGCCGCGCCTACAACACCGTTGTGCCCTCCTCCGGCAAGGTGCTCACAGGCGGCGTTGACGCCAACGCATTGCAGCGCCCCAAGCGCTTTTTCGGCGCCGCCCGGAAGCTCGAAGAAGGCGGCTCGCTCACCATCATCGCCACGGCGCTGATCGACACTGGCTCGCGCATGGACGAAGTGATCTTCGAAGAGTTCAAGGGCACTGGCAACAGCGAACTTCAACTCGACCGCAAGGTCGCCGACCGCCGCATCTTCCCGGCGATCG
>CAZIOD010000043.1:0-20930 GCA_964540785.1 uncultured Terricaulis sp.
TCATGCACCGCAAGGGCGCGCAGGACAAAAGACGCGCCCAGATGTTCACCAAGCTGGCGCGCGAAATTCAGGCTGCGGTGAAGGTGGGCGGGGCGGACCCTGACTCCAATCCGCGGCTCTATCGCGCCATCGCCGCAGCGCGGGCGCAGTCCATGCCGAAAGACAACATCCAGCGTGCGGTCGACCGCGGCAGCGGCGCCGGCGGCGAGAACCTGGAGGAAATCCGCTACGAAGGCTTCGGCCCGGGCGGCGTCGGCGTCATCGTCGAGTGCCTGTCGGACAACCGCAACCGCACCGCCGGCGACGTCCGCGCCGCGTTTGCAAAAAATGGCGGCAATCTGGGCGAAACCAATTCGGTTTCCTTCGCTTGGAAACGGGTCGGAGAAGTTCGCTATCCGCTTGCGGCTGCCGATGAAGAAGCCATGCTTGAGGCGGCGATCGAAGCAGGCTGCGACGAGTGCGAAGCAGCTGACGGCGAGCACGTCGTCACCTGCGAAATTCCGGCGCTCGCGGAGGCAACCGCTGCGCTGCAAAAGCGATTTGGTGATCCCATCTCAGCGAAGTTCGTATGGCGAACGGACATCGCCATCCCGATCGAAGGCGAGGCGGCCGAACAATTGATGAAGTTGTTGACCGCTCTCGACGATCTCGACGATGTGCAGGACGTCTATTCGAACGAAGAAATGAGCGAAGCCGACGTGGCCCGCCTCAGCGCTTGAGCCTAAAGCGGACGGAGCACTTGGCTGACGGTCTGGATCAACACCCAGGCCGGCGGGATGAGGAAGCCGATGGCGGCCGCCCAAAGCAGCGCATGCAAGGCGGCCTTGACGCGCCCCCATAGCGTGCGCCGCTCGCGCCCCACCTCGGCATACTTGACGTCAATCACCCGCTCGCCGGGCGCGAGGCCGCCCTGCCTCTCTTGCAGACGGATAGGTTCGTGTCGTCCCATGTAGCGCGCTCCTAAAAGCCAACGGCGCCGTGTTTAAGGCGAAGCCGCCGGCGCTCGGCGGCGCCGACGGCTTCTGGGGTCCACGGCTACGGGGGGAGGGATTAGCCGCGGTAGAGTATCCAAACGATTCAAGCGCCGGTTTAGGTCCGCTCTTTTCCAATGGTTTAGGCGGTTGCGACGATAGTGCGCTTCGCAGCGGCGAACCCCGCCCAGCGCCGGCGTAAGAGGCCGTTTCAGAGCCGATTCTGATACAGAACGTGAGCCAAGCTGTCGCGCCGGGCGGGCGTTCGCGGAGTTGCCAAAGTGTGTCGAACGCTCCATACGCGACACACAAAAGACACGCCCTCGAGCGCCGGCGCGAGCATTGTCCACGGCCTCTGAATCGGCGCTGACGGAGCAATGCATGCGCGATAAGCTCGTTGTCGTATTCGGCGGGTCAGGCTTCATCGGGACACATGCCGTGCGCGCATTAGCCAAGCGCGGTGCGCGCGTACGCGTCGCTATGCGCCGGCCGCATCTCGGGCACACGTTGCGGGTGCTTGGTGACGTCGGCCAGATTCAGCTGATGCAAGCCAACGTCCGTTTCGCCGACTCCGTGGACGCTGCGCTCGAAGGCGCCGACGCGGTCGTGAATCTGGTCGCCGTGCTGCACGAGCATGGCGCGCAACGCTTCGATGCGCTGCACGTTGAGGGTGCGCGTGCGGTCGCTGAGGCGGCGGCGCGGCGCGGCGTCGAACGCATCGTGCATGTCTCCGCATTGGGCGCTGCGCCCACCGGCGCGAAATTTGCGCGCACCAAATATGCCGGCGAACGCGCCGTGCAGGAAGCGGCGCCGTCGGCGACGATCTTGCGCCCTTCCATCGTGTTCGGCCCGGAGGACCATTTTTTCAACCGTTTCGGCGCGATGGCGGCCACTGCCGCCGCGTTTCGCCCGTTCGGCGCGCTGCCGCTGATCGGCGGCGGCAAAACAAGATTCCAGCCCGTTTTCGTCGGCGATGTCGCCGACGCCGTATGTGCGGCGCTTGAGCGCGAGGATGCGCGCGGCCGGACCTACGAGCTCGGCGGACCGGCCGTATACACATTCAAGGAGCTGATGCAGTACATCGTTCGCGAAACCGAGCGTCGCGTGACGCTCGTGCCGTTGCCGTTCTTTATCGCGCACCCGATGGGGCTTCTGCTGGGCTGGCTGACAGGGCTGTTCGGCAATCCCGTGCTCACGGGCGATCAGGTGATCATGCTCAAGCGCGATAATGTCGTGAGCGGCGATCCTGCCGTCGGCACGATCCAGGATCTCGGCGTCAAGCCGTTGGAAAGCGTCGAGGCGGTCGTGCCGAGCTACATTTGGCGGTTTCGTCCGTACGGTCAGTTCCAGACCCGGCAGAACCCCGCGTGAGCGCGCGCGCCTGGGCGATTGCGACAGCTGGTTTCGGACTTCTCACCATTGTTGTGTCGGTTGCTCTTGCGGTGCTGCCGGAGATGGCAGCGGCGCGCGAATGCCTGCCGGCCGGCGCGGTGATCCAGTTTGAATTGGCGCGCAATCAAAGCGACCTCGCAGCCATTTTTGGCGCCCCGGATGCTATCTGCCGCCCGCTAGCCATCGCCGCGATGGACGCCGTCAACGCACTGGATGTGTGGGCGTTCATTCCAGCCTATACGCTTTTCTGCATCGCGGGAGCGCTATTCCTCGCGCAGGGCGCGTTGTTGCGCCCGCTGGCGTTTGCCGCGGTCGGCGCTGCGCTGCTGGCGGCCGCCGCGGACTACCTCGAAACCACAACACTGCTCGCCATCACGCGCGATATTGAAAACGCCGAGTCGCTCTTGGCGTATGCGCAGCTCGGCGCCTGGGCGAAATTCGCATTGCTGGCGGCGCATGCGCTGTTCTGCGCAGGGCTTGCTTACCTCTCAGCGCCGCGACGACCCATCTTGTCGGCGCTGTTAATTCTGCCGACCTTCGGCGTGGTCGGCGCCGTTTACGACCATGCCGCGTTTGCCAGCGCGCTTGTCGGATCGTTCGCACTGGCGTGGCTGGCTTTATTGACGTTCGCGCTCAGGGATACGCTTCCGGCGAAAGGTGCATCGGCTTAAGGCCGAAATCGGTTTCGAGATACTTGGCGACGATGCTGCGATGGCAGACGCGCCAATCGTGTTCGAGGCACATGAGGCAGATGCGGCCTTTGCCGGCAAGTTCTGCAGCTTCAGCAAGCGCCAGCTGGCTTTCCGGCTCGGCGAGGTGAGCCTCATAGATGCGGTGCATCGTCTTGGTGTCGCCCTTGCGTGCGGCTTCGCGGCCGGTCTTGGGGGTTCCGAGCGGTCTCAGGTGAACATAGGCAATGCCGACTTGATCGAGTGCGGCGGCGAGCGACGTCTTGGAAAAGCCGGCGCGGCGTGAATTGGCGACTTCGCGCACATCGATTAGCGTCTTGATCTTGGCCGCCTTCAGCGCCGCCACGAAATCGGCCTGACCGAGCTTCTCGTAACCGATAGTCCAGAACTTCGTCACAGCCATCCGACCGCCAGCACGCCAAGGATCACAGCGCCGAACACGATGCGATACCACGCGAAGGGGCCAAAGCCCACCTTGGTGACGAAGTCCAGGAACGGTTTCACGACCAGCCATGCCGAGATGAAGGCAAACACGAAGCCGACTGCAATCTCTGCAATGCGGTCGGCGGTGATGTGATCCTTCACGGTCCAGAAGTCGAGCGCGAACGCCGCCACCATCGTCGGCATGGCGAGGAAGAAAGAAAATTCCGCGGCCGCGCGGCGATCGAGCCCCAGCGCAAGCCCGCCGAAAATGGTGGCGCCGGAGCGCGACACGCCGGGAATCAGCGCGAGCGTCTGGAACGCGCCGACGCCGATCGCGCGCCAGATCGGCGTTTCGGCGGCGTCCTTCACCTCCACTTTCGGCGGCCACTTCTCGATCGCCAGCATGGCGAAGCCGCCCAGGATCAGCGCGATCGCGATGATGTCGAGCCGGATATAAAGTTCGGTGCGAATGTAGGTGTTGGCGACGAGGCCTACACACGCCGCCGGCAGAAACGCAAAGAACAGCATCATGGCGAAGCGCCGCGCCTCTGGCTTGGTCGGCAGGCCGGTGATCACGTCCCAGATGCGCTGGCGGTACAGCCACATGATCGCCAGGATTGAGCCAAGCTGGATCATTACGGTGAACACGCCGCCGGGATCGTCGTAGCCGATGGCGCGACCCACGATCAGCAGGTGGCCTGTGGACGAGACGGGCAGGAATTCCGTGAGTCCTTGCAGGATGCCGAGCAGGGCGGCGCGGAGAAGATCGAGCATGTCCAAGGCCAAGCGTCCCCCGAAATGAGCCAGCGCGAACCATGAAGTGCGTCGCCGGTGGGCGGAAGTGCGATTTTCAGGCCAGGTCGGCGCCGCGGCGGCGCGCCGCGAACGCCTCGCAGGAGCGGAACGCGCGGTCGACGCTCCATTCCGGCGGCGCCATATGGAGTGCGTGAATTCGTCTGCAGCGCCTCCGGTGTCCAGCTCCGAGCACGCGCGCCTCACCGCGCGCGCGGCGATGCTTTCGCTTGCGGTCGCCGGCGTCCTCATCGCGCTGAAGGCGTGGGCGTGGCTCGTTTCCGGATCGGTGGCGGTGCTGGCTTCGCTCGCGGATTCCGCGCTCGATTTCATCGCCTCGGCGATCATTTTGCTCGCCGTGCGCTATGCGGCGACCCCGCCTGATCGCGAACACCGTTTCGGCCACGGCAAAGCTGAGGCGTTCGCCGGGCTGCTGCAGTCCGGCATTGTCGGCGTTTCGGCCTTGTTCATCGGCGTCGAGGCCGTGCGGCGCCTTGTTGATCCCGAGCCGCTCAGCAACACCGGCGAAAGCATCGCTGTAATGACCGTGTCGATCGCCATCACCGCCGCATTGATCGCTTACCAGACCCATGTCGCGCGCCGGACCGGCTCCGTCGCGACGCGCGCCGACCGGCTGCACTACGCCGGAGACATCGGCGCAAACTTTGCGGTGATTCTCGGCATTGCTGCGTCCGCCTATCTTGGCGCAGGGTGGGGCGACGCGGTCGCGGCGCTTCTGGTGGCGCTCTGGCTCGTCTACGGCGCCTACCAAATCTGGGGCGAGGCGGCCGATCACCTGCTGGACCGCGAAGTGCCGGACGCGACACGCGCCCGCATCCGCAGCTTGGCGGAAGAAGACTCGCGCATCCTGAGGGTTCACGATCTTCGCACCCGCACGAGCGGGCCCTACCTGCACATCCAGTTTCACGCCGAACTCGACCCTGATCTGTCGCTCGAAGACGCGCATAGCATCGTCGTTGCGGCCGAGAACCGCATCCGCGCCGAATTCCCCACCGCGGACATCATCATCCACCCCGACCCCAAGGGCCGCGCCGAACCGCATGGACACGAGCATTTCGAACGCGCGCGCGGCCATTGATCGGTGCGCGCCAATCGTACGACAGGGCCGTTCTTGGCTATAAGCCACTCGTGACCATAGCCACCCCTCCCGCCGATCTTGCCAGTGCGCTCAGAGAACGCGCGCACGCGCTTGGCTTCGACGCCGTCGGCGTCGCCTCGGCGCAGGCGCCGTGGCCGGCGGGTGCGCGGTTGGAAGAATACTTGCGCGAGGGCCGCCACGGCGACATGGCGTGGATGGCGCAGGACCGACGCGCCCATCCGCTCGGCCTGTGGCCGGATGCGAAAAGCGCGGTGCTGGTAGGCCAGTCCTATGCGCCAGAAGACGATGCGCTCGCGCTTCTGCAGGCGAAGCGGCATGGCCTTGTATCCGCGTATGCGGCGCGGCGCGATTATCACGACGTGGTCAAGGGCAAGCTGAAGCAGCTGGCGCAATGGCTGGCGCGCGAGACGGACGCCGACGTGAAAGTGTTCGTCGATACCGCGCCGTTGATGGAAAAGCCGCTTGCCATGCGCGCAGGGCTCGGTTGGCAAGGCAAACACACCAACCTTGTTTCGCGTGAGCACGGCTCCTGGCTTTTTCTCGGCGCGATTCTCTCGGCGACGGAGATCGAGCCGGACCCGCCGCACGAAGATCGTTGCGGTTCGTGCCGTGCCTGTCTCGATGTCTGTCCGACCAATGCGTTTCCCGCGCCATACCAGCTCGATGCGCGGCGATGTCTTGCGTATCTGACGATCGAGCACAAAGGGCAAATCCCGCATGAGTTCCGCGCAGCGGTCGGCAATCGCGTGTTCGGGTGCGACGATTGCCTCGCGGCGTGCCCCTGGAACAAGTTCGCCGCCGAGGCGCGCGAGACGCGCATGAGTCTGCGCGAAGATCTGCGTCTCGCGCCGCTCGCGGAGCTGGCCGCGCTGGACGACGCGCAATTCCGCGCACGTTTTGCCGGCACGCCGGTAAAGCGAACCGGGCGCGACCGCTTCGTGCGCAACGTGCTTTGCGCGATCGGCAATTCGGACGAGCCGGCGCTCGCGCCGTCGGCGGAGGCGCGCCTAGAGGATAATTCACCGCTGGTGCGCGGCATGGCGGTATGGGCCTTGCGCCGGCTGCTTGACGAGGCCGCCTTCGCGCGCCTCAAATCCGTCCATGCGGCGCGCGAACGCGACCCGAGCGTGCGCGAGGAGTGGGACGCATGACCCCCGACGAAGAGGACCCTGAGGAGCAGGCGCCGCAACAGCCGCCGCGCGCCGATCCCCCAGATCAGGAACCTCAGCCGGAGCCGGAGCTTTCTTCCTTTGCGGCCGAGCCGAGGCCGGACGAGCCGTCCGCGGCGCCGGAACCGCCGCGCACGCAGGAGCCGACGCCAGCGCCGCCGCCCATGCACGATCGCCCGCCACGAGACGCCGATGCTCTATTCGGGACGTCGGACATTCCAATGCCGCGCACGCCGCGGGGTTCGGACCGGCGCCGCGCCCGCGATGCGCGCGCAAATCTCGATCTCGATCTCGGCCGCATCAAACGGCGCAAGCGCTATGGATTCTTTCTCACGGTGCTGAGCGTTTTGTTCGTCGCCTTCGTGCTGGCGCCGGTGACGTGGGTCGGCCTTTATCTGTTCGTCGATCCGCCGGGCACGGTGCTGATGATGCAGCGCGCCGCCGAAGGCGAAACCATCCGCTATCATCCTGTGCGCATCAATCGCATCTCGCCGCACGTCGTGCGTTCGGTGATCGCCGCCGAGGATGCAAACTTCTGCACGCACGACGGCTTCGATATCGCGGCGATCCAGGATGCCATGGAATCGAACGCGCGCGGCGCGCGAATGCGCGGCGCCTCGACCATCAGCCAGCAGGTAGCGAAGAACGTGTTCTTATGGCCGGAGCGGTCTTGGCTCCGCAAAGGTTTCGAAACCTATTTCACAGCGCTGCTCGAATTCATGTGGCCGAAACGTCGCATTATGGAAGTCTATTTGAACGTCGCCGAATGGGGCGACGGGAATTTCGGCATCGAAGCGGCGGCGCGCGCGCGCTTCGGGATATCTGCTGCAGACCTGACCCCGTTGCAGTCAGCGCGGCTTGCCGCCGTACTGCCGAGCCCCAATCGCTGGCGCGCCGATACGCCCGGCCCTTATGTGCGCCGGCGCTCAGCCAGCATCGTTCAGCGCGCGCGCGTAGTGCGCAACGAACACATGTCCGGCTGTGTGTTGATGCTCGACCGGCCCGGGTGATGAGCGCGCCTGCTTGCGGCGGCGCGTGAGCCGCGTCATGGAAGGGCGGGACGTCCTCAAGAAAGGAGAACAGCCCTGGTGCGCGTAGTGCTCACAATCGGCGCGTTCGTCGGCATGATCGTGCTCTGTATCATCCTCTGGCGTTTCGGCGGCGCCGGCGGACTGATCGGGGCTGGCGTCGGCTTCTTCCTGCGCCTCTGGGGCCGTGGTCTCGATTGGGGCGAGCGGATCGGCAACGGCTATGTCGGGGCGCTGATGGGTCTACCGGTGGGGCTTCTACTCGGCGGTTTCTACGCGCTGGGGGTGCCGGCGCTCATCGAGGCGATGAACAGCTCGCCGCCGCAATAGCGCCGCACGCCGGGTTTCTCCTTCCGTCTGGGAGGAGAGAGATCATGCGCTTTCTGTTCGCCGCCGCCGCACTTGCTGCGATGAGCTGCATTCCGCTCGCCCTCGCGCAGGACAAGAATGCAGGCACATCCGCACAGATCGATTATCAGGGCTTTCGCGGCCTCACGGGCGAAGTCGAGAACTATAGGGCCGATCGCCTCGTCAGCCTGGCCAATTTCCAGCGCATGGCGCGCGAGCCGAATACGATCGTCCTCGATGCGCGCTCGGCCGATGCGTTCGCGGAAGGTCACATCGACGGCGCAATCAATCTGCCGCTCACGGATTTCACCGCGCAGAGCCTCGCCGCGGCGTTGGTCGATCCGAACGTGCGCATTCTCATTTACTGCAACAACAACTTTTCCAACGACCAGCAGCCAGTGATGCTGAAACGGGTAGAGCTGGCGCTCAACATCCAGACCTTCATCAATCTCTACGGTTACGGCTATCGCAACGTGTACGAACTCGGCGACGTCGTCGATTTCAACGACCCGCAAGTCCACTGGGTGCGCGGAGCGGCGTGAAGAGGCAGGGGTACCGCCTTTCGCGAGCCGGAATGGCGCCCTAAATTCCGGACATGTGCCGCAACATCAAGACGCTCTACAATTTCGCCCCGCCCGCGACCGACGAGGAAGTGCGCGCCGCTTCACTGCAGTTCGTGCGTAAGCTTTCGGGCTATAACGCGCCCTCGAAGGCGAACGAGGCGGCGTTCAATGCAGCGGTGGATCAAGTGTTCGCCGCCGCACGCACGCTGATCGACTCGCTGGAGACGAGCGCGCCGCCGCGCGACCGCGAAGTGGAAGCCGAAAAGGCGCGCCGGCGCGCGGCCGAACGCTTCGGAAAATCGGCTTGATGTTTCAGACGTCGGTTATCGCCTGACGCCTGTCTGAGGCCGCTACTGCTCTTCCACGGCCGCGCCGGTGCGGATGCTTTCGCGGACGTGGCCGAGGACGAGGGCGGCGTCGACGCGCTCCTGCTCCGTGGCCGCCAGGCTTAGCGCCTGTTGCGCATCGGCTTCGGCGAGTTGGAAGGCGTTCTGGTGCATGCGCGTCGACGCGCGCAGGCGCAGCGCGAGAGCGTCGCCTGGGCGCAGGTCGAGCGAACGCGAGAGATCTTCCTCCGCTTGCCGATAATCGCGCTCCATCGCATAGGCGCGGGCGCGGTCGATATAGAGATCGGGCAACGCGTCGGCGCCCGGCGCCATGGTGGCGATCGCGCGCGTGAAAGCGCTGCGCGCGCGTGCGGGCTCACGCGCCAATAGCCAGGCGTTGCCAGCTTGCGAAAAGAGTTCCGCGCGCAAAGAGGGATCCGTCGTGTTCAGCGCCGTCGCCAGCGATTCCAGCCGCCGGGCGCCTTCGTCGTATCGCTCCTGCGCGACGAGGGCGAGCGCCGCGCATCTATAGCCGCCGAGCGCCTGGCTCTCAGCGGCCCAGGCCATGCCTTCTTCGTAGGCAGTCGCAGCGTCGTCCTCGATCAGAGCGAGGCAGCGAGCGTAGCGCTGGTCGGCGGGCGCAGCGGCGATATCGGCCTGCAAGAGCGCAAACGGCAGCAGCAACAGAGCGGCGGCGATGGTCATGAAAATACGTCTCCCCGCGAGGATCCCAGCGGCAAAAAGCGATGCCTGATCAGGCTTACGAAGCCAAGCCGTTCGTTCAGCGGGCGATGCGCCGCCTGCAGAAGAGGCGCGCGCGCCCCGATTTGGTCGAACCCAACGGTTCTATTCGCGGGCGAAACGTGGCGGCCGGCGGCCGCGATTTAACGAATCTCAGCGCCTTCTTAACTAAAAGCGTTATCTAACACCGGTTTAGCCGGGAGGGCGGTGTCGATCGGCGGCGAAGCATTGCAAGAAGGTCACATGCTGTCGGTTCTGCAAGTGACGCCTGAGCTTAACGCTGGCGGCGTCGAGCGGACCACGATTGAAATGGCGGAGGCGATCAGCCGCGCCGGGGGGCTCGCTTTGGTCGCCAGCGCCGGCGGCCGCCTCGAGCCGGACCTCGAGGCGGCCGGCGGCAGATTGATCAAGCTGCCGGCCCACTCCAAGAATCCGCTGAGCATTCTCGCCAACGTTTGGCGGCTCATGCGCATCGTCAGGGCGCACAAGGTTCAAATCATTCACGCGCGGTCGCGCGCGCCGGCCTGGAGCGCGCTGATCGCGGCGCGGCTCTCAGGCATTGCCCTGGTCACCACGTTCCACGGCATCTACAACGCCCGGTCGCCGCTCAAGCGCTTCTACAATTCTGTAATGGCGCGCGGCGACGTGGTGATCGCCAACTCGGAATACACGCGCGAACACGTCCTCGAATACTACGACGTCCCGCGCGAGCGGATGGTCGTCATCCCGCGCGGGGTGGATCTCAATGTGTTCGATGCCGCGCGTGTCGCGCCGGAAGAGGTCGCGGCCTTGCGCGCGGCATGGAACGTCGCGCCTAACGACGCCCGTTGTGTCGTTATTGCGCCCGCGCGCCTGACGCGCTGGAAAGGTCAGCTGGTCCTGGTCGAGGCGGTCGCCATGATCGAACGCCGCCGCCCCGGCGCACTCAAGATCATTGTCGCCGGCGATGCGCAGGGCCGCGCGGGTTACCTGGAAGAATTGAACGACGCCATCGAAAAGTCCGAACTGCGCGACGTTGTGGCGGTCGTGGGCCATCTGCGGCACATGAATGCAGCGTTCGCCGCGTCGGACTTTGCGGTTTTTCCGGTGACGGAACCCGAAGCATTCGGTCGCGGCGCGGTGGAGGCGCAGGCCATGGGCGTGCCGGTGATCGCGACCAATCTTGGCGGCTATACCGAGACGGTGGTCGAAGGCGAAACAGGCTTTCTCGCCCCGCCCGGCGCAGCCAAAGCGCTGGCCGGCGCCATCGAGCGCATGCTCGACGCCGGACCGGAAACGCGCGCCGAGATGGGGCGCAAAGGGTGCGAGCGCGCGCGCCGGCTCTACTCGACTGAAGCTTTGCAGACCGCGACAATGGCGGTCTATCGGCGCGTGGTGCAAGAAGCGTCCGAGCGCCGTGAGAACGGCGCGGCGGGAGCGCCTGTGCTATGATGGGTTTTGGAGAGCGGACATGATTCCCTGGCGCAAGTCGTCAAAGGGCGGGGGAGAGATCAATCGCGTGCTGGTGATCCAGCTCGGCGGCCTCGGCGACTTCATCGCTGCGCTGGCGGCCGCAAAGCGCATCCGCGATTTCCATGTCGGCGCGCACGTCACGCTGCTGACCACCGAGGCCACGCAGGACCTCGCCAAGCAATGCCCATATTTCGACGCCGTCGAAGCCGACGGCAAGCCGAAAGAGCCGCAGGCGATCACAAAGCTGATCGCGCGTATCCGGGCGGCCAAGTACGATCTGATTTACGACCTTGAAGGGTCGAGCCGCACGGCGAACTATTTCCAGGGGCTGCGCCCGTGGCCGCCGAAATGGTCCGGCGCGGTCGCCGGCGCCAGCTACGCCTATCTGGATCCTAAACGCACCGAGCTGCATCCATTGGACCGCTACGCCGAACAGCTGGCCGTCGCCGGGCTCGCCGTGGAAGGCGCGCCGCTCATGCCGGATCTTTCATGGCTGCGATCGGTGCTGCGCGATCCTCCGCGCTTGCGGCCCGACTATTTCAGCGTGCGCGGGCCTTACGTGCTTTTGCTGCCGCGGGGCGGCGAGGGCCAGTCGCAGCGCGCCTGGCCGCAGGAAAAATATATCGAATTGGCCGGACGCATCGCGGCGCGCGGCGTAACGCCGATCGTGCTGGGCGGGCCGGAGGAGCGCCCCATCGGTGCGGCCATCGCTCAGGCGACGCCGAGCGCCAAGAATCTCGTGACGCGGCCCGATCTCTTCCAGTGCATCGGGCTCGCCGAACGCGCCGCTTTCGCGGTCGGCGACGATGTCGAGCTCATGCATGTGGCCGCCGCCGCCGGAGCGCCCTGCCTGGTGTTTCTGTCTTCGCTCAACCACCCCGATCGCGTCGCGCCGCGCGGGCGGGGCGGGGTGGTCGCCCTCACCGCCACAGTGATCGCCGATCTGCCGGTTGAGCAGGTGGACGCGCAATTGCGCAATTGCGGGGTCTACGTTCAGGCCGCCAGCGCTTGATGCGGAGCCTCTGGCAAGCAATATTCATGAGGCGAATCCCGCGTCCCAAGGGCGCGGAGCGCACCCATTATCGTCAACTGAAACAGGAGATGGCCCGATAGCCAGACGTCCGTATGCAGCGCCGCCCCCCACCAAGGACGGGCCGCGCGTGAACGAGGAGATTCGGGGCGTATCCCGCGTGCTCCTCATCGATGAGGAGGGGGAAAAGCAGGGGGAGATGCCGATCTCGGCGGCGCTCGAAGCGGCCCGTGAAGCCGGCCTTGACCTGGTTGAAGTCGCGCCCAATTCCAATCCTCCGGTCTGCAAGATTCTCGACTACGGAAAATTCCGGTTCGAGGAGCAGAAAAAGAAGAACGAGACGCGCAAGAAGGCCAAGCGCATCGAGCTCAAGGAAATCAAGGTCCGTCCCAACATCGACGATCACGATTACCAGGTGAAGATGAAGGCCATTCATCGCTTCTTCGAGGAAGGCGACAAGGTGAAGGTCACCTTGCGCTTCCGCGGCCGCGAGATGGCGCATACGCACTTGGGCATGGAGCTATTGAATCGCATGCGCGAGGAGCTGGACGACATCGCCAAGGTCGAGCACGAGCCGCGCTTCGAAGGCCGCCAGGTCGTCATGGTGATGGCCCCGCGGGCCTCATAACGGCGCCCTAAGCCGCCGTTCAGCGAAAGACGTGCCAGCTCAGCGCAAAGGAGGAGTGTCCATGCGCGCAGTCTTGTTTGCGCTGATGCTGGGCGCCTGTGCTGCAGGCGCTACCGCCCAACCCTCGCCATCGGCCGATCACATTCGCGCCGATCTGGCGCGATTGGACAACGAATTGCACGCGCCGGGGGTCATCGCCGCCGGCATCGGCGAGACGGCCGATTTCGGGATGGGCCTGCGCATACGCCCCATCGAAGTGATCGAGGACAGCCGCTGTGCGGCCAATGTCACGTGTGTATGGGCCGGGCGTCTGCGCCTGCGCGTCGAACTCGCCGGCGCGATCCATGAAATGACGCTCGGCGAGTCCCTGATCACGCCGTACGGCGCGGTCGCGTTGGCGGTGACGAGCCCCGGCGCCTGGCAGGATTGGCCAGAGGCGGAAATCGCGCGGCCGCCGTATCGCTTCGGCTTCCGCCTTGGCGAGCGCTAACCGCGGCTGTGACGCCGGCGCTTGGTCATGATGATCATATTGATCGCCAGCAGAGCCATCGCGAGGCCAAAGCCGATCGTGTTGATCAGCGGCGCGCGGTCAGGGTTCGCGGCGATGGCGTCCGCCACATGGCCGCGCATATCCTGATTGCGGGCGGCCGCCGCCGCCTGCTCGGCCTGTTCGCCGGCCACGCCGAAATCGAGGTTTGTCGGCAAGCCGAAGTCTGCCGCCGACAGTCCCGTCACCGGCGGCAGACGGTCGGGCGCATAGGCGAGGTGCGTGCCGAAAGCCAGCGCGAAGGTGGCCAGGACCGCCATCAACCAGCGCGAGCCGGCGATCGCGCTGGCCGCGGCGGCGAACTTGCTCTTTTCCGCGCTGAATATCTGCCTGGCTTCAGCGAGATTCTTCGGCTGGCGCATCCTGGTCCCCTTTCCACAGAGCGAGCCTAACCGCAGCCCGGCCCCCGCTCCAGCCGGTGGTTTGCTTGCTCCGCTACTGGCTGCGTGCTACACGCCCGCCCTTTCATGGACGGCCCGGCGAAACGGCATGCCGTGGCGGTCCTTCTTGGCGTCCGTATGGACGCTTTCCGATCCCACTGGAGGATAAAATGCCGAAGATGAAGACCAAGAGCGGCGTGAAAAAGCGCTTCAAGCTCACTGCCTCCGGCAAGGTGAAAGCCGGCGTCGCTGGTAAGCGTCACCGCCTCATCAGCCATAACGGCAAGTACATCCGTCAGAACCGCGGCACCGACGTGCTGGCCAAGCCGGACGCCGAGCGCGTCAAGGCCTGGGCCCCTTACGGCCTCAAATAAGAATCTGACGGAGATACACCCATGGCACGCGTCAAAGGGGGCGTCACCGCGCACGCCCGTCACAAGAAAGTTCTAAAGAAGGCGAAGGGCTATTACGGCCGCCGCAAGAACACGTTCCGCGCGGCGAACGCCGCCGTGGAGAAGGCCGGCCTCTACGCCTATCGCGACCGCAAGAACAAGAAGCGCACGTTCCGCGCGCTTTGGATCCAGCGCATCAACGCGGCTGTGCGGGAAGAGGGCCTCACCTATTCGCGATTTATCAGCGGGCTGCGTCAGGCGGGCATCGAGCTGGACCGCAAGGTCATGGCCGACATCGCCATGAACGAGCCCGCGGCGTTCAAGGGTCTTGTTGCGCAAGCCCAAGCCGCACTGAAGTAGAGTTCGCCGCAAAGCGCAGCTTCATCCCTCCCCTCGATGGGGAGGGTGTCGCCGCGAAAGCGGCGACGGGTGGGGTGGAAGCGCAACGACGCAGAACAGCCTCAAGTGGCTCATCCGCACCGTTGAGGATCCACCCCCTCAGTCAGCGCTTCGCGCTGACCGCTCCCCCATCGAGGGGGAGCAGGGGAGCCGAAATGGAAGCGAATACCGATCTTAACGAGCTCGAACGCGATCTGCTCGCGCGCGCGGCTGCTGCGAATGACGAAGCATCGCTCGAAGCGCTGCGCGTAGAGGCGCTCGGCAAGCAGGGCAGCATTTCGGCCCTAATGCGCAATCTGGGCTCAATGAGCCCGGACGAGCGGCGCAGCTATGGCGCGGCGCTCAACGTGCTGAAGGACAAGGTCACCGAAGCCATCGTCACCAAGAAGGCGGCGATGGCCGAGGCCGCGCTTGAGCGCCAGCTGCAGAGCGAGGCGGTGGACGTCACGCTGCCGCCGGTGAAGCCGCGGCTTGGCACGATCCATCCCGTTTCACAGGTGATGGAAGAGCTGGCCGCGATCTTCGGCGAGATGGGCTTCTCGGTCGAAGAAGGCCCCGACATCGAGACCGACTTCAACAACTTCACCGCGCTTAACTTCCCGCCGAACCACCCGGCGCGCGAAACGCACGACACGTTCTTTCTCGATGCGAAGGGCGAGGACGGCGCGCGCAAAGTGCTGCGCACGCATACAAGCCCGGTGCAGGTGCGCACGATGCTGAAGCAGAAGCCGCCCATCCGCATGATCTGCATGGGGCGCACCTTCCGCAAGGATTCCGACGCCACGCACACGCCGATGTTCCACCAGATCGAGGGCCTCGTCATCGACGAGACCACGAACATGGCGGATCTGAAGAGCGTGCTGATCGCCGCGATCAAAGCCTATTTCGAAGTCGACGACGTGCGCTTGCGCTTCCGCCCGCACCACTTCCCGTTCACCGAGCCGAGCGCGGAAGTCGATGTCGGCTGCGATCGCTCCGGCGGCCAGGTGAAGATCGGCGCCGGCGATGATTGGCTGGAAATTCTCGGCTGCGGCATGGTGCATCCGAACGTCTTGAAGAATTGCGGCATCGATCCCGAGAAGTACCAAGGCTACGCCTTCGGCATGGGCATCGATCGCCTGGCGATGTTGAAGTACGGCATGCCGGATCTGCGCGACTTCTTCGCCGCCGACACGCGCTGGCTGAAACACTACGGCTTCAGCCCATTCCTTTTGCCCGGCTTGGCGCAGGGAGTGGGGTGATGGCGGCAATCATCCACAACGCACCCCTCCCCCTGGAGGGGGGAGGGGCAGGGGTGGGGGTGATCACTCACGCTCGCTGGTGCGTGTCCGATCTAAGAAACCCACCCCACCCCCTAACCCCCTCCCCCTCGAGGGGAGGGGGAATGGAGCGCGCGCCATGAAATTCACGCTCTCCTGGCTCAAGGACCACCTCGCCACCGAAGCGAACCTCGACCAAATCGTCGAGACCATGACCATGACCGGTCTGGAAGTCGAAGGCGTGGAGAATGCCGGCGAGAAGCTCGCGCCGTTCACCGTCGCGCGCATCATCAGCGCCGCGAAGCACCCGAACGCCGACAAGCTGCAAGTCTGCCAAGTCGAAACCGCGCAAGGCCAGCTTGAGATCGTCTGCGGCGCGCCGAACGCGCGCGCAGGCCTCGTCACCGCGTTCGCGCCGGTTGGGACGTATATTCCCGGCAGCGGCATCACGCTGGAAGCGCGCCCCGTGCGCGGCGTTGTGTCCAACGGCATGCTGTGCTCCGGCGCCGAGCTTGAGCTCGATAGCGACGCCGACGGCATTGTCGAACTCGATCCGAAACTGAAGGTCGGCACGCCGCTCGCCGAAGCGTTGGGGCTCGACGATCCGGTGATCGACATCGAGGTGACGCCGAACCGGCCCGATTGGCTGGGCGTTGACGGCATCGCGCGCGACCTGGCGGCGGCCGGCGTCGGCAAACACATCACCAAGCCGGTGCTGCCCGTGCCGTGGCGGTTCAAGTCGCCGCAAAAGGTGGCGACGGAAGACACCGATGCGTGCCCCTTGTTCGCGGGCCGGCTCATACGCGGCGTGAAGAACGGGCCTTCGCCCGCGTGGCTGCAGCAACGCTTGCGCGCCATCGGCATCAAGCCGCGCAGCGCGCTTGTCGATATCACCAATTTCATCACCCACGACCGCGCCCGCCCGCTCCACGTCTATGACGCGGCGAAACTCAAGGGCGCGGTGCGCGCGCGCCTTGGGCGCGAAGGCGAAAGCTTCAAGGCGCTCGACGGCGAAACCTATAAGGTGACGCCGCAGATGTGCGTGATCGCCGACGATGCGCGCGTGCTCGGTCTCGGCGGCGTTATTGGCGGCGAAGACAGCGGATGCAGCGAAGCGACGACCGACGTTTTGCTCGAAAGCGCCTATTTCGATGCGAGCCGCACGCACCAGACCGGCCGCACGCTCGGGCTCAATACGGACGCCCAGTATCGCTTCGCGCGCGGCGTGGATTCCGGCTTCGTCGTGCCCGGCATCGAGCTTGCGACCAAGCTGATCCTGGATACCTGCGGCGGCGAGGCGAGCGACGTCATGGTGGCCGGCGAGATGCCGGCGCCGCCGAAGCCTGTGTTCTTCGACCCCGACCGCGTGCGCCAGCTCGCCGGCATCGATGTGAAGCCCACACGCGTGCGCGCGGTGCTGAAGGCGCTGGGTTTCGAGACGAGCGCGGAAGGCGATGGCTCCAAACGCATTATCGTCGAGCCGCCGACCTGGCGACGCGATGTCGAAGGGCCAGCCGATCTCGTCGAAGAAGTCGCGCGCATCGAAGGCTACGACAAGCTGCCGGAAACGGCGCCGCCGCGCGCCGAAGGCTTCCGCGCTCCGCCCTCGAGTGTCGGCGAAAGCCGCACGCGCCTGGCGCGCCGGGCTACAGCCTCGCTCGGCTATCTCGAAGCCATCACCTGGAGCTTCTGCTCGCGCAAGCAAGCGCAAGCGTTTGGCGGCGGCGGTGAAGACATGCTGGTCGCCAATCCGATCGCCAGCGATCTCGATTGCATGCGCCCTTCCGCGTTGCCGCAACTCCTCGTCGCGGCGCAGAAGAACGCCGACCGCGGCTTTGGCGATGCGCGTCTGTTCGAAGCTGGCCCGATTTATCGCAGCACCGCCGACGCCGGGCAGGAGCGAACCATAGCGGCGGTGTGGCGCGCGCGCCCGTCGCGGCATTGGAAGGCAGCGCCGCAACCGGACGTATTCGACATGAAGCGCGATGCGCTGTTCATTCTGGAGGCCATCGGCGCGCCCGTAGCGTCGTTGCAGACCGCAGCGGATGCGCCAGCGCACTGGCGCTCGGGCCGCGCCGGCGTGTTGAAGCTTGGGCCGAAAGTGCTGGCCTATTTCGGGGAACTCCATCCGCGCGCGCTCAAGGCGATCGATGTGGAAGCGCCCGTCCTTGCGTTCGAGATTTTCCTCGATGCGCTGCCGCCGCCACGCGCGCGCGGCCGCGCCAAGCCGCCGCTGGAGAAGCTGGACCTGCAGCCGCTGACGCGCGACTTCGCCTTCGTCGTCGACGATGGCGTCTCAGCGCAGGACGTCGTGCGCGCCGCCCTCGGCGCCGACAAACAGCTCATCACCGACGTTTCGCTGTTCGACGTCTATCGCGGCGAGCGCATGGCGCCGGGCAAGAAGAGCCTCGCCATCGAGGTCACGCTGCAGCCCCGCGAAAAGACCCTGACCGACGCCGAGATCGAGGCCGCGAGCGCCAAAATCGTCAGCGCCGTAGTCAAAGCGACGGGCGCGAGCCTGCGCGGCTAGGAACGGCTGGCGTCCGGTGGGCGTTTTTCGCTCAACCGGAGGCGCGCCATGCCCAGTAGCAACCCACGCAGCACCGCAAAGATAGCGGGCCATCCACTCCACCCGATGCTGGTGGTATTCCCCATCGCCTTTCTGGTGGCCACGCTGGTGTGCGACCTGGTGTACGTCGGTGGCGGCAGTCGCGCTTGGGCGGTCGCCGGGCTCTGGATGGTAGGCGCGGGCGTGATCACCGCACTCGTGGCTGCGCTCGCCGGATTCGCCGACTTTTTCGGTGACGAACGTATCCGTTACCTCGCCGACGCCTGGCGTCACATGATCGGCAATCTTCTCGCCGTCGCCCTCGCTGCGATTTCGTGGGGGCTGCGCGCTGCGCAGGGCGCAGAGGAAGCAGTGATGCCTTGGGGGCTTACGCTCTCCGTCGGGGTGGCGCTGATTCTGGGCTACACCGGCTGGAAAGGCGGCGAGCTCGTTTACCGCCACCGCGTAGCCGTGCATGAAGCGCCAGCCCAATCCAGCGCGGACCGCACCATCGTCCGCGAGCGCGAGCGCATTTAGCGCGACCGCGCGGCGACCCGTTCCGCCTGACGGAGCACACGCAGCAGATTGCCGCCCGCGAGCGCGGCGAGATCAGCGTCGCTCCAGCCGCGCCGGATCAGCTCGACGAAGAGCGGCGTATAGCCGTCCACGCCTTCCATGCCTTCCGGCAAATAGGTGACGCCGTCATAATCCGCGCCGAGCCCGACGTGCGCGCGGCCGGCGAGGCGGGCGATGTGCTCGACGTGATCGGCGATGGCGGACGGCGTCACGCGCGGCGCCGGATTGGCCGCGGTCCATTCCTGCAACAGACGATCGGCCGCCGGCGTGTCGCCCGGGTTGAGCGCGCGGAACTCCGCCTGCTTGCCGGCGCGCTGCGCGCTCCAGCGGCGGAAATCCTCCGAGACGAACGGCGAGGTGAAGTTCACCATGACGACGCCGCCATTGTCGCGCACCAGGCGCAACACGTCGTCGGGCACGTTGCGGGGATGGGCCGTGATGGCGAAGGCGGACGAGTGGGAGAAGATCACCGGCGCCGCGCTCGCGGCAATCGCGTCGCGCATGGCCTCGGCGGAGACGTGAGAAAGATCGACCAGCATGCCGATGCGGTTCATTTCGCGCACGACCTCGATGCCGAAATCGGAGAGCCCGCCATGGCGCGGCGCATCGGTGGCGCTGTCGACCCAATCGATGGTCGTTGAGTGCGTCAGTGTCATGTAGAGAACGCCGGAGGCGCGGAATTCGCGCAGCAGCGCCAGATTGTTGTTGATGGCTTCGCCGCCCTCCATGCCGAACATGGAGGCGATGCGCCCGGCGCGATGGATGCGCACGATGTCGTCGGCGCTTTCGGCGTATTCGAACACGCGCGGATAGCGGGCGATGATGCGGCGGGTGAGGTCGATCTGCTCGCGCACGGCCTCCGCAGCCTCAAGGCCCTCCAGCGAGGCGGGCACATAGACCGACCAGAATTGCGCGCCGACCCCGCCCGCGCGCAGGCGCGGGATGTCGGTATGCAGCGGGGGCGTCAGCTGGCGGGTATCGGCGGTGAGATCGACGATCTCGCCGCCATGATCGCTGCGCAGCGCCCAGGGCAGGTCGTTGTGTCCGTCGATTAGCGGTGTGCGGCGCAAGATGCGCTCCACCCGCGCGCGCTCCTGCGCGGTTGGCGCTTGTGCGAGCGCGATTGTGGGCGCGAGCATCAGTGCGAAAGCGGCGAAAGCTGCGGCGAATTTGATCATCTGAGTCCCATCCCCGTGGCGTGCTGGGGATGGGTGCTTCATTCGCGCTGCAATTTCAATGCTCGAGCGCTGCGGGCCATCAAAGGCCGTAGGCTTTCGCCATCTCCGGTTCTTTGGCGGCGACCAGGCGCGCGAGATCGACGATCACTTTCGCCTGCTTCCAGGTGGCGTCGTCCAGCATCTTGCCGTCGACCAGCGCGACGCCCGTGCCGTCCGGCATGGCGTCCAGCATGCGCTTGGCGAGCTTCACCTCTTCCACATCCGGCGTGAACACGCGGCGCGCGATTGCGATCTGCGAGGGATGCAGCGTCCAGGCGCCGACGCAGCCCATCAGATACGCGTTGCGGAATTGCTGTTCGCAGCCGGCTTCGTCGGCGAAATCGCCGAATGGGCCGTACATTGGCTTGATGCCATGCATGACGCAGGCGTCGACCATGCGCGCGAAGGTGTAGTGCCAGAGATCCTGTTGCGCCGCCTCGCGCGGCGCGCCTTCAACCGGATCGGCGATCACCTTGTAGCCGGGGTGGCCGCCGCCGACGCGTGTCGTCTTCATCTTGCGCGAGGCCGCAAGATCGGCAGGGCCGAGACAGATGCCGTGCATGCGCGGGCTGGCGCCGGCGATGGCTTCGACGTTGGCGACGCCTTGGGCGGTTTCGAGAATGGCGTGGAGCAGGATCGGCCGTTTGACGCCGTGCTTGGCTTCGAGCAGCGCCAGCACCTGATCCATGTAATGGATGTCCCAAGGGCCCTCGACCTTCGGGACCATGATGACGTCGAGCGTGTTGCCGATCTCGGCGACGAGCTGAGTGACGTCGTCCAGATGCCACGGCGAATTGAGCGCGTTGACGCGCGCCCAATAGCCAACGCCAGCCGCGGCGAAATCGAAGCTCTTGCCCATCTCGATGGCGCCGGCGCGTGCGGCGTCCTTGGCGTCGGCGGGAATGGCGTCTTCGAGATTGGCCAGGATGACGTCGACCTG
>CAZIOD010000044.1:0-5224 GCA_964540785.1 uncultured Terricaulis sp.
TGTGACGCTGCATGTCGGCGCCGGCACCTTTCTGCCGGTGAAAGCGGAGGATACCAGCGCGCACCGGATGCACGCAGAGTGGCGTGAGATTCCGGACGCAGCCGCCGCCGCGATCAACACGGCGAAAGCTGAAGGCCGGCGCGTCATCGCTGTCGGCACCACCGCGCTGCGCACGCTGGAATCCGCCGCGGACGAAAATGGCCGTGTGCGCGCCGAAAGCGGCGAGACGGATATCTTCATCACGCCAGGTTATCGCTTCCGCGTCGTCGACGGATTGTGGACCAACTTCCACCTGCCGCGTTCGACATTGTTCATGCTGGTCTGCGCATTCGCCGGTCTCGAGCGCACAAGAGCAGCCTACGCCCACGCGATCGCACAAAGGTATCGTTTTTATTCCTACGGCGACGCCAGCCTGATATGGCGCCTGCAATGAGTGCTTTTCGGTTCGAAGTTCACGCGCGCGAAGGGACAGCGCGTACAGGCGTCTTGACGACGCCGCGCGGCGATATCCGCACGCCTGCATTCATGCCCGTGGGTACGGCGGGAACGGTGAAAGGGCTCACGGTCGAGCAGGTTAAGGCTACCGGAACGGATATCATTCTCGGCAACACGTATCACCTGATGCTGCGCCCGGGCGGGGAGCGCATGGCCCGGCTTGGCGGTTTGCACAAGTTCATGCGCTGGGACGGCCCGATCCTCACCGACAGCGGCGGCTATCAGGTCATGTCGCTGGCGCAATTGCGCAAGCTCAACAAGGACGGCGTCACCTTCCGCAGTCATATCGACGGATCGGAGCACCGGCTGACGCCGGAGCGCGCCATCGACCTGCAAGCCGACCGGATCGGCGCCGATATCGTCATGCAGCTCGACGAATGTCCGGCCCTGCCGACGCCGCGGGCGACGGTCGAACAAGCGATGAGGTTGTCGCTCGATTGGGCCGTACGCTGCAAGCAGGCGTTCGGCCAGCGTGAGCGACAAAACCTCTTCGCCATCGTGCAAGGCGGGGTCGATCCCGAGCTGCGGCGGCTGTCGGCGCAGGCGCTGGTCGCCGAGGGGTTCGATGGCTACGCCATCGGCGGCTTGGCCGTTGGCGAAGGGCGCGCGGATATGTTGGCGACGTTGGATGTCACTGCGCCACTGCTGCCCGATGAGCGGCCGCGTTACCTCATGGGTGTGGGCAAGCCGCTGGATATCGTCGAAAGCGTCGCGCGTGGGATCGATATGTTCGATTGCGTGCTGCCGACGCGCTCGGGCCGGCACGGGCAAGCGTGGACAGATGCCGGCCCGCTCAACATCACCAATGCGCGCTACGCCGAAGACCTCGATGCGCTCGACGGCAGTATCGACTGCCCGGCCAGCCGCGACTATGCGAAGGCGTATCTACATCATCTGTTCAAGGCTGGCGAGCTACTCGGCCAAGTGCTGCTGTCCTGGCACAACGTGGCCTATTATCAGATGCTGATGGCGCGTATACGCGCCGCGATCGCAGCGGGCCAGTTCGAGCTCTTCCGCGCCACATTCAAAGCACGTCAGCCTGCGGCCTAATTCACCGGCTGTCCGCGCCCCTCGCGCGCGCGATGCGGCTGCGGCGGCGGCGGCGGGAGGATGCTGGCGCAGCCCAGCGAAGCGCCATAGCCGCGCAGGAACGTGCGCCGCTGCTGGCCATTGGCGAAGGCGCGCAGCGCTTCGCGTTCAGCGCGGCTGGCGCCGGAAATGCGGCGCACCCAGGAGCGAAACGGAATCAAATCCTCAGCTGTGCTCTCGGCGGCTTCGATGGTCTGCTCCTCGACAAAGTCGCCGCTGCGGTCCCAGATGTTGCGGCTGGGCCCGGGCTGATAGCTTTCCGGTCCGAGCACGGCGTCCAGTTGCGCGATCTCACGCGACACGGCTGCGCAGTCACTGAGGGCTGCGGTGGAATAAGGATACTGCAGGTTACGCAGCAGGAGCGGGATTTCCGGGCGCATCAGCCCAACGTCGCGCAGCGGGATGTAAGCAGCGTCGGCGACGCCGCGCCGCGTATCGGCCGTGCGCCCGCTTGAGCACGCCGCCAACGCAACGGCGAGCGCGATTGCCAACGCCGTCCGGCCGATAGGTCTCATGTCCATGGCGCCCTCCGCCTCTTGCGGCCTGCCTATACCCTCGCCAATGCGCCACGCCAATGCGGCGAGACAGGGACAAACGGGCGCGTTAATCCCGGAGCATGCTGCCGGTCGACGAGATCATGCCCCAGCTGCGCGCCGCGCTGACCAGCGGTTGCGTGGCGGTGCTGGTCGCGCCGCCCGGCGCGGGCAAGACCACGCGCGTGCCGCCGGGCCTGCTGGAGGCGCCTTGGGCGCAAAGCGGTAAGATCGTGTTATTGTCGCCACGCCGCATCGCAGCGCGTGCGGCAGCGGCGCGGATGGCGCACGAGCGCGGCGAACGCGTCGGTGAAACCGTCGGTTATCGCGTGCGGCTCGATGCGCGCGTTAGCCCCAAGACGCGGATCGAAGTGGTCACCGAGGGCGTCTTCACCCGCATGATCTTGGACGACCCAGAATTGAAGGACGTGTCGGCCGTGCTGTTTGACGAATTCCACGAGCGCAGCGTGGAAGGCGATCTCGGACTGGCATTGGCGCGCGATGCGCAGACCGGACTGCGTCCCGATCTGCGTATCGTTGTGATGTCGGCCACGCTCGACGCGGCGCGCGTGGCGGCGCTGTTGGGCAATGCCCCGACCATCGTTAGCGAAGGGCGGATGTTTCCGGTGCGGCTGGTCTATCGTGCGCGCGATCCCCGCGCGCCCTTGGAACAGGAAGTCGCCGAGGCGGTGCGAGCGGCGCTGGCTGCAGAGCGGGGCAGCGTGCTGGTGTTTCTTCCCGGCGTGCGTGAGATCGAACGCACAGCCGAGATTTTGCGCGCACGCATCGCCGATCCCAGCGTGGATGTGCGCCCGCTCTACGGCGCCATGGCGCCTGCCGATCAGGACGCGGCCATCTCACCGGCGCCCGAGGGACGGCGCAAAGTCGTGTTGGCGACGTCGATCGCCGAGACCAGCCTTACGATCGAAGGCGTGCGCATCGTCGTCGATTCCGGATTGGCGCGCCGACCGCGGTATGAGCCGTCTCTGGGTTTGTCCCGGTTGGAGACAGTGCGGGCGAGCCAGGCGGCGATTGCGCAACGCGCCGGCCGCGCCGGGCGTCTCGAGGACGGCGCATGCTGGCGCTTGTGGAGCGAGGGGGAGACTCGCGCGCTGCCGCCCTTCGACCGGCCGGAAATTCTCGACGCCGATCTTGCCGGTCTGGCGCTCGATCTGGCGGCTTGGGGCGTCAACGATCCGGCGACGCTCGCCTGGCTCGATCCGCCGCCCAAACCGGCTTGGAGCGAAGCGATCATGCTGCTTACGCGCATTGGCGCACTCGATGAGGCGGGTCGCTTGACCGAACACGGCAAGGCGATCGCGCGTTTGCCGTTGCCGCCGCGCTTGGCGCACATGGTGGCAGCGGCGCCGCCGCCCGCCAGGTTGCTCGCCGCCCGCATCGCGCTATTGCTGACCGAACAAGGTTTGGGCGGCCGCAGCATCGATCTGCGCGAACGTTTGCATCGCTTTGCGCGCGAGCGCGGGCCGCGGGCCGAAGCGGCGCGACGGCTCGCCGAGCGAATTGCCAAGGCAGTTGGCGGCGAACGCGGCGCAGCAGATGAAGAGCAAGCCGGCCGCGTGTTGGCGCTTGCGTTCCCGGATCGTATCGCGAAAGGGCGCGGCGAAGGCTTTACCATGGCGAACGGGCGCGCGGCGGCAATTGACCCGGCTTCGCCGCTGGCGCGGGAAGCTTACATCGTCATCGCCGACATCGCCGGCGTCGCGGCGCGCGCGCAAGTGCTGCTCGCCGCGCCGATATCGCTGGCGGAGATCGAGGCCATGTTTGCCGCAGAGTTCGAAACCCGCGTGACGGTGTCGGTGGACGCAGCGTCGGGCGCGGTGCGCGGGCGGCGCGTGCGCCGTTTGGGGCGGCTGGTCTTATCGGAAGCGCCGCTGGAGCGTCTGAGCGGCGCAGAATTGGAGGAGGCGCTGCTCGATGCCGTCCGCAGCGACGGATTGCGGCTGCTGGCGTGGGACGACGCAGCGGTGCAAGCGCGCGCACGCGTGGCGTTTCTGCGCGGGCTCGAAGGAGATGCTTGGCCCGACTGGAGCGATACGGCGCTGGCGGACTCGCTCGAGCTTTGGCTGGCGCCGGTGCTGCGCGGCGCGCGCACGCTGCGGGAGGTGAATGTCGCGCACGCATTGCTGGCGTCATTGCCATACGGGTTGCGACGGCGGCTGGATGCGGAAGCGCCGGCGAGGTTCGAAACCCCGGCGGGTTCGACACTGACGATCGATTACGCGCGCGAAGGGGGCCCGGCGCTGGACGTGCGGCTGCAGGAATTGTTCGGCCTCAACCGGCACCCTAGCCTTGCCAGCGGGCGGGCGCCGCTTACGCTGCGGCTCCTGTCGCCGGCGGGCCGGCCCGTGCAGACGACGAAGGACTTGCCGGGATTCTGGGGGGGGTCATATGCAGCTGTGCGCAGTGAGATGCGAGGGCGCTATCCAAAGCATCCCTGGCCGGAAGATCCGATGACGGCGCCGCCGACGCGCCGCGCCAAACCGAAAGGGTCGTGATGCAGATACCGACGATTGAGGACGTCCGCGCCGCCGCCGAACGGATCAAGGGCGTCGTCGTGCGTACGCCGCTCGTGCGTAGCGATGCGCTCGACGCAGCCCTCGGCGCCAAGGCGTTTGTGAAGGCAGAGAATCTGCAGCGCGGCGGCGCCTTCAAGATGCGCGGGGCCACCAGCGCGATTGCGGCGCTGGCGCCGGATGTGCGCGCGCGCGGAGTGATCGCGTTTTCCTCCGGCAATCATGCGATCGCGGTGTCCACAGCGGCGAAGCTGTTCGGGATTTCGGCTACAATCGTGATGCCGGCCGATGCGCCGCGCATCAAGCTGGAAACCACGCGCGGCAACGGCGCGAACGTGGTGACCTACGATCGCGTCAAAGAAAGCCGCGAGGAGATCGGCGCGCGCATCTCCGCCGAGAGCGGCGCCAGCCTGATCAAGCCGTTCGACGATCCCGATGTGATCGCGGGACAAGGCACGGCGGGGCTGGAAATCGGCGAGGACGTCTCGCCGGACATCGTGCTCGTACCCGGCAGCGGCGGCGGACTGTCGGCGGGCGTCGCAGTGGCGCTGCCGCAGGCGCAGATTTGGGCCG
>CAZIOD010000044.1:5234-20601 GCA_964540785.1 uncultured Terricaulis sp.
ACGATATTCGCCGCACATTGTCGGCCGGGTAGATCCAGCGCAACGCGCCGGGAATAGGCTCGATCTGCGACGGACTGCTGACCGAGCAGATGGGCGAAATCCCGTACGCCATCGCGCGTGACCGATTTGCCGGCGCTGTGGCTGTGTCGGACGAGGAGGTGCGCCGCGCAATGCGCTTTGCCTTCCGTCATCTGAAGCTGGTGCTGGAGCCGTCAGGGGCGGCCTCGCTCGCGGCGGCGCTGGAAGGAAAAGTCCGATTGCAGGGTAAGACCGTGGCTATTGTCGCCAGCGGCGGCAATGTCGACGAGGATGCGTTTATCGAAGCGTTGCGCGCTTGAGGCGTCGCGTTTCGAGGAGGCGGAACTCAATAGCGCCCGCGACGCAAATCCTCTTCGATGCGGATCGGCACGGGTTCGCCGGCGAGCCGGTGGCGATAGACCTGCAGGTTTTCCATCACGCGCTGGACGTAGTTGCGCGTCTCTGCGAACGGAATGAGCTCGACCCAATCGACCACGTCGATCGAGCGTGAACGCGGGTCGCCCCAATCGCCGATCCATTCGCGCGCGCGTTGCGATCCGGCATTGTAAGCGGCGATGGCCAGCACATACGAGCCGTTGAAGTCGTCCACCAGATCGGCAAGGTGCGACGAACCCAGCGTCACATTGTACTGCGGATCGCTGGTGAGCGCCGAGCGCTGGTAGCTCATGCCGATGCGGCGCGCCTGCATCTGTGCGGTGGAGGGGATGAGCTGCATCAGCCCGTGCGCATTGGCATGCGAGACGGCGCCGGCGTCGAACTCGCTTTCCTGACGGATGATGGCCAGCACCAGGGCCGGCTCGGGCCGGCCGTCCGACCGCACGCGCGCGGGCAGCTCGATCAGCGGATAAGCGGCGCTGGCGGCGACGACATTGCGGAAGAGGCCGGCCTTTGCGCTGCGCAACGCAGTGCGGTGATAGGATTGCTCGCGCGCCATTTGCGCCAGCAGCTCGATCTCCTGCGGATCGTCCAGCGTGTCGTCGAGATAGAAGGCGATGGACTCGAAGTCGCGCTGGGCGCCGACGCCGGCCATGAGCCGCAAGGCGCGCACGAGTTCCCGGTTTTCAAAGCGCGTGCGCGCCTCGTCGCCGATGCGCGTGGTGTCCGGCAGGCTCAGCATTGCGGTGCGGCTGCCGCGCGTTGCGGCGAGCTGGCCGTAATAGGTGAAGTTGTACCGCGCCGCTTCGTCGTACAGACGCTCGGCCTCGTCGCGCCGCCCCAAAGCTTCGGCGGCCTGCGCGCGCCAATAGAGCGCGCGCGACTGACTGACCGGAGAGGAGACGTTTTCGCTGAGGTGGACGAAATGTTCGGCCGCGCGCTGCGGCTGGTTCAGAAACCGCAGGCTGAGCCAGCCAGACAGCCATTCGGCGTCGGCGAACGCTTCGCCAGAGCTCAGCCCGTGATTGGAGACCAGCCGATAGGCCAGCTGGTAATTGCGCGCGCGCAGCGCACGCGGCACGTAAAGACGCCGTTCATCGAAAATATCGTCGCGCGCCGCGAGCGGCGCCTCTCGCGGATCGAGTTGGGCGGCGAGCTGCATCGCTTCGACCGGCTGGTCGGTGCGTCGGCGGTACTGCACGCGATCGTACATGAAGCCGGGATGGTCCTGGCGCGAGCTTGGCACGGCGTCGACAGCGGCCTGCAGACCGCGGCGCTGGCGCGTCTGCATGGCGATCCGCGCATCGGCGACAGCGCGGTCCGCTGCCGAAAGTTGCGACATGAGCTGGCGCGCCTCGCTGCGCTGGCCGCGCCAGAGCAGGATATCGACCCGTGCAGCATGGTCTTGCGCGGTAAAGGCGCTGCCGAATTCGGCGCGGGCGCGCTGTTCGGCGTTGGACGTCAGGGTGTCTTCGCGCCAAGCGGCGCGCGCCAGTTCGACGGCCTCCGATCGTTGGCCCACATTCTTCAGAGCGACGGCCAAGGCGATGCGGCCGTCGCCCGAGATCGGACCGCCTTCCTGCCGCAGGAAGCCGATCCGCTCGTCCGCCGAGAGGCGCGTGTCGAGGATCGCCTGCTCGGCCCGCGCACGCATGTTGGTGCGTCCGGGCCAGCCTTGCAGGTCGTTCAGGGCGTTGCGGAGATCGGAGAAGTAGAGCGGGGCCTCGGCGGCGATGGCGAGGCGCCATTGCAGCATGCGGCGCACCAACGGGTCGCTGGCGCCATCGCGCAATTGCATGAGGCCGGTCCAGTCTCGCGATTCTGCGGCAGCCAGTCCGTCCCGCAGCCGCATGCGCTCCGCTTCGGAGACGCGCGGGGGCGGCGTGTAGGCGACCGCTTGCGCCACTGCCGGCGCCGGCGCGGGATCCTGCTGGCCGGCGCTTGAGGCGACGAGCAGGCCGCTGGCTGCAACGGCCATTAGGGCGATGCGGACTAGTCTGGGGGCGGCCATCGACACCCAACGTCCTCCTGAAACAATGCGGCCCGCAAGCGAAGACTGGCGGGCGCATCTTTAACCTCGCCTGACACTGTGGCAGGAATCGCGCCAATGCCAGACCATCGCGCTCTTAACGGGTCGATTCCCGCTCTCATAACGCCATTTCGCAACGGAATTGTGGATGAACGGGCGTTTCAGAACCAGGTCGAGCGACAGATTGCGGAAGGCTCGCATGCGCTGGTCCCGTGCGGCACGACCGGCGAGAGCGCAACGCTCAGCCTCGAAGAACACATCCGGGTTGTGGAACTCTGCGTCGAAGCTGCGGCGGGGCGCGTGCCGGTGGTTGCGGGCGCGGGGTCCAACAATACCGCCCACGCGATCGAACTGGCGCGCTGGGCGAAGAAAGCAGGCGCCGACGCCATCCTGGTCGTGGCGCCGTATTACACCAAGCCCAGTCAGGACGGACTGGTCGCGCATTTCACAGCCATTAACGACGCGGTCGATGTTCCCATTGTCGTCTATAATGTGCCGGGCCGGACGGTGACCGACATCAGCGTGGAGACCATGGGACGGCTGGCGAAGTTGTCCAATGTGATCGGGTGCAAGGACGCAAGCGCCGACCTCGCCCGCGTCGCCCGCCACCGCGCCGCCTGCGGCGCGCACTTCATTCAGCTTTCCGGCGAGGATCCAAGCGCCATCGGCTTCAATGCCGAAGGCGGGCGCGGCTGTATTTCGGTCTCGGCCAATGTGGCGCCGAAACTTTGCGCGGAGATGCAGGAGGCGAGCCTGCGCGGCGATTTCGAAACCGCCCGCGCCATCGACGACAAGCTGGCGCCGTTGCACAAGGCGCTGTTCTGCGAGCCCTCGCCGGCGCCGGCGAAATACGCCTGCTCCGTGCTGGGGCTGTGCAGTGAGGAGCTGCGTCTGCCGCTGCTGGCGTGCACCGAGGCGGGCAAGGCGCAGGTGCGCGCGGCCATGACCCACGCCGGCCTCATCTGATCCCGCATGGCGAAGAAAGACGAGCCGGGGCGCAAGCTCATCGCCGAGAACCGCCGCGCGCGTTTCGACTACATGATCGAGGAGACGCTGGAGGCGGGCATCCAGCTTGTCGGCACGGAAGTGAAGTCGCTGCGCAACGGGCGCGCCAACATCGCCGAGAGTTACGCCAGTCCCGAGCAGGGCGAACTGTGGCTGATCAACGCCACCATTCCAGAATATCCACCTGCCGGGCAGTTCAATCACGAGCCGCGACGCCGGCGAAAGCTTCTGGTGCGGTCGCGCGAACTGAAGCGGCTGATGGGCGCCGTCGAACGTGAAGGACGCACGCTTGTGCCGCTGCGGCTTTATTTCAACGCACGCGGAATCGCCAAGCTCGAGCTTGCGCTGGCCAAGGGCAAGAAGGCGCATGACAAGCGGGCAGCGACCAAGGATCGCGAATGGAAGCGTCAGCAGGCGCGGCTGATGCGGGAGAAGGGATGATGCGAAAGCTGGCGGCGATGACGGCGGTGCTCTGCATCGCTGCCTGCGCGCCGTCCGATCCGGTGGCGATGCGTGCGCGCAACATCAACGCTTGTGAAACGGCGCTGCTTCAGGAACGCCAGATCGCGGCCTGTTCGGCCGTTGTCGCCGACGCAGCCGCTGATCCGGCGCAGCGGGCGGCGGCTCTGGTGCAGCGCGGCGTGGCGCGCGCCGGGCGGGGTCAACACGCCCGCGCAGTGGCGGATTTCGGACGCGCCTTGCGGCTCGATCCGGCCAACGGCGATGCGCTGGCCGAGCGCGGCGCAGTGCATCAAGAGCGCGGCGCCTACGAGCTTGCGCTGCGCGATTACGAGGCGGCGCTCGCAATCGATCCCCGGCATGCGATGGCGGCTCACCGGCGCCAGCAGGCGCTGCAAGGCCAGGTGGACGCGGTCAGCCGCCAGATTGAGCAGCTGAGCGAACTGATCGCGCGCGAGCCCGGCAATGCGGCGGCGCTGAATAACCGGTGCTGGCTGCGCGCGGTTCACGACGGCGATCTCACCGCCGCCCTGGCCGATTGCGATGCCGCGTTGCGCATCCAGCCATCCGCAAACACGCTCGACAGCCGCGGCCTGGTGCGCCTCAAGCGCGGTGAATTCGATGCAGCTCTGGCCGATTACGAGGCCGCGCTCGCGCTGGAGCCCAACCGGGGCCACTACCTGTTCGGGCGGGGCTTGGCGCGGCGCCAGCTCGGCGAGCTCGAACTGGGCGAGGCTGATCTGCGCGCCGCCGAAGCGGCCGAACCGGGTGTAACACAGGCCTATGCCGGGTATGGGCGCTTGCCGGAGTCGATAGCGCCGCCCGCCGCACAGAAATCAGATCGCGGCGTCGGGGCGCGACCCTGAGCTAATCGCCTGCTTCGGTGAGCGCCTTAGCGCGTGCAATGACGGCTTCGAACATCGCGGTTGTGAGCCGGCCGGTCTGGGTGTTGTAACGCGAGCAATGGTAGCTCGAAATCAGCGTGCGGCCGTGCGGCAGCGAGGCCTCGGCGGCATGGGCGAACTTGGCCGCGGAAGGCTTGAGCCCGTGGGCCCGCAACACGCTCTCGTGCGCGATGGCGCCGAGCGCGACGATGACACTGAGCCGCGGCAGCGCGGCCGTGCGTGCAACGAGGAATTGCCGGCATGTGGCGATCTCGCCCGGCGTCGGCTTGTTTTCTGGGGGAGCGCAGCGCACAGCGTTGGTGATCATCGCGTCGACGAGCCGCAGACCGTCATTGGGGTCAGCGCGGTATTCGCCCTGAGCAAAGCCGAACTTCTGCAGCGTGCTATAGAGCAGGACGCCCGCGTAATCGCCGGTGAACGGCCGGCCGGTGCGGTTAGCGCCGCTGCGGCCCGGCGCCAGGCCGACAATCAACAGACGCGCCGCGCTGTCGCCGAACGACGGCGCAGCGCCATTGAACCAGCCCGGCTCGGCGCGGGCGTTCTCCTCGCGATAGGCAACGAGGCGCGGACAGAGCGGACAATCCTTGGGCGGATCGGGTGTAACGGTACTCACCGTTCGGTTTCGTCCGCGTGTTCGTAGCGGCCTTCCGGCCGTTCGCGCGGCGGGCGCCCGACAAGGCTTGCGAGGTCCGTGAGATCGAGGAAATTATCCGCAGCGCGGCGGATGTCGTCCGAGACCATTGGCGGATTGGACTTGACGGTGGAGACGACAGTCACACGCATGCCCTTGCGTTGAACCGCTTCGATCGCGGCAAGGAAATCGCCATCGCCCGAGAACAGGAAAGCGTGGTCGACGAACGAGGCCGCCTGCAACAGGTCCACGGTCAGCTCGACATCCATGTCGCCTTTTAACCGGCGGCGCCCCGCCCCGTCGGTATATTCCTTGGCCGGTTTGGTCACCAAGCTATAGCCGTTGTAGTCGAGCCAATCGACCAGCGGCCGTATAGGCGAGAAATCCTGATCCTCAACCAGCGCAGTGTAGTAATAGGCGCGAATGAAGCGTCCGTGTCTTTGGAATTCCTCCAGCAGCTTGCGATAGTCGATGTCGAAGGCGAGGCTCTTGGTCGAGGAATATAGGTTGGCCCCGTCGATGAAGAGCGCCACGCGCTCGTCCGGGTGAATGAGGCGATCGAGTATCGTCATGCTTCAAATCCATTTACGCGCGCACGCGCGCTTGCGATGAGTCAAACATGCCGCGCACGGCCTATATTGCATTGGGCTCCAACCTTCCTTTCGAGGGGGTTGAAGGTCCAGTATTGCTGGCGCGCGCCGTCGCTGCGCTGCACGAGGCTCGGTTGGAGGCGCGCGCATGCTCCGGCGTTTGGCGCACCCCAGCATGGCCGTCCGGCGATCAACCCGACTATTACAACGCGGTGGTCGCACTAGACCCCGGTTCGCGCTCGCCGCAAGAGCTGTATGGGGTGCTGCGTCAGATCGAAGCGAGGTTTGGGCGCGAGCGGCGCGAGCGGTGGGCCCCGCGGACCCTCGACCTCGACATCGTGGCCATAGACGACCTGGCCGGAGTTTTCGGGTCGATTGAACTGCCCCACCCGCGCATGCATGAGCGGGCCTTCGTGCTGGCGCCGCTCGCGGAGATCGCGCCCGACTGGCGCCACCCAGAGCTGGGAGAGACAGCCGGGCAGCTGAATGCGCGCCTGGTGAAGGCCGGGGGTTACCGCCGGCTGAGCGATATGCCGCTGGGCGCCGGCTGAGCCGACTGCCCGCGCCAAGCGGGGCGCATTCTCTTCGCATTGCGAAAAACCCTGAAACACACTACGTTGAACCTCCATCCCAGCCTGTCGCAAGCGAGAGGAAGCACGCCTTGGCCCGCGTAACCGTCGAAGATTGTGTAGAAAAAATCCCCAACCGGTTCTCGCTGGTGCTGCTCTCGGCACATCGGGCGCGCAACATCTCGTCCGGCGCCGAGCCCCTGGTCGACCGCGACCGCGATAAGGACCCCGTCGTGGCCCTCCGCGAAATCGGCGACGGAGCGATCACGCCTGAAGAGCTGCGGGACAGCTATGTGATGCTCTACCAGGACGTGCAGCCGGCGGCGGCGGCCGAGGAAGAGCAGGATCGCCTGGCCATCGCGGCGCCTGTGGAGACGAGCGAGGAGGACGTGCTCCGCGCGCTCCAGCAGGAAGCGGAAGCCCAGCGCGACGAACGGTATTAGGCTCATGTCCGGCGGTGACGGCGTCGCCGCCAAAACCCCGCTCGGTTTGGCAAAGACCGGCGCGGGCGCCGCGGGCGCGCGCAGCAAGATTCTGCGCCAGTTCGAACTGGTCGAACGCGTGCGCGAGTACGACCCGTCAGCCGACGAGTCGCTGATCAACCGCGCCTACGTGTTCGCCACCGCCAAACACGGCAGCCAGAAACGGCATTCCGGCGACCCATATTTTGCACACCCCATCCAGGTCGCCGGCATTCTCACAGAGTACAAGCTGGACGCGGCGACTATCGTCGCGGGCCTGCTGCACGACACGATCGAAGACACCGACGCCACGCGCGAAGAGATTCAGCAGAAATTCGGCCCGCAAATCGCAGATCTTGTCGAGGGAGTGACGAAGCTCTCGCAGCTGGAAATGCAATCGGAGGAGAACAAGCAGGCGCAGAACCTGCAGAAATTCATCCTCGCCATGTCGCGCGACGTACGCGTGCTATTGGTCAAGCTCGCCGACCGGCTGCACAACATGCGCACGCTGTCGCACCTGCCCTCGAAGGAAAAGCGCCGTCGCATCGCGCTCGAAACGCTGGAGATCTACGGGCCGCTCGCACGACGGATCGGCATGGAGAAGATGGCGCGCGAACTGGAGAGCCTCGCGTTTCATGAAGCGTTCCCGGAGGCCGAAGCTGCGATCAATGCGCGATTGGAGCAGCTGCGCGCCGACAAGGGCCAGAACGTGGCCATCATCGTGCAGACGATCATGGAGGTGTTCGAATTCGCGGGCATCGATTGCCGGGTATTTGGCCGTGAAAAGCTGCCGTACTCGATCTGGCGCAAACTGCAGCGCAAGAGCATCGAATTTTCGGATCTGGCCGACGTCTATGCTTTCCGCGTCATCGTCAACAATCCGGACGATTGCTACCGCGCGCTTGGACTGATCCACCAAACCTGGCGCTGCGTGCCCGATCAGGTCGAAGATTACATCTCCAATCCGAAACCGAATGGATATCGCTCGATCCACACCACGGTGATCGGACCCGGCAACGTACGGGTGGAAATCCAGATCCGCACCGAGGAAATGGATCAGATCGCCGAGAACGGCGTTGCGGCGCACTGGCGCTATAAGAATGAGGCCTATGGCTTCGATGAAGAAATGGCGGCCTCAGCAGGCCTCGATGCGCGCGAAGCGACGCGGTCATTACTGGAGATCGCCGAGCATGGCGGCGACGCCAATGAATTCCTCGAGCACGCTAAGCTCGAAATGTATTCCGATCATGTGTTCGCTTTTACGCCGAAGGGTACGCTGATCGCCTTGCCGCAAGGCGCGACACCGCTCGACTTCGCCTACGCCGTTCATTCCGACATCGGCAATCGTCTGGTGGGCGCCAAGATCAACGGCGTGGAGCGCCCGCTGCGCACCGCGCTGCAGAACGGCGATGTCGTGGAAATCATTACAGGCGAACGCGCCGCGCCGGTTCCGGGCTTCGAGGGGTTGACGAAAACCGGGCGCGCCAAGGCCGCACAGCGCAAGCTCGAACGGGCCGCGCGGCGCGAAGAATTCGCCCGTCTCGGCCGCGAACTCGTCGCGCATGCGTTGCACCGCTACAATCACGAACTTGCAGAAACGGCGCTGCAGCAGGCCGCCGAGCGGCTTGGCAAGCAAGACGAAGAGGAGCTGTTCGTCGCTGTAGGGGAAGGGACGGTTAAGGCGTCGGCTGTCGCCGTGGCCGCCTTCCCTGGGCTCGAGGCGCAAGTTCGCATCGACGAAAAGCGCCGTCCCATGGAGCGCGAAAAGCCAAAACTCTATGTGCGCGGCGGCGATTTGACGCCAGGCGTCGCGCTGCACTTTGCGGCGTGCTGCTCACCTATTCCCGGCGATCGCATCATTGGCGTGCAGACGCACGGCAGAGGCGTGGTGATCCACACCATCGATTGTGACCAGCTACAATCGGTCGACAATCAGGCCAGCGAATGGATCGATCTGGCCTGGACCCACACGGCGATGGCGCGCACGCTGGCGGCGGGCCGCATTCAGGTGACCGTGGAGAACAAGCGCGGCGTTTTGGCCGAACTCTGCAAGATCATCGCCGAGAATCAGGGCGACATCCTCAACCTTCGGATGGTCAAGCGCACAGTAGATTTCTTCGACATGGTGTTCGACATCGAAGTGGCCGATGCGCGTCACCTGACCAACATCATGGCGGCGATCCGGACGTCCAAAGCCGTGAAGGAAGCCGACCGTGTAAAGGGCTAAGCGTTTTGCGCGCCGGGACGCGGTGCTACAACAATCGCATGACTCAGGACCAAGTGCTCGATGAATTCCGCGCGGCCGGGGCGCTGTTGGAGGGACATTTCATCCTCTCCTCGGGCCTGCACTCGCCCGTGTTCTTCCAGAAGAACGCAGTGTTCATGGACCCTGCGCGCACCGAGCGTCTCTGCAAGGCCTTGGCGCAGAAGGCCGAGGCCGCTTTCGGCAAGATCGACGTGGTGGTCTCGCCCGCTGTTGGCGCAATCATTCCGGGCTACGAGACGGCGCGCCATCTCGGCGCGCGCGCGATGTTCGTGGAGCGCGAAGGCGGCGTGTTTCAGCTGCGCCGAGGCTTTTTCATCAAGCCCGGCGAGCGCGTGCTGATGGTGGAAGACGTGGTGACGACCGGGTTGTCGTCGCGCGAATGCCTTGACGCGATCCGCGGCCATCCGGGCGACCTTGTCGGCGCCGCCTGCCTGATCGATCGCTCCGGCGGCAAGGCTGATATCGGCGCCAATCTCGTTTCGCTCGCGAGCGTGACGGCGCCGGCATATCCGGCAGATCAGCTTCCACCCGAACTGGCGGCGATTCCCGCGGTGAAACCGGGCTCGCGCGGGTTGGCGCCATGACGACGCGCGTGAGGCTTGGCGTCAATATCGACCACGTCGCGACGATCCGAAACGCGCGCGGCGTGTCGTATCCCGATCCGATGCGCGCCGCGCTCGTCGCCTTGGAAGCGGGCGCGGACGGCGTGACGGCGCATCTACGCGAAGACAGGCGCCACATTTCCGATGACGATATCGCCCGCTTGTCGGCAATGCTGCGCGAACGGGGCCGGCCGCTGAATCTGGAGATGGCGGTGACATCCGAGATGCTGGAAATTGCATTGAAGCATCGCCCGCCCGCCGTGTGTCTCGTGCCCGAGCGGCGTGAAGAGCGCACGACCGAGGGCGGTCTCGACGTCGCGGGCGGGCACAACTGGATTACGCCGTTCGTCGAGAAGTTGCGCCAGAACGGCAGCCGGGTGTCTCTCTTCATTGGCGCTGATCCGCTGCAGATCGAGGCGGCCAGCCGCACCGGCGCCGAGGTCGTTGAACTGCACACGGGCGCGTTTTGCGACGCCGTTCGCGAAGGTGACGCCGCCGCGGCCAGCGCCGGCCTGGCCGCATTGCGCGCCGGCGCCAGCCAGGCCGCTGGACTCGCGCTTGAGGTGCATGCCGGTCACGGCATCGATTTCGAGACGGTGACCCCCGTTGCGGCAATCCCGGAGATCGCGGAGCTGAACATTGGCCACTTCCTGGTCGGCGAGGCCATTTTCGTTGGCCTCGGCCAGGCCGTGGCCGAAATGCGGCGGCGCATCGACGCCGCCCGTGCGCCCGGCTAAGCACGCCGCATGATCCTGGGCGTGGGCTCCGACATCATCGATATCCGCCGCATCGAGCAGACGCTCGCCCGCTTTGGCGATCGGTTCATCCATCGGGTCTATACGGAAACCGAACGCGCCCGGGCGGAGCGGCGCCCGCACGAACGCGCGGCGACCTACGCCAAACGCTTCGCAGCCAAGGAGGCCTGCTCCAAGGCGCTGGGTACAGGCTTGAAACAAGGGGTTTTTTGGCGAGACATGGGGGTTGTTAACCTGCCCAGCGGCCAGCCAACCATGCGCCTCACGAACGGGGCGGCGCGACGCTTGGAGCAATTGACCCCCAGAGGGCTCGTCTCTCACATCCACGTCAGCCTGACGGACGACTATCCGCTGGCTCTCGGATTCGTCATTATTTCGGCGGAGTTGAACCCGATGGACCCTGGGGCCGGCCGATGACGCAGGCCGGCCACGGGACAGGCATGGCTGCGGCTCGGGGGCGGCAGGCATTTTTGAGGAACGTCAGGACGCGTGGACGATGTGAGGTCGGCAAGACCTTAGATCGGCCCGGGTCGTCAGCGAGAAACGCATGAGCATGAGTTCGACCAGTTCCTCGACGCCGGCAATGGACGTCTTCTGGGATAATGTGAAGACGATCCTTTACGCGCTGATGCTGGCCATGGTGCTGCGCTTCACCATCGCGCAACCGTTCCGCATCCCGTCGGGTTCGATGCAGCCGACACTGGAGGTTGGCGACTATATCGTCGTGACGAAATGGTCCTATGGCTATGGGCGCTTCTCTTTCGCGCCGCTTGAGGGTCTGCTGCCGCCGGGGCGCCTGTTTGGCAGCGCTCCCGAGCGCGGCGACGTTGTCGTGTTCCGTCCGATGCCCGAGCCGGACCGCGATTTTATCAAGCGTGTGATCGGCTTGCCTGGTGACCGCATTCAGATGATCGACGGGGTACTGCACATAAATGGGGAAGCGGTGCAGCAGGAGGACCTGGGTCTGCAGGACTTCTCGAACGAGGCAGGTTTCGTCGAGCGAATTCCGGCCGTGCGCGAGACGCTGCCGAACGGGGTGAGCTATATCACCTTCAATCGCAGCCCGCGCAGCGAACTGGACAACACGCGCGAATACGTGGTGCCCACGGGGCACTACTTCATGATGGGCGACGACCGCGATAACTCTGCCGACAGCCGCGTGCCATCGGTCGTCGGTTATGTGCCGTACGACAATCTCGTCGGCCCCGCCCAGTTCGTGGTTGCATCCTTCGACGGTTCGACATCCATCTTCCGCCCATGGACGTTGTTCACCGGATTTCGCGGCGAACGATTCCTGAAGTCGGTCGAGTGAGGCGCACGGTCCCATGACGGGGCCGCGCAAGCGTGAGGCCCGGCTCGCCGAGTTGGAACAGCGCATCGGCTACGAGTTCCAGGATCGCGCCTTGCTGTGCGAGGCGCTGACGCATGGCAGCGCGGTCGACACGGGCGCAAAGCGCAAGCGCCGCTCGTACGACCGGCTCGAATTTCTCGGGGACCGCGTGCTGGGTCTGATCGTTGCGGAACGTTTGTTCGACGAACGCGAGCACGACAATGAGGGTGAACTGGCGCCGCTCTTCAACGCCCTGGTGAACCGCCACGCCTGCGCGCGTGCGGCGCGGGCGGCCGATCTCGGCGCGGCGGTCATCCTCTCCCCTTCCGAAGAGGCGAGCGGGGGTCGCGGCAAAGAAGCCATCCTGGCCGATATTTGCGAGTCAGTCATTGCCGCGCTGTATCTGGACGGCGGCATCGACGCCGCGCGCGCTTTCGTGACGCAATTCTGGGGCGCGGCGTTCGACGAGGTGGCAAGCACGCCGCGCGATGCAAAGACGGCGTTGCAGGAATGGGCCGCAGCCCAGAAGCGTGCGCTAAATTATGTCGTAGTCGAACGATCCGGCCCCGAGCATGCGCCGCACTTTGTCGTAGAGGCGCGGATCGACGGCTTCACCCCCGAACGAGGCGAGGGCGGTTCTAAACGCGACGCACAGCGCGCCGCGGCCGCCGCGTTCCTGCAGGCGAGAGGCATACGTGGCTGAGCAGCGTTGCGCCGTTGTTGCCGTGCTCGGCGCCCCGAATGCCGGCAAGTCGACGCTGGTGAACACACTCGTCGGCGCCAAAGTCGCGGCTGTCACGCAAAAGGTGCAGACAACGCGCACCATCGTGCGCGGCATCGCCATGCGCGGCGACGTTCAACTCGTGTTGATCGATACGCCGGGTGTGTTTGCGCCGCGGCGGCGGCTCGATCGCGCCATGGTCGCCGCGGCCTGGAGCGCGCTCGATGGCGCAGACGCGATTGTGCACGTGGTCGATGCGGCCGCGCATGCCGGCGGTAAGCAGCAGGGCGCCGATGCGCGTGCGGTGGAGGATTCTGCCCGCATCGCCGGGAAGCTGAAGCAGATGGAACTGGCCTCCATCCTGGTCCTCAACAAGGTCGACGCCATTCCGCGGCCGGCGCTACTGGAACTTACCGGCAAACTCGTGACGCAGGGCCTCTACACTGATGTCTTCATGGTCTCCGCCAAGCGCGGCGACGGTGTGGAGGACATCGCGCGCACGTTGGCTGAGCGCGCGCCGGTCGGTCCGTGGCTTTTCCCGCAAGACCAGATCATGGACGCGCCCGCGCGTGTGCTGGCGGCGGAGATTACGCGCGAGAAGGCGATGCTGCGCCTGCACGACGAAATCCCGTACGATCTGATGGTCGAAACCGACAGTTGGGAAGAACGGAAGGATGGGTCAGCGCGGATCGAGCAGGTCATTTATGTTACGCGCGAAGGTCAGCGCAAACTCGCAATCGGTTCCGGCGGGCGGACGATCAAGGCGATCGGCGAGGCTGCGCGCAAGGAAATGGAAGCGGCGTTCGATCGGCGCATCCACCTCTTCCTGCATGTGAAAGTGCGCGAAGGCTGGAGCGAAGAGCGCGCGCTGTATCAACGGCTCGGCCTGGATTATGAGGCGTGAGCAATGGTGATGCTGGTTCACGTTGCGCCGGCCAAGCTGGCGCCGAGGATCCGCCGCAGCGGCTTGCGCCCAGGCGAAAGCTTGTTCGGCGGTTACAAAAGCGATGCTGTGTACGCCTTTCCGGTTCTGCCGAGCTACACGCTCACGCATCAATGGACGCGGGAAGTGCTGAAATGGCGTCGCCAGCCGCTGATCGGCGTCTATTTCCGCGTGCCCGATGACGAGGCGGTGGAATTCGGCCATTTCAACAAATCGATTCGCAACCTGCCTGCCGCCGAGGCTGTCCGCGAAATCCGCAGCGCAGCCGATCCGCGCGGATTTCAAATCCTTGTGCGCAGGCCGATCGAGCGCAAGGAGATCAGCCGCATCGCGCCTGTGCGCGGTGTCGTCGGCTGGCGTCACACGCCGGACGCGCATCTGCGCAAACCTTGCGGTTGCCCCGCGTGCGTCGGCCGCGGCGAACCGGGCGGACGCAAACTGCGCGCGCGTTACGAACGCGGCGAACTCTAATGGAATGGGTCGATGACGCCATCGTGCTGGGCGCGCGCCACTTCGGCGAGGGCAAGCTCGTCGCCGAAGTGTTCGCGCGCGCGCATGGGCGCTTTGGCGGCGTCGTCCATGCAGGGCGCAAGTCGCAACCCATTCTGCAAGCGGGCAATGTCGTGCACGCCGGATGGAAGGCGCGTCTGTCTGAGCAGCTCGGCTTCTACAATCCGCTCGAACTTGTTGAACCGCACGCGACGCGGCTGCTCGATGATCCGATTGCGCTCGCGGGATTATCGTCCGCCGTTGCACTGATCCGCGGCGCAACGCCGGAGCGGCAAGCCTATCCGCAGCTTTACGATGCGCTGATCGTGCTCATCGAAGCGATGCCGCACACCGATATCTGGCCGGCGCTCTACGCACGCTTCGAGTTGGGGCTGCTTGCAGCACTGGGCTACGGCCTCGACTTGTCCCGCTGCGCGGTCACGGGAGAGACGGAAAGTCTCGCGTGGGTGAGCCCGCGCACGGGCCGCGCGGCGACCTATGAAGCGGGCGAGCCTCACAAGGATGTGCTGCTGCGCCTGCCCCCATTCCTGGTTGATGCGGAGGCGAAACTAGAAAGCGGCGACGTGGCCGATGCGTTTGCGCTAGCGGGCCACTTCCTCGAACGGCGGGTGTTCGACCACAAAGGGGAAGGCATGCCTGACACCCGGCGCCGGCTGATCGAGCGTTTAGGATTTGCAGGACGACTCTGATTTAACGGCGCAGAACAGCGCTAGATCGTTTCGGAGAGCCAAGAATGGCTGACGACATCACCCGCTCGCCGGAAGAAGGCGGGCGCATTGTGGATGAGCCGATCGGCGAGGCGCTGGCCAAGCGCTATCTCGCCTACGCGCTCTCGACCATCACCAGCCGCGCGCTGCCGGATGTGCGCGATGGCCTCAAGCCCGTGCACCGGCGCGTGCTCTACGCCATGCGCCGGCTCAACCTCGGCCCCGACGCCGCGTTCCGCAAATCGGCGAAGGTCGTCGGCGATGTGATGGGCGACTTCCACCCGCACGGCGACCAGTCGATCTATGACGCGCTGGTGCGTTTGGCGCAGGATTTCAACTCGCGCTTTCCGCTGATCGACGGGCAGGGCAATTTCGGCAATATCGACGGCGATAACCCCGCCGCCATGCGCTACACCGAAAGCCGCATGACCGCGGCGGCCGAGGCGCTGCTCGAAGGCATCGACGAAGAC
>CAZIOD010000045.1:0-20581 GCA_964540785.1 uncultured Terricaulis sp.
CCTTCGCGCATGCTGCTGACGTCGAGCACGAGCGAAAGCGCGGCTGAGAGCGCAATTACAACCCCCACGGTCGCGAACACTTTGCCGAAGGAGGCCCTGCTGCCGCCTGTGGTCCGGCGTTCGCGCAGGCCAAGCACAACGCTCGCCGCGGCGCCGCTAAGGACGGCGACGGTCCAGCCGGTGCGCCCGGCGTCTTCGGAAATCGCGCTTGCGCCGCCGCCGACAAGCCAGGCAGCGCCCCAGACGATGAGGTAATTGCCCGCAATGGCGTAGCCGCGAAGCGCAGAGGATTTCTCCTTCGCGCTTTCGATTTCACTGAGCGCGTGTGCGGCTTCTCTTGGGTCGAGTGTCATGGGTTCAACTCCTCAGCGCGCGAACGCACGGTCGAAGAAGCAGATGAGATTGGTCCAGCCTTCGCGGCGCGCCGCGAGATTGCCCTCGTCGGTGCCGCCCACCATGCGGTCTGGAAATTGTTCATTGGTTTGCGCGAGAGGCGGGCCGCCGGCGGCGTGGCCGGCGTCGTCGAACGCCAGATGGGTATGGAAAAAGGCGAAATCGTTGGCGTCGAGGCGCGCCATGACCAGGTCGGACATGCGCGAAGAGGGCCATATGGTGTCCTCGCGCCCCGAGATCAAAAGGACCGGGCCGTTGATGCGCTCGACCGGAATTTCCGCGGCGGCCGGCGCGCCGCTTTCGATCGTGCCGTTATAGAGCGCGAAAATCGAGGTGAAGCCGTTGCTGAAATCGTAGGGAGCATATTCCAGCGGCGCACCGCCTGCGGTCCAGCTCGATCGCGGCGTGAAATCAGTGCGATTGATATTCTGCCAAACAACGTTCGAGGGCACGCCGGCGGCAACGGCGCGCAAGCGGTCGTTGCGGCTTGCAACGAGCAACGCCGCTTCTCCGCCTTTCGAGACGCCGTAAACGCCGAGGCGCTCGGGATCGACTTCCGGCTGACTGGCCAGCCATTCGACGGCGGCGTCAAAATATTCGAGCGGCACTTCTTCCATGTGCGCGGGCAGGCCCTCGGCGCGGAAATAAGCGAGGCCGAGCACGGTGTAGCCTTGCGCCGCGAAGGCGCGCCCGAGCGCGGCGCTGCCGCCGACGCCGCCTTCCGAGCCGCCGAGAACGAGCAAAGCGGGGCCGGGCCGGGTCGTGCTGGAGAAATATGTGCCTACGAGGCCGTTCTCGCGCACGTCGCGATGCTCGTAGGCCACGCTTTCGCGCAGCGCGGGGCATTGTGTCTCTTGCGCCGCGGTTGGCGCGGTAAGAAGCAGCGGCAGCGCCGCCGCGAAAGAAAGCAGGAGTGTACGGGTCAGCATGATCGATCTCCACCAATGGAGAGTGCTCTATAGAAGAGAGTACTCTCTGTCAATGGGGGGCTTTGCGAGCATGCGGCTCGTCGCCGCCTTCCTTCATTGAGGCGCTGCAGGCCCTCGGCGCGCCCGCAGGTTTGACTTTCCCCAGCGCTTGCCCCTAGAAGCCCCGCTTTCCGCAGCGCCCTAATACCGAGGGGCCGTGGCGGCATGCTGGGCGACGGGTGAACCGCCAGGGCAGGTGCGGCCTCATTGGGAGGCCGCCGGGCCCCGTCACGGAAGAAGGCGCGATCCGCGCATGACGAAGCGACTCCAAACCAAATACAAAGCCGACCGCCGCTACGGGCAGAACCTGTGGGGGCGCCCGAAATCGCCGGTGAACAAGCGCCAATACGGCCCAGGCCAGCACGGACAGCGGCGCAAGGGCAAGACCAGCGATTTCGGCTTGCAGCTCGCGGCCAAGCAGAAGCTGCGGCTCTACTATGGCAACATCACTGAAAAGCAGTTTCGCCGCACCTATGAGGAGGCGGCGCGCCGGAAGGGCAACACCGCCGAGAATCTGATCGGCTTGCTCGAGAGCCGGCTGGACGCGGTGGTGTATCGCGCCAAGTTCGCGCCAACACCGTTCGCAGCGCGTCAGCTGGTCAATCACGGCCACATCAAGGTGAACGGGCGCCGCGTGACGATTTCGTCTTACATGGTGAAGGCCGGCGACACGGTCGAATTGCGCGAGAAAGCCAAGGCGATGGCGCTGGTGCTCGAGGCGCTGCAAAGCCAGGAGCGCGATGCGCCGGAATACGTCGAGGTCGATCCCAAAGCCATGACGGCGCGCTACATCCGCGTGCCGACGCTGGCGGACGTGCCTTATCCGGTCGTAATGGAGCCGAACCTGGTCGTCGAGTATTACGCCAGCTGAGGCTGTGAGAGGGCTACAGATGGGCCGGCGCGGGGACGCGCCGGCCCTCTTTTCTTTGGCGTTCGCCCTTGCGTATTGCCCGGGCCGATCGCCAATGGGCTCATGACCAAATTCGACTGGAAGCAGATCGACGACGCTGTGCGTGTCGAGCCGGGTTCGACGGTGACCCTGCGCGAGCGCGACACCGTTCGCGAGGACTTATTTCCTGACAAGGCCGAGGGTAAGGCGTTCGTCAGCGCCTGCGCCCGGCAGATCGATACGCTGCAGGACCGGCTCTACGCAGAGCGCACCCGCGCGCTGCTCGTGGTGCTGCAGGGCATCGACACCTCCGGCAAGGATGGCGCGGTGCGCGGCGTATTCAATGCATGCGGCCCGCTCGGCGTGAGCGTGAAGGCGTTCGGCAAGCCGTCCGAAATCGAGCTGGAGCACGATTATCTTTGGCGCGTGCATGCGGCAACGCCGCGCAAGGGCACGATCGGCGTATTCAACCGCTCGCATTATGAGGATGTGCTGGTGGCGCGCGTGCGCGGGCTCGCCCCGCCCGAAGCGATCGAAAATCGCTATGAGCAGATCAACGCCTTCGAGAAGCATTTGAGCGAGAACGGCGTCACGATCCTCAAATTCATGCTGCACATCTCCAAGGACGAACAGCGCGAGCGGCTGCAGGCGCGGCTCGACGATCCGGCCAAGCGCTGGAAGTTCAATCCTGGCGATCTGAAAGATCGTGCGCTCTGGGACGATTTCGAGCGCGCTTATGAAATCGCGCTGGAGCGGTGTTCGACCGCGTACGCGCCATGGCGGGTCGTGCCCGCTGACAAGAAATGGCGGCGCAACGCGATCGTCTCGGCCATCGTTTGCGGCGCGCTGGAACAGATGGACCCGCAATATCCGCAGGCGAACTGGGATCCGGAAGGCTTTGAGATCGCCTGAAACCGATCGCTCGCGCTCGCGGGCTACTTGCCGACGATATCGCCGTCCTTGCGGATGATGCCCAGGGAGATGACGCGCTTTAGCGCTTCGTCAGGGCCGATCGAGAGCGGCTTGAACGCGTCGCGCGGCAGATAGAGGAGGAAGCCTGACGTCGGGATCGGCGCCTGAGGCACATAGACCGCGATCAGCTCTTTGCCGATATCGCTGGCCACTTCTTCGGTGTTCTCATTCGTGATGAAGCCGATGGCGTAACATCCTGGCAGCGGAAACTCGACCAGCACGGCTTGCTTGAACGAGGTGCGCCCGGGCGCGGCGACCTGCTTGAAGATCTGTTTGGCGCCGCCATAGATCGAGCGCACCAGCGGCAGGTTGGCGATCGCGCGATCGGCCGCGCCCACGCTCCAGCGGCCGATGAAATTGCTGGCGAGAGCGCCTACCATCGTCAGCGCCGCCAAAGTCAGCAGAACGCCCCCTCCAGGGAAGCCTTTCAGGAAAGCCAATCTGTCGGGAACGAGGGGTTCGACATTGTTGTCGATGAACGTCACCACCATCCAGATCACCCAGACGGTGACCACGAACGGCAGGACGACGGCGACGCCGGTCAGGAAGGAATTGCGGAGCCAGAGGAGGACCCTGGGACGCTTGCCAGGCAAGGAATCCATCGCCCCGGTTTAGGCGAATGCGTCGCCGGGGACTAGCGTCCGGCGTCAGGCGGCGGCTCCCGATTGCGGCGTGCGAGACACGACACTACCTCTGTGCTCATGTTCAGTCGTAAGAGCAAACACGTCCCGGCGCCGGCGGGGCGAGGCCCTTCGGACGGCTTTTCGCAGACGGTCGTGCGCGTTGTCGACACGATCGGTCAGGCGGTCATTGGCGTACGGCGAACCAGCGGCGGGCGCGACCTCTATGATGGCGCCGGCTCCGGCGTCATCATCTCACCTGACGGGTACACACTCACGAACAACCACGTGATCCGCGGCGCCGGGCGCGTCGAAGGGGTGCTGCATGACGGCAGCGTGGTTGGCGCGGAAGTCGTCGGCGCCGATCCCGACACCGACCTGGCCCTGCTGCGCTTGGGCGGCAAGGCGCATGCGGCCGCTCCGCTGAGCGATTCGGACGCGTTGCGCGTGGGCGAACTGGCGATTGCCATCGGCAATCCGTTGGGCCTGCAGGCGACCGTGACGGTCGGTGTTATTTCCGCCTTGCGCCGCACCTTGCGCGGTGAGAGCGGCCGCCTGATCGAAGATGTCATCCAGACCGACGCCTCGCTTAATCCCGGCAATTCCGGCGGGGCGCTGGTCGATGCGCGGGGCGGCGTCGTTGGCATCAATACGGCGATCGTCGGCGGCGCGCAGGGCCTTTGTTTCGCCGTGCCCATCAATACCGCCAAGCTCGTGATCCCGGACCTCATGCGCAGCGGCCGCGTGGCGCGCGGCTGGTTCGGCATTGGCGGACAGACGCAGGACTTGTCGCGCGCCCTGGTGCGCCGGCTCGGATTAGATGTCGAAAGCGGCGTTCTTGTCGTGGCGATTTCGGGCGGAGGACCGGCCGATGCGGCTGGCCTGCGCGTGGGCGACGTCGTGCTCAAACTCGATGGCGCGCCCACGCCGAGCGTCGACGCCGTACACAAGTTGCTCACCCGTGACCGCATCGGGCGCACGGTGGCGCTCGATGTGCTGCGCGATGGCGTGCTGGTGAGGCTGAATTTGCGTGTGACGGAACGGCCTGACGAGAGGCGAAGCGCCTAAGGGCAGTGGCCGTATCGCTTATTGCTCGTTGCCGAGTTTGTCGTCGAACAGCTGCTTGAGTTCGCCGCTCTGGAACATCTCGCGCACAATGTCGCAGCCGCCGATAAATTCGCCCTTCACGTAGAGCTGAGGAATAGTCGGCCAGTTCGCGTAGTGCTTCACGCCTTCGCGAACGTCCGGATCGGCCAGCACGTTCACGTCGCGATACGCAACGCCCATGTGGTCGAGGATGCGCACCACCATGCTGGAAAAACCGCATTGCGGCATCTCGGCCGTGCCTTTCATGAACAGCACAACCGGGTGCTCAGCAACAGTGCGCCGGATGGCGTCTTGCACGTCGGACATCTTAACTCCTTGAACGCGCACTTAAGAGCGCGCCGCCGCTCCATCAAGTTTTCGGCCCGGTATCAAGCGCCAAGGCGTGCAATTCCCCGCCCATACGGCCTTTGAGGGCGGCGTAGACCATCTGATGTTGCGCCACGCGGCTCTTGCCGGCGAAGGCGGCTGACCGAATGGTCGCTTTATAATGGTCGCCATCGCCGGCGAGGTCCTGGATCACGATCTCGGCATCGTCGAAGGCTTCGCGCAGCAAAGATTCCAATTCTTTCGCGGACATCGCCATGTTTTCAGGACTCCTGACCGGCGCGCAAAGTTGCCGGGAAAAGGCGCAGTCCTTGCGTAACTCCGCCACATGTGCGGGGCCAAGTACCGGAACGAATGACGATCACGAAAGTTTTGGTTGCGCTTTACCACGGGGTTCCGGCAAGTGCGCCACCGTGGGGGCCGGGCGGCCGAAAGATCGCCCGCTGCGTGGGAGACGTTGACAAGCGCACCTTTTCCGAAAATTTAGGGTGCAAGCGTCAAGCCGTCCAGGATCGCAGACCGCAGCAAAGAAAGGCGGCGTGGTCCAGGTCGGAGTGGTGGGCGGAGGCGTTTCGACGGTCCTGTGGGCGACGTGACACCTCCAACCGCTGTTTGGGATCGATGAATTGGCGGCGACGCCGGACGGATGCAGCTGTTCCGTTCAGTTTCGCCTAAACGTGCAAGGCAGAGGCAGAAGGGCAGACAATGAGCTTGATTTATTCGCTGCTGACGTTCGCGCAGCAGGGGACCACACCCGCTACCCAACCCGGCGCCGCGCCTGACGCCGCGACCACGCCTCCGCCGCCGGCCACGCCGGCGCCGACCGCCGATGAGCTTGCCGCCGCCAAAGAACGCGGCGCCGCGGCCGCGGCCGAAGCAGCGGGCCACTCCGAAGTCTCGATGATCGAGCTCTTCCAGCACCTCAACGCCGTGGAAATGGGCGTGATGGTGATTCTCGGCCTCTGCGCGATTTACGCCGTCGCGCTGTTGTTCGAGAAAATCTATGTGATGCGTAAGGCCTCAAAACAGACGAAGGACTTCCTCACCGCCTTCCGCAAGGCCAACTCGGTTGAAGAAGCGGAAGCCATCGTGCGCAAGCTGCCGAATTCCGGCATCAAGTCGATGTTCGATGCAGGCATGGCGGAAGTCCGCCGCACCCAGGATCTCGGCCTCTACACGATGCGCGACGCGCGCGACCACACCATGCAGCGCGTTTCCTCGGCCATGCAGACCCGTCAGAACGACCACCTGGAAGACCTCGGCTCTTCGATGACGTTCTTGGCCTCGATCGGCGCGAACGCGCCGTTTATCGGCCTGTTCGGCACGGTCTGGGGCATCATGGTGGCCTTCGTCGGCATCGCCAAGACGCAGACCACCTCGCTCGCGGTCGTCGCGCCCGGCATCGCCGGCGCTCTGCTCGCCACCGCCGCTGGTCTCGCCGCCGCTATTCCGGCGGTGCTGATCTACAACTTTGCCGCCAAGCAGATCTCCAAGCAGGCCAGCAAGCTCGACGACTTTGCTGCCGAATTCATTGCGCTCGTCTCGCGCGACATGGACCGTCGCGCCGGTTGAGGCATTGAATTAACGGAGGACCGCAATGGCGGGTAAAGTCTCGTCTGGTGGCGGCAAAGGCCACGAGGTGACGGCCGATCCGAACGTTATCCCGTTCATCGACGTCATGCTCGTGCTGCTGATCATCTTCATGATCGCCGCGCCGATCTCGAGTGTCGATATCGAAGTCGACATGCCGATCTCGAAGATCCAGCCCTCGCAGCGCCCGCCGCGCCCGACCTGGATCTCGCTGACCGATGGGGCGTCAGGCCTCGAAGTCTATGTGATGAACGATCTCGTCGCCATGCAGAACGTGGGTGAGGCGACCTACGAATCGGTCAAGCTCAACACGCCTCAGATCGCGAATGACGACTTCGAGATCAAGGATCAGCGCATCTACATTCGCGCGGACGCCGGGCTTGAGTATCGCCACGTCGTACGGGTGATGAACCGCTTGCAGGACCGCGGCTTCACAAAGATCGGCTTCGTCGCCGAAGACCGGAGGATGTGAGGCATGGCCGGTAAAGTATCCTCAGGCGGCAAAGGCGGGCCGATGACGGATCCGAACGTGATCCCGTTCATCGACATCCTGCTCGTGCTGCTCATCATCTTCATGGTCACGGCGCCGATTCCAACGGTTGATATTCGCGTCGACCTGCCGCCGCCCAATCCGGTGCCGATCCGGCTGGAGGGCCTCAACCCGACCATCGTCGGCGTCCGCGAGACGCCGTCCGGACTGGCGATCTACGTGGACGAGGAAGTGGTTCAGATGTCGCAACTGGGCGACCGGACGCTAGATCATGCTATTCGTAACAACCCGGCGCTCGAGATCAGCGAAATCTATGCCGAAGCCCGCATCTTCGTGCGCGCGGATCAGAGCACGGCCTACGGCAACGTGGTCAATGTCATGAGCCGTCTACAGGAAGAAGGTTTCGTCAAAGTCGGAATCTTCGCTGAACTGGCAAGCGAAGGGTGATCCAGCCATGATGCGCCTTCGCCTAGTTTCGCTCGCCGTCGCAGGCATTATCTGCGCCAGCATCGTCTATCTCGCGCTGACGCAACGTTTCAGCGCCGTCACCGATCTGTTCGACGATTCCGAAGCGGTGAAAGTGGAGATCGAGGAGAAAGCCAAGCCGCCTCCGCCTCCGCCGCCTCCGCCGCCCGATCGTCCGCCCCCGCCGCCGCCGCCTGAACAGCGGGTGCCGCCGCCGGACCTTTCGGCGCCGCCGACTCCCACGCCAATTCCCGTGGCTGTCGATCCCCCGCCGGCCCCTCCGACCCCAGCCGTGCTCACTGGCGTGCGCTGGCTGCGTCAGCCTGACGGCAACGACTATGTCCGCTACTATCCCCAGCGCGCCATGGCGCGTGAGCAGGAGGGATCGGCCACGGTCGAGTGTCTGGTCAATGCGAACGGCCGATTGTCCTGCACGATCGTCGACGAGGATCCGCCCGGCTGGGGCTTCGGCGAAGCGACTTTGCGCATCGCTCGGCAATTCCAGGTCGCGCCGGAAACCTCTGACGGACGGCCAACCAGCGGCGGCCGCATTCGCCGCACCATCCGGTGGCAGCTGGAATAGCTGACGCCATTGAACGCGGACGAAGCCGCAGCGCCAGCAAGCGCTGCGGCTTCGGCCATCTCCGCCCTTGCCATCGCCGGCCCTAGGCCCGATCGAGATCACGGCGCCGCCCTGGCGGCACGGCTTTCGCGATCTGGCGCGCTTTCATCCAAACCGTGCGCTGGCCCGCGGCGTTGAAGGGAATGTGCTGCTCGATTGCCTGGTGCGCGTCACGGGGCTATTGGATTGCCGCGTGGTTTCGGAAAGTCCCGCGGGATGTGGATTTGCCGACGCGGTGCAGGACATCGTCCGGGCGCATTGTATGGCGTCCGCCACGCGCGGCGGTGTCGCAGTTGAAGGGCGATACCGCATGCGGGTTCCCTTCCAGATTGAGTGAGGATGACGCAGTGACCGCATTTTGGCCGGGATTTGTCAGCAAATCGCGGCCCACGAGGGTTGGCGTCATCTGACGAAATAAGGTGGAGTACGAAAAATGAAGCTTCTGCTGGGCGCTGCGGTCGCGGCGTTGTTGATGGCCTCGCCGGCGATGGCGCAAACTAATGCGGCGCCCGCCGAGTGCGGTACGGTTGCTCCGGCGCCGGCGGATCAGCCCGATGGGGCCACGGCGTCGCGCGAAGTCGTGCAAGCCTACACCGAGAGCTTCAACGCGTGGGCCGAAGCCACCAACCAGGTTCTGTCCTGCAAACGCGCCCGTGCGGAAGCGGCGCGCGCGCATGCCGATGCGCTGACGGCCGAGTTCAACACCGAGAACACGGCGTTGCGCACGGCCATCGATTCATGGACGGCCGAAGTCACCGAGTTTAACGCGCGCGCGCCCGCGCGTCGCGAACGCGATCCGCGTTCGGTGGTCAACCGCTGATCGCTTCGCGCGCCGTGCTGGCGTAGCGCCATAGCGGCGTCAGCACGGCAAGCGCGACCGCCGCCAGCGCAAGTCCCGCCGCCGGGATGAGGGCGGCCGTGCGCGGCCCAAGCTCGCTTGCGGCGAAACCGACCAGGGCCGAGCCGATGGGCGCCCCTCCCATGAAACCCATCGAATAGACCGCGAGCACGCGGCCCAGATATTGCGGGTCGGCTGCGCCTTGCACGATCGTCCGGCTCATCGAGATCGCCACCCCCGCGGCCAACCCCCAGATCACCACGACGCCGACGAACCAGAGAAACGGTTTATGGACCGCGAAGGTGAAGAGCGCGCCTGCGCTGACCAGGTGTGAGACGATAAGCGCGCGTCCAGGCCGCTGCAGCGGTTTCAATCGGCTCAGAATGACCGCTGAAACGAAGGACGCGCCCCAGAAAGTGGCGAACAACGCGCCGAGGCGCGATTGCGCGTCTCCGCCGTACGCGTCGCGGATAATGAGCGGAAACAGAACCTGAAACGAGCCGATCACGAACACGCCGACATAGGCGGACGAAATCAGCATGGGCGACATGATCGCGTTGCGGAAGGAGTGCGCGAGTCCGTCGCCGATATCGCGCAATGCGCCGGCGATGGTGTGCTCGTGCCCGCTCGGTTTCGGCGCCTGCAGGAACAAGGCGATTGCAGCGCCGATGCTGACCGCGAGCGCCTGCAGGCCCAGCAGCGCAGACAGCGAGGCGCCCGCCAAGCCGGCCACCAGGATGCCCGCGATCTGGGCGCCGATCTGAACCGCAGTTGTGGTGGCGGCGGCGGCGGCGATCGAGGTGTGACGTCCGCGTCCGCGCTCGCGCAGGACGACGCCGTTTAGCGCAGCGTCGCGAACCGGCATCATGAATGCCGCGCAGGCCCCCACCACGATGGCGTAGGCGACGAGGATCGCGTAGGTGAGCGCATCGGCGGCGATCACGACGGCAAGCGCGATCGAAGCGAGTGCGAAACAGACCTGCAGCATCGCCAGCGTAGGCCCCGCCTTGGCGCGTTCGGCAAGCAGGCCGCCGAACAGCAGCAGGCAGAACATCGGCGCCGAGAGCGCGGACTGGGCAAGTCCGACGCCGGCCGCCGTCGCCTCAAGCGAGAAGGCCACCAGCGTCGGAAACAGCACGAACTGCATCCCGAACGCGAAAAAATAGAGCGCGACGAGCAGGTAATAGAGCGGCAGCTCCGGGAGATCCCGGAGGCGGGCCTGCGCGTCGGCGCTGTGCTCGTCGTCCATCGATTTCGATTAGGCGGGCCGAGTGCGCCTCGTCCAGCCGCGATAGCGTTGACGGGAGCTTAACGCCGCGCGTGGTGACCTCGCGAGTGAATGCCGCCGTCGAATCAGCCCCGCCTGGACTACGCCGACGCGCCCGCGCCGCTGGAGCTCTCGGAGCCGCATCAGCCGCGCGCGCGCACCGCGCTGGTTGAACGGTTGAGCGACATCGTGTCCTGGCCGGAGAGCCGGATCCCCGCCCATGAGCGCCAACTCGCAGCGGACGTCCTCGTTGGCTTATTGCGCACCAGCAACATCGAGTTGCGGCGCCGCTGCGCCGCCGGGCTCGTGCGCATCAATGACGCACCCAAGACCTTGCTGCGCTATCTGGCGCGCGACGAGATCAGCGTGGCCGAGCCGCTATTGGAGCGGGGGCTGGGTTTTGACGATTCCGATCTGATCGCGACCATTCGCGCCGGCGTCGCCTCGCACTGGGTGGCGATGGCGCGCCGCCGCGGCCTCAGCGAGCCCGTGACGGACGCGCTGCTGCAGACGGGCGATGTAGCCGTGGTCGAAACGGTTCTCCGCAATCAGTACGCCAAGCTTTCGACGCAAGGCGTCGATCTGGCCATCTCGCGTTCGCGGCAATCGCCGGCGCTGGCGCCGTTTATCGTCGGGCGCGCCGAGTTGCGCCCGTCGCAGGCGCTGGTGCTGTTCTGGTGGGCGAACTTCCAGTCGCGCCAGCACATCCTGCGCCGTTTCGCGGTCGATCGGACCGTGCTGCTGCAGGAACTGGGCGACGTTTTCGCGCTCGCCGCGGCGGAGGGATGGTCCGATCCGGATGCGCGCAAGACGCTACAGGTCATCGAACGGCGCCAGCGCAATCGCGCCGCCGCTGCGCGCAGCCCTTTCGGTTCGCTCGAAGGCGCACTGGCGACAGCGGCCGGGCAAGGCCTCGACCGCGTGCTGGTCGCCGAAATCGCCCACCTCGCCGGCGTGAAACCCACCACCGCCAAACAGGTGTTTGCAGACCCCGGCGGCGAAGCCATCGGCGTCTTCTGCAAGGCTACGGGATTGAAGCGTCCGTCGCTGCTCGCGCTGTGGAAAGCGTTAGGACGCCCGCCCGGCGATCCGGATCGGCTTGATAACGCGCTGGGGCGCACGGTGTACGTCTTCGACACGTTGGCGACGGCGAAAGCGCAATCGGTGTTGCGGTACTGGAACTGGTCGTTCACAGCGGATGCGCAACATATCGAAACGGTCACCCTGGACGATCCTGACCTCGAATTGCGCCTGGCGCGGCGCAACGCCGCGCTGTTGTTCCACCGCAACGTCTAGCGCATGGCCGCCCCGATCTGGCGAATCTGACCTTGAAGGTCTAAGCGTCTTATTTGCGCGCCGGCGGCGCGGGGAGGCGCAATCATGCTTCACGCCGCAGCGATGCTCGCTGGTCTTTTCGTTGTCGGCCTGTCGATCACGCAAGGCTCGGGGTCGCGCGATCAAGTCGCGCTCGCGTTCGCTGCGGCGCTGATCAGCCTGGGCGTTGCGCTGTGGTTCGGCGGCGTCCGCAAGACTCCATATTCTGCGGTCCCGCAATTCGTCATGCTCGTCGCATCGCAGACGGGCGCTATTGTGCGCGGAGCGCTGTCGACCATCGCCGCGGCGCTGGCTGCGGATGTCACACTAAAGCCCGCCTTGGTGCGGGTGCGCGCCGAGGCGGGCGGCGCACTGGCGAAGGCGGCCGCCGCCGATCTCATCAGCGCCGTTCCGGGAAGCGTCGTCGTGGAGACGGACGGCGAGGGCATGCTGGTGCATGTCATGAACGAGGACGCGATGGAGAGCGCCGCATTCGCAGCCGTGGAGGGACGCGCCGCCGCGCTGCTGGAGAAACAATCATGATCGCGTTGATTGGCGCGGCTGGTGGGGCGCTGTTGCTGGCGCTCACGCTGGTGCGTTTGCACGCAGGACCCACATTGTACGACCGCGCGCTTGCTGCGAGTTCTGGCGTGAGCAAGGGCGCGCTGATCTGCGCCGCGCTGGCCGCGGCAACGGGGCGCGCCGATTTCGTGGACGCCGCCATCGCGCTTGCACTCGGCGGATTCGTTCTCAACGCGGCGATCCTGAAAGTCTTCCGTGCTGGCACGTACCAGGCGCCGATGGTTCGCGGCGGGGAGGAGGGGTGATGCTTCAAGTGGTGCTGAGCCTCGCCGGCGGCGTGCTGATTGCGGCTGGCCTCGCGCTGATGGCGGGCGGAACGCTTGGCTTGCTGCGTTTCCCCGATTTTTATACCCGCTTGCACGGCGTTCGCACGGCCGATGGTCCGGGCGCCATCGTTTTCATTCTGGGACTGGCCATGGCGAGCGGCGACGCAGCAGTGGCGTTGCGGCTGCTGCTGCTGGCCGCGCTGGTTGCCGCGCTGGGGCCGACCTCGTCGCAGTTCATGGCCAATGCGGCGCACGCGGCAGGCCTTGCGCCGCTTGCAGGTCGTTACACCGCGCCGCGTCCCGCGGCGCGAGGGCGAACGTCATGACGGACATGCTCGCACAGGCGCTGCCCTGGATGGCGGTGATAGCGATCCTTTTGGCTGCGGCGGTCGCAATTGCCGTGCTTGCCGCGCGCTCGCTGTTCGGCGTCGCCATCGCCATCGCGCCGCTGTGCGCCTGTGCGGCGGCGGCCATGCTCGCAAACGGACACGGCGAGGCGGCGCTGGCGGTTGCGCTGTTGGGCGTAGGGGTAGCGCCAACGTTGCTGCTCGGGGCGATGCTGTTGAGCAACCGCGCGGTGAAGCCGCGCACGCGCGGCTTACCCTGGTTCAGTATTGCCGCCGCCGGCGCGGCAGGTGCGGCCATGCTTTGGGCTGCCCCGACGCTTGATCTGCCCCATCCTGTCGCCGCGCCGCACGACGGTATGCCTGTCGCGGTCGCCGCAATAGTGTTCGTTGCGCTGGCCGCGTGCATCGCGCTGCTAGGTTACGGCGAACGCGGCGTTCTTGGCGACCTGCGCAAGGGTCGCGGCGGGTGAAGCTGGGCGCCCATACCGTGCTTGCGGCTGCGGCGCGCTTCTACACGCCGCTGATCGTTCTGTTTGCTTTGACGCTGCTGGCTGGGCGCCCGCCGGGCGGCGGAATCGGGTTTATCGCGGCCCTCGCGTTCCTACTGGCGTTTCTCGTGCATGCGCTGGTGTTCGGCGCTGCTGCAGCGCGCAGGGCGGCGCCGCCGCTGGCGATGCGAGCTCTCGCCGCGCTCGGGCTGCTGGCGTGCGCGGCCGGCGCCGCCGTTCGAGGCGCGCCGTTCGCGCGCGAACTCCTGGAAGCGGGGGTGTTCGTGCTGACGGCCGGCGGCGGCGCGCTTGCAGTCGTAGTCCTGTTTGGACGCGCGCCTACGCTGCGCGAGGATGCATCGTGAGCGCGTGGGCGCTCATGCTGGGCCTGGGGCTGGCGGTGGCGTTGTTCGCCGGCGCTGCCGCGGGCGCCTTCGCAGCCGGCAACGCGCTGAAGAAGCTGGCCGCAATTTTCATCTCGCTTGTCGCCGCTGCGCTCACGCTCGCCCTGCTCGGCGCGTCGAGCGCTGCGCCGATCGCGGTGATGGCGATTGCATTCGCCTATTGCCTCGTCGGCGTTGCGCTGGTCGTGCGTCTCCAGGAAGCGTACGGCAGCATTGAGCAGAGCGATCTGGACGCCGCAGACGAGCGCGATGAGCCTGCGGAGCCGTTGCCGTGACAGGCTCATTCTTCGCGCAGCCATGGCCGATCTTGACGGCGGCGCCCTTCGCCGGCGCGGCGATTGCGCTGGTCTTGGCGCATGCACGGCTCAGCTGGGCGGCAGGGCTCGTGCTGCTGAGCGGCGTCGCGGCGGCGATGATCGATCTAAGTCTGCGCGGCGTCATGCCGTTGACGGGCGGGACGTCCATGTTCGCCGCGCCTCTCATTGCGACGTTGGCGGCGCTGTGCGTATTGGCCGGCGGCGCGGCGCTGCGTGAAATTGGCGCGCAGGCGACGCCGTTCGCGCTGGCGCTCGTGCTCTGTGCGGCCGGTGGGTGGCTTCTCGCGCTCAACGCAGCCGATTGGATCGGCTTCGCAGCCGCCGCGGAAACGGCATGGCTGGCGAGTGCGGCTGCGCTCGCTCTGGCCGACCGCAACCGCGGCGCGCTGAACGGGGCGATGCGCATGCTGACCTATGGCGGGGTCTCTGCAGCGCTCATGTTTATCGGCGTTGGGTTCGTCAGCGCTGCGACCGCCAGCGCCGACATCGCCGCCCTCACCGAGGTCAACAATCCCGCACTCTGCGTCACCGGCCTCGTGCTCGTGCTCTTGTCGTTGTGCGTGAAAGCCGGGCTCGCGCCGCTGCATGCGTGGACTGGCGCCGCCTTGGGCCGGGCGGGCGCATTGCCTGCGCTCGCGATCGGCGTCCTGGGCATGACCGGCGCTTTGGCGGCAATCGTCCGCATCAGCGCAACTGCTGCGGCGGCGCCCGAACTGGCCGCCGGCGTCACGGCAATGCTCGCGGGCGCAGGTGCGGTCAGCATCGTTATCGGCTCGATCCAGGCCATGGGCGCAGCCAATCTCAAGCGGCTCGCCGCCTACGCCTTCGCCTCGCAGGCCGGATGCGTGTTGCTGAGCGTGTCCCTCGGATCGCCGGCGGGATTTGCAGCTGCTCTGGTGCAGATATTTGCGCTCTCGGCGGCGATGCTGGCGCTGCTCGGCGCGGCTGCAGCGACGCGGAACGCCGCGCTGCACGCACTCGATGGATTGGGTCGGCGCTATCCGATCGCGGGGATTGCGGTGACAGCGGGCGCGCTTAGCCTCATGGGCGCGCCGCTGACGATCGGTTTTCTCGGCCGCTGGCGTCTCATTGAAGCAGCGGTCGGCGCCGGCTGGTGGTGGGTGGCCGGCATTGCTCTGCTCGCATCGCTCGCGGCGGTGTTCTACGGCGGACGGCTGATCGAACGCGTCTATTTTCGGCGCGCCGCCGCGGTGGCGGATGCAGAGAAGGACCCCTGGCGCGTGCTTGCCGCGCCGGCGCTCGTGACGGCAATCGTCGCCATTGCGCTGGGGGTGGAGCCTTCCGCGCTGCTCGAAGTGTCGGCGCGCGCGGCCGCGCACATGTTTGGAGCCGCGTCATGACCGCCGCGCTCGCTCTTGCTGCGCTGCTCGCGACGCCGCTGGCGCATGCCTTTGCCGTTCTGGTTTTTGCGCGCCCGCCGGGCTTGCGCGATTTTGTGAATATCGGCTTTGCGCTCGCGACCGCAGTGCTGGCGGCGTTGGTGTTCGACGCCGCCGCGCAGGGCGACACCGCACGCATCGTGCTCGCCCGCCCATTGCCGAATGTCGATCTTGGGTTCGTCATCGAGCCGCTGGGCGCTCTGGCGGCGATAATCGTCACTGGGCTGGGTTTTCTGCATTCCGTACACGTCGCCGGAATTGTGCGGGCGTCCGGCGAGAAGGCGCCGGCGCGGCTGATGGCGTTCATTGCGCTGACCACGGCCGCGGTCCTCGCGGTGGCATTCGCCGCGAACCTGTTCAGCCTTTTCATCGCTTATCAGGCGCTGATCCTCGCCGCGTTCCCTTTGGTTGCGCATCGCGGGGACGACGAGGCGCGCGCAGCCGGGCGCACCTTTCTGGCGACGTTGCTCGCATCTTCGATCGTCTTGCTGTTGCCGGCGATGATCGGCGTCTATGCTCTGGCGGGCGCGCTTGACTTCCAGCCGGGCGGCGTGTTGGCCGGACGTGTCGGCGTGCTCGGCGCCAATGTGCTGCTGGTGCTGTTCGTTTTCGGCGTCGCCATGGCGGCGATGCCGCCTATGCACCGCTGGCTCACTGTGACGGCGCACGCGCCATATCCCACGCTGGTGGTCGTGCAGGCGCTGGCCGTGTTGCCTGCAGGCGGTTTGGCGCTGCTGAAAGTGCTGGCGTACGTATTCGGCCCGGTGCTGGCGACGGCGCGCGTGTCGGCGATCGGGCTGCTGGCGCTGGCGTGCGTGGGCATGTGCGTGGCGGCGCTGATCGCGCTGTCGCGGCAGGATCTGCGAGAGCGCTTGGCCTATTCCTGTATGGCGCAGGCCCTTGCGGTGGTCATGGGCGGGTTGCTCGCGCTGCCGGCGGGTCTGTTTGCGGCCATGTTGCAGATTGTCGCCACATCGTGCGCAGCAACGACGCTGCTGATGGTGACAGGCACAGTGAATGTCATCACCGGGCGCACCAGCGCGGCCGATTATGGCGGGCTGGGGCGCGTGATGGCGTGGACGTTCGCCGGCTTTGCGATCGCCTCGGCGAGCATGATCGGCATGCCTCCGTTCGCCGGCGCCTGGTCGCGCTTGTGGTTGATCACGGCGTCGGCAAGTTCTGGCCTGGCCTGGGCCGGCGCGCTGGTCGGCGTCGCCGCGGTGCTGACGTTCGCGCACTTGGGCCCGCTTGCGGCAAATGCGTTTGCCGATCGCGCGCCTGCCGATGCTTTCAAGCGTCCCGACGGCGCCTCGATTCTGTTGGTCGCGCCCGTCATCTTGAGCGCCGCCGCCACGCTTTCATTGCTCCTGTTAGCCGATCCGCTTGCTTCCTTTCTCTCGCCGGTCTGGACGCCGCCATGATGAAACCTGCACCGCCAAAGAGCCGCGGCGCCGCCGGGGTGTTGTTTGTTTGGTTCTTCGCGTTCGCCACCGCCGGTTTGCTGATCGATGTGTTCGTGCTCGAGCCGCGCGGGGGCGGGGTGCTGGCCGGACCTGGCGGCCGCGCCATCCTCGGCGCCGCAGTCGCCATTGCCGCAGTGCTGATCGGGTTCGCGCTGCGCTTTACCCTGGGACGCGCCGTGAAGGAGCAGGGAGGGCCCGGTGCTCGCGATCACGCTTAACCCCGGCTTCGTGTGCATTCTTGCGGCGCTGATTGCGCTTGCAAGCCCGCGCATGGTGCGGCCCGGTTTGATCGCAGGCGCGGCGCTGGCGGCGCTTTGGCTGGTGTTCGATCGCGAATTCGGCGCCGCAGTCGCGGCCCAGCAGATGGGCTTGCCCGTCGTCTTGCTCAATCTCGACGCGCTCAACCGCATTTTCGGCATCGCCATGCTGTTGGCGCTGATCGTCGTCGGCGCGGCCAGCGGCGCGCGCCGCAATCGCGCCGAAGACGCCGCCATCCTCCTGCTCGCCGGCGGGGCCGTTTCGGCGCTGTTCGTCGGCGACTTGGTGAGCTTCGTGGCGGCGGCGTCGCTGTCGGGCATTGCTGCGGCCTGGATCGTGTTCGCATCGCCTTTGCCGGGCTCCTCGCGCAGCGGCGCGCGCATGCTGATTTGGTTTGGGCTGGAGGGACTGCTCTTCCTCGTGGGAGTTGCGTTTCAACTCTCGGCCGGCGCGGCGAGTTCGATCTTTGCGCGTCTTGACGCCGACAGCATTGGCGGCGCGTTCATCTTTGCGGCTTTGCTGTTTCGCGTCGGCGCTCCGCTCGCGCACGTCTGGATCAAGGACGCTGTCGCGCATGCCTCGCCGGTAGGCGGGGCGGCGCTCGGCGTGTTTCCCGTCATGCTCGGCGTCTATGCTCTCGCGCGCCTGTTTCCGGCCGAGCCAATTCTGGCGCCGATCGGCATGAGCATGGCGGCGATCGGCGCAGCGTTCGCGCTCGCCGAGGACGATCTGCGCCGGGCCGCCGCGAGCGGCCTGACCGCGCAGACTGGCGTGTGCCTCATGCTGATCGGCATTGGCTCGCCGTTCGCGCTCGCCGCGGCGGAAGGGCATGCGTTCACGCTGATGTTCGCGTTTCTCGCCTTGCTGCTGGCGCTTGGCGCGGTGCTTGGCCGTCAGGGCCACGTGCGCGCCTCGCAACTGGAAGGCTTGGCGCGCGCGATGCCGATCAGCACAGCGCTGCTGGCGCTGGCGGGGCTGGCCGCCGCCGGCGCGCCGGGGCTCGCCACTTACGTCACGACGGCGATTGCGCTGGAGGCGTCGCGACAGTGGGTCAACGAGGCGCCATGGGTGATCACGACCGGGCTCTCGGCGGCGTTACTGATTGCGCTGGTGTTGCGGCCTGCCTTGCAGGCCTATCGCGCCCCGCCCGGACCGGCGGCCCGCAACGAAGCGCCGTTTCCGATGCTGTTGGCGATCGCGCTCGCCTCGTTCTTTTGCCTTTCGATTGGCGTCGCGCCGGCTTGGCTCTACGGCCTGATGCCGGCCGAACTTACGTTCCGGCCCTACGAGATCGAACGGGTCGCGCCGCACATCGAGCTGCTGGGCGCGGCTGGGGCGGTTTATCTCGTCTTGCGCGCGCTAAGGCTGACCGCGCCTGAGCGTTCGCTGCGCCTTCTCGACGTCGACGCCATCTATCGCGGCCCTGCCGCCGGCGCCGGACGCTGGGTGGGCATCGTCCTGTTGCGGGTGTACGGCGCTTGGCAGACGCACTGGGAGCGGATCTCGAAAGCGACCGGCGCCGGGCTTGCCCGGCTCATCCGTTTGTGTGACCGCCCGTATCGCCCCGCCGCCTGGAGTGCGGCGCACTTCACCGCGATCGCGGCGGCAATCGCCCTCGCATTGCTTTGGCAGCGCATGTGACAGCCAAGTCTACGCTAAGCATTATTTGCCAAATCAAGGAATAACGTCGTAAAGGCTCAATATTATTTGAGCGTGCGCTCGTCTTGCGCTAATCTGCACTAGCTCTATACCGGCGCGACTTCGAACTCCCTTCGAGAGCAAGCTCAAATGCAAGCTAAGCAAGACTTGGTGGAAATGGCCGCTGAGATCGTCTCGGCTTACGTGTCTGCCAATTCAGTCGCCGCGCAGGACATACCTGCGCTCATCCGCACGGTGCACGCGGCATTGACGGACATCTCAGGCGCCGCCCCGGCGGCGATAGAGCACAGCCAGGAGCCCGCCGTCGCGATCAAGAAGTCGGTGACGCCGGATTATCTCATCTGCCTCGAAGATGGTAAGAAATTCAAATCGTTGAAGCGGCACCTGCGCACCCGCTACGGCATGACCCCGGAAGATTACCGGGCCAAGTGGAACCTCCCCCACGACTACCCCATGGTGGCGCCCAACTACGCCAAGGAGCGCTCGAACCTCGCTAAGCGCATGGGGCTGGGCCAAAGCCGCCGCGCCGAGTAGCGGACAATAATCCTAGAACTAGGAAAAAATCTATCCAACACCTTGAGGACGGCCTTATCCTCTGAACGCGCCTGGCGTGGGGCCGGACCGTTGGAGGTGTGTGATGGATGGAGTGAAAGAGCGCCCGGTGGATCGGGCCGCGGCCCGCCTGGCGGCCGATGTCGCGAGCTATGCGCTGGGCGTGCCGGTGGAAGAGATTCTCGACGTTGAACGCGGCCCGGTCGACGCGGCGTTTGCGCGCCAGGTGGCGGCTTATCTGTGTCACGTTGGCTTTGAGATGAGCCTTGCGCGCGTCGCGGCCGCGTTCGGGCGCGACCGGTCGACGATTGCTCATGCGTGTCACGCGATCGAGGATCGCCGCGACGATAACCAGTTCGATCTCTGGATAAGCGCGCTCGAAGCGATGCTGCAGTGCGCGCCGCCTCTGGACTGGCGCGTCGCGCGGGGCCGCTCATGAGCGCGCGTTCATTCGCGCGTGCGCTCGAGCGCCTTGCCGCGCCGCAGAGCGTGCTCGCGCCGCATCGCCGCGGCGAGTTCGGCGTATTTCCCAAGGGGGATCGCCGGCGCAGGCCGGTTGCCCGCTTGAGTGCAAACGACGTGCGCGAGTTGGTCTCATCCGGCGCCATCGTCGTTACGGACGACGGCGGCTACGTGCTAAGTTCGGCCGGCCGCGCCCGCGCCGCGCGCGAGTTTTCAGCGCCGGGCGAAGCCTTCACTGCACAGCATCGGCCTGTCATCGATCGGCACGTGCTCGACGATGAGGGCGCCTTGCGACTCGTGCGCGGCCACGATCCTGATGGCGGGCTGCGTCGTTTGGCGTCGCTGCGCGACGCGAACGGCCGCCCGTGGTTCGACAGTGTTGAACTCGCCGCAGCGGCGCGCCTCAAGCAGGACTGGAATAGCGGCGAGATCGGTCTCGTACGCGGCGCCGATTGGCGTGCGCCGCCCAAGGGCGCAGCGGCGCGCAACGCGCACGGGCAGGAGACCGCGATGGCGGCGCGCTG
>CAZIOD010000046.1:0-6158 GCA_964540785.1 uncultured Terricaulis sp.
GGCAAACATCTTCTTGCGCACATAGAGCGCGCGCGTGGTCGTCCAGCCCGGGCCCGCAAACGTTTCCGGAAACGTCAGCCCGTACGCGGTCAGCTCGGCTTCGGCGCGCTGGTGCGGCGTACGCGGCATGGTGACACCTTACGCGTCCCGCCACATAGTGTCCCGTCCCCCCGTGCGTGATTTCTAACGCCCTGTCCGTCAGGCGCCTGCCGGCTTCAGGCCAGGGAAAAGTCCGTGCTAGGCTCCGGGCCTGCTTCGACCGGGGAGAGGGTCCGTGCCTGTTTCACTAAACACCTCGCGCGTTGCTTTGAGCGCGCTGGTCGCCCTCCTGCTTGGCGCCTGCGCTGGCGGCGGCGGAGGGGGAGGGGGCGGCCCGGTCGTGGTGCCGCCGCCGCCGCCTCCGCCGCCGCCGGGAACCAGCTTCCCGCCCCTGGCGCCGCCGCACGTCGATGGTGATTTTCCCGACATCAATGGCGCGGAATTCAACGCCAATTGGGGCGTCCGCGGCTCCAACGCCCAGGTCGCCTGGCAGAATGGGGCGACGGGCGCGGGCGTGCTTGTCGGGGTGGTCGATGACGGCATCCACCCCAACCATCCTGAGTTGCGCGGCCGCATCTCGCCGGATTCAATCGACATCGTGCAGGGCCGCGACGCCCTGGTGACCGATCAATCGCACGGCAGCGAACTTTCGGCGCTGATCGCCGGCAATTTTAACGATGCACAAACGGTCGGCGTCGCCTTCGACGCCACCATCCTCGCCATCCGCGCAGACAATGCTGCGGGCGCCTTCAGCGCCGTCGATCTCGCCAACGCCATCGACTATGCGCGCGAGCACGGCGCTGACGTGATCAACCTCTCGCTCGGCAGCTCCACGCCCACCGCCGCTATTTTTCGCGAGGCCATTCGGCGCGCGACCGAGGCGGGCATCATCATCGTGGTTTCAGCCGGCAATGACGGCAATGAGGGCGCCACCCAACCCAATTATCCGGGCTTTCTGGCCACCGACCCTGCCGTCTCCAACGGCCTTATCATGATCGCGGGCGGGCTTAATCCCAACGGCACAGTCAACGGCGTTTCGAACCCGCCGGGCAGCGCCGCGGAATGGTATCTGACAGCACCCGGCTGGCAGATCATCGTGCCCGATTTCGGCCCGCCGGGGCCCGTGCCCGGTTTTCAAGTGTGTGGGTTTGGCGCCAATGGCGATCTTTGCCGCATTCAGGGCACTTCCTACGCATCGCCGCACGTCACCGCCGCAGTAGCGCTGGTCATGGACGCCTTTCCTGGCATGACCCCGACGGAGGTTGTCGAGCTCTTGTTCGTGACCGCCGACGACACCGGCGCGCCGGGCACCGATAGCGTCAATGGCCGCGGCCGGCTCAATATCGGCCGGGCGTTTCAGCCCGTGGGCCCGCTCGCGGTTCCGCTGGTTGCAGGGCAAAGAGCGATTGAGGTGCATACCCCGATCGGGGTGTCGGGTGCGCCGTTCGGCGATGGTTTGAGCCGGCACGGAGCGCTCTGGTCGGTCGCCGGGTTCGATCATTATCGGCGCACTTATCCCGTGGATTTGTCCGACAATTGGGTTGCGCCGCTTGCGGGGCCTTCGCCGGCCGCGCAGGCGCCGCTGCTTTGGCGCGCCGCGCGCGCGGCCAATGGGCTGCAGATGCAAATGGCGCTGGCCGAGGATATCGCGCCCCTGTCCTATCGCCTTCCCGTCTCGCGCAGCGATCTTCAGCCCAACCCCACTCGCATCGACGCCCATCTCGGCAAAGGCATGAGCTTGTCGTTTGCGACCCATGGCGCGCAGACTGACAACATCGCGCGCCACGGCGATGCGGTGGGCCACCTTGATTTCGTGAACTCGGATCTGTCGCTGCAATTGACGCACAGGTTCAACGACGTCTTCAGCATCGCGTTCATCTCCGAGAGCGGGGCTGCCGCCGAGCGACCGGTCTTGTCGCTACACGATCTCGTGCAATCCCCGCCCGAACGGCGCGCCGCGGCCAGCCGCGCCGCCTTCAATCTTGGCCGCCATACGCTTGAGGTCACCGCGGGGCAGTCAGAGGACGACGGCGGGCTTCTTGGCCTCTCGTGGAGCGATGCGCTTGGCGCCACGCCCTCCGGCGAGACGCGCTTTGCAGGCTTTGCCTGGCGCTACCGTGACGAGGGCGGGTTCGGCTTCGATGTGCAAGTCGAAAGCGGGGTGTCGGATATGGTCGGAACCGGGTGGTTACGCGTGGACGAGGCGATCCGCACCAGCTCCTATTCATTTTCGCTGCAGCAGGCTTACACGCCGCGCTGGATTGGCGCGCTTGGCGGCGGGGAGGGGGCGCTCGGCTTTACCGTGTCCCAGCCGCTGCGCGTCGAGGACGGACAGATGAGCTTTATGGCGCCCACCGCGACCAAGATGGGACGCCAGAGCCTTCGCTACGAGGAGCGCAGCTTCACGCCCGCGCCAAGCGGGCGCGAGACCCGTTTTGGGCTGGGCTATCGCTATTTCGCCGGACAAAGCGTCTCAGCTTTCGGCGAGGCCATCTACGTGCTCGAACCGGGCCATCACGCCCGGGCCGAGCCGGAGACCGTCCTCCGGCTGGGTGTGCGCTTGGCGCATTGAGATGGGTGCGCCAATCTAACCTTGTTGTGCGGCGCGCGCGGCGGTGACGTATTCCACCAGCTTAGGGAAGGGCGCCAGCACGCTCTCGCCGCCGCGTTCGCCGCGGGCCAAGCGCGCTTCCACCGCGGTGAGGCGCGCGTCGAGTTCGGCGCGCAGGGCGGCGTTCTCGCTTTCCAGCGTGGCGACACGCGCAGCCAGGCGCTCGGCTTCGCGGCGTGTCTTCAGCACTTCTCCGCCCAGCACGCGCACCGCGCGCAATTGACTGCCCATCAGTCGCATCTGCGATTCCAGTGCGCCGACCTTGTCGGCCGGCGCTGCGCTCGCCGGGGCCGCTGTTTGTGCTTGGGCCTGCGCGGGATCGAGCCCGAGCGCCACCAATTCTTCGCGCGCATAAATGTTGTTCGCGTCGAGTGACAGCGCGCGCGCATAGGCGACGCCCGCGTCCTGGCGGCGGCCCTTGAGTTTCAACGCATGCCCAAGTTGCAGGTAGCTGTCGGCGACGGCGCCGTCGAGAGCGATGGCCTTGCGGTACGCGGCCTCGGCGTCATCGAGAAAGCCGCTTTCTTTCAGGGCATGGCCGAGTTGGACCCAGATCCCCGCGTCCTGCGGCCGCAGCGCCAGATATTGACGGTAGGCCTCCGCCGCTTCGGTCCAGCGGCGCTGATCACGCGCGTTGTCGCCGGCAGCCAGGTGGGGCCGGGCGGCGCTGCGGGTCATCCAGGCTTTCAACTTCGCGGTGATGTCGGCCATGATCCACTCCCCAGCTGCCCCGTAGCACTTTATAGGACATGGCGGAAGTGTGGCGATCCATATGCGCTTCCGCAGACCCTTGGGGCGCTGAACTGGCGTGTTCGGTGGACTTTTGCGCCGGCTGTGCTTTAGCAAACCCTCTTTCACCGGGGGACCCGTACGCCTGTAACGCGAGTAAATGCCTGCTTCCGCCGCCACGTTCTCCGAGGATGATCGCGCCGTCCGCGCTGCTTATGAAGCAGCTGAGCCGGAGCTGATCAGACGCTCTGCGCTGCCGCTTCCGGACCCGTTGTCGCCGGTGCTGATCGCTGTCGTGCGCGACGAGCGCGAAGCGCTGCCGGATTTCCTGCGCCATTACCGCGCCGGTGGGGTCGAACGCTTTGTATTCATTGACAATGGTTCGGGCGACGGCACGCTCGATTACATCTGCAAGCAGCCGGACGTCGACGTGTTCGCGGTCGCCGAGCGCTTCGAGTGGCGGCGCAAGCAGGGCTGGATCAATCGAGTCATCGATTTTTACGGTCTCGACCGCTGGTATCTCTGCGTCGACGCCGACGAGCATGTCGTGTTCGACAGCTTCGGGACGCGCGGCTTTCCCGAGCTCGCCGCCGAGCTCGAGCGGCGCGGCCAGACGCGCGCGCGCGGCTTCTTGCTGGATATGTATTCTGAGTTGCCGCTACTGGCGAGCGCCTGCGGCGACGACATGCGACTGGCGGAAGCTTATCCCTATTTCGATGCAAGCGGCTATGTCGAAAGCCGCACGGCTCATCTCATCTCACGCCTCGGTGGTCCGCGGCTGCGCGCATTCGGAGGCGTGGATCCCGAATTCAAGCCGCAGCTGACCAAGCATCCGCTGTTCCGCCTGAACGAGGGCGAGTTCTTCGCCAATCCCCATCACATCTGGCCGTGCGCGCCGAATTTCCGCACGCGCTGCGTGCTGGCGCTGATGCATTTCAAATTTCACGGCGACTTTGCCTTGCGCGTCGCGCGCGCGGTCGAAGAGGAAACCTATTGGTCGGCGAGCCGCGAATATAAAGCTTACCTGAAAGCGCTCTCGGGCGCGCCCGAATTCAGCTTGTTCGATCCCGCGCTGAGCCGGCGTTTCACGGGGCCACAGGACCTGATCGAGCTCGGCTTGATAGAGCCGATCGGCTGGGCGGATGAGGACGACCGCTTCGACGCCGCCTTGCGGGCCAGCGCCCGCAAGCGCCGTTGCGAGACGCTTTCTATGCATGTGACGGGGCCCACGCCATGACGGCCGAACCGACCCCGAGCATGGCTGAAGCCAGCTTCCAGCACGGCGAGCGGCGCTTCACGTTCTATCACGAGAACCCGAAGGACCACATTTTCTCGATCATCCGCAACTCACGGACGTTCTACGAGCGCGAGTTTCTCGAAGCGCTTTCCGCTTTCCTCAAGCCGGGCGATCTGGCTCTCGACGTGGGCGCCAATATCGGCAATCACTCGCTCTTCTTCGCGGGCGTGTGCGGCGCGCGCGTCGTCGCCTTTGAACCAAATCCGGCGGCGGCCGCGCTGCTGCACGCGAATATCGCCGTCAACGGCCTGGAAGAGCTGGTGCGCGTAGAGGAAGTGGCGCTTGGCGAGGCCGACAGCGTCGGCGCAATCGAGAATGCCGGCGGCGAAAACAATCTCGGCGCGGCGAGTGTGAAAATCGGCGAAGGCGCGATCGCGATCCGGCCGCTGGACGCGATCGAGCTGCCCGCCGCGCCGGTACTGATCAAGATTGACGTCGAGGGCATGGACGTCGCGGTGCTGAAGGGCGCCGAACAGACGCTGCGCGCGCATATGCCGATCGTGGCGATCGAAGCGGCGGATCGCACGACATTCTCGGCGATCGCCGAATTCCTGGAAGGGCTCGGATATGCCCACCTGGAGACGCACAATTATACCCCCACGCACGTCTTCGAGCCGGTGCGGGGGACGGTGCGCAAGACGCTGATCACGCGCCTTTCGCGCGAGATGGGCCTGAATGCGATCGACCTCGCCGCGGTGCGCAGCAAGTCCGATCAGCAACTGGGCCGCCTGTCCTCGCAGCTTATTGCACTGGAGAAGAAGCAGGCGGATCTCTCAGCCAATCTCGGCCGCATAGAGGGTGAGGGCGGCGCCCAGGCACATGCGCTGAAAGACATCGCTGCGAGCGTCGCCGATACGCTGCGTGAGCTCAGCGGAGATGTGAGCGAATTGCGTCGCGGCCTTACCGAGTTTCGGGCCGACGCCGACAGCAAGGACGCGCACCGCATCACTCAGCCACTGCTGCGCGCAGAGTTTGCGGATCTGCTTTCGCGCCTGCAGATGCAGGACGCCGCGCGGGGTGAGCAGGCGCGTGCGCGCATCGAAGAGTTGGCGCAGGCGCTGATCGCCCAGTTCCAGACCGAGGCGGCGGCCAAACGCGCCTACATCGAAGCGCTGTCGGCGGCGCAAAGCGAACAGGTGCAGGCGGAGGCGGCCCAGCTTCGCATTCGGCTGGAGGCGCTGGCTGGCGAGGTGGTCGAACGCGCGCGCGAGCAGGAACGCGCCCAGAGCGCAGCGGCCCAGCAGGCGGAAACTCGTGCAGAGCAATGGCGCGAGAGGTTGGCCGGGCTTGAAGGCATACTGACGCGCCAGGCCCAGGAGCTGTCGACGGCGCAGATCGCAACCTCGCAGCAGCTGGATGCGCTGGCGCGAACCTCGGCTGAGCGGCTGGCCGGACTGGAACGCGAGCTGGAGACAGCGCAGATCGCGACCTCGCAGCAGCTGGATGCGCTGGCGCGAACCTCGGCTGAGCGGCTGGCCGGAC
>CAZIOD010000046.1:6258-15684 GCA_964540785.1 uncultured Terricaulis sp.
TGGAACGCGAGCTGCAGCGCGGACTGGCTGGGATCGGCGAGGCCCAGGCGGCGTTGCGCGGCGAGACAAGCGTTCTGCTGGCCGGCCAGGAGGCTGCGCGCGCCGGCATCGAGCAGGCCGAGCGCACGGCGGCGGCGGCGGTGGATGCAAGCCTTGCGCTGGGCGCGTGGCTGCAGCCGCAACTGGAGACGCTGCGCGGCGAGATCGCACGCGACCTGCGCGCGGCGGTGGCGCAGGATCTGAAGGCGGCGCTGCACGAGGCGCTGCGCGCGCAAACGGACGCCTTCGCCGCGCTGCTCGGCGCGCAGAATGCCGATCTCGTGCTGCAGCTGGCGCGCAGCGGCCAGGGGCCCGACCTCGCCCGCCCGCGCCGCGCCTTCTTCGATGCGGGGGGGTCGCAGCTGCCCCGCTTCAAGCCGGATCGCGAAACGCAGTTACGGGCGGCGCCTTTGCCCCACGCGCCCACCAATGTGGCAGCCGATGTGACGCCAGTCCGCGCACGGCCTGCCGATGAGATTATTTCACTCAAAGCTATCGCCCGCGAGCGCGATGACGGCGCGGCGTCGCCCGTTGCGCAAGACGAGGTCTTGGCGGTTGAGGATATGACGTTCGGCTGGGACGGGCGCGGCTGGAGCCAGGGGGGCGCGAGGCTCGCGTCCGGCGGCGCTGTCGAAACGGATACGGCCGCGCCATTCTCCGGTTTCGTGACGCGCCAGTTTGCGTGCGCCGGCGGCGGCCTGCTTGGTGTTGCGATCGATGTCGCCGATTGCGGCGACGTCGATCTCATTGTGCGCCTGCGGAGCGAGGCGGACGAAACTCTCGGCCCTGACATGCCGCTGGTTCGGGGCGCCAACATGGTGCGCGTCTTCGCGCAGGAACGCGTGGAGCGGGTGAAGATTTACGTGCTCGCGCGGCAGGCCAGGGCGCCGGTGAGATTTTCCATCGGCAAGGTCAGTCTTTACCGCTTGGACGCGGACGCGCATCAGCGTGCGGTGCGCGCCAAGATCGGCCAGCCGGTGATTGCCTCGATGGCGACGATTCCCTCGCGCCGGACCATGCTGAAAGACTGTATCGCCAGCCTGTTGGCGCAATGCGATCACGTGCGCGTCTTTCTCAATAATTATCCGGACGTCCCGGATGTTCTCTCGCATCCGCGCATCGAAGTGCGGCGCTCGCAGGACTGGGACGACCGCGGCGACGCCGGCAAGATGTTCTGGCTAGATAAGGACGAGAGCGAGGGCTATCGGCTTATCACCGACGACGATCTCATTTTCCCGCCCGATTTTGCCGAGACGATGTGCGCGAAGGTCGCTGCGCACGACAACCGCGCCATATACGCGACGCACGGCGTGCTGCTGCGTCAGCCCATCGCGCAATATTACGATGACACGTGCCGCGCCGCGACCTTCCATTTCGCGCGGCGGCTGGATGAGGACCGGGCCGTCCACATCGCCGCGACCAACGCGCTGTGCATGCATTCCAGCGCAGTGAAAATGCGCTGGCCGGATTTCATGTATTGTAATTCGGCCGACATTTGGCTGGCGCTTTATGCGCAGCGGGAGGGGTTGCCGCTGTTCACGCCGGCGCGGCCGCAAGGGTGGGTGCGCGAGAACCGCCACGCGGCGCCGGGCGAGACCATCTACGATCATTCGCGCAAGCGCTCGCGCTCGCGCATGGACAGTTCGCTCGTACAGGACGCAGTGCTGCGCTTTGCCTGGCCGGTGACGCTGCAGCCGAGTGAGCGGCCGAAGCTGGGCGTGTGTCTGTTCGCGACATCGCCGGACAACCTGCAAGCGGCGGTCCAGTCTTGGGCGGCGACGCGCACGTTGGATACCGATTGGGTGGTCGTTCTGGCGTTCGCCGAAGATGAGGCCATGAGGGCGACCGTCGACGCGCTGAAGATCGAGCACGAGACGCATCTGATCGTTGCGCCGACAGCGGCGGGCCAAGCGGGGGAAGCCGCGCAGCTGCTCGCCCGTCTCAAACTCGATGGCGCTCTGTTCGCTTTCGACGATCTGCGCTTCGAGGCGTCCGGTTGGGAAGCAGGCCTGTTGCACGATCATGGCGATCATTCCGTTGCGCGGCAGATTGAGATGCTCGCCCCCTCGCGGGACGGCGTCCTCAGCGATAGACGCGCGATCGGGGCGCGTTGTGTGATCTGGCGGTGGGCAGATGCGCGTCCGGCGCCGGCGTCCTGGACATCGCATCCGAACTGGGTGCGGCAATTGCGTGTGGAAGGCGATGCCGCGATTGAGCGCCAAGAGGTCGTTGAATTGCTGACGCAGCGTCCGCCGTTGCGCAGACCTACCGCGCGCGCGCCGACGCGGACGGCGATCGCGCCGGGCAAGCGCCTGAACGATGTGTTCGAGCGCGTGCTGGTGCTCAACCTGGATCGCCGCCCGGACCGCTGGGAGCAGGCGCAGGAACAGCTCCGGCATTTCGGCATCGAGGCCGATCGCTTCTCGGCCGTCGACGGCGCCGACCCCGCCATTGCAGCTGAATACGAGGTTTACGCCGCATCGGCGCTAACCCAGGTGTCGGACGAGCTGCCGCCGATTTCCTATAGCGAGGACTTCTATCTGCGCGCCGCGAGCGAAGCGGCGCGTCTTGCGCATTTGGAGCAGCGCAGCGGCAAGAAGGCGATCGCCTCGCGCGGGGCGTGGGCCTACCTGCGCTCGTACGAAGCGATGCTGGAGCAGGCGCTCGCCGATCAGGTGGAAAGCCTTCTGGTGCTGGACGATGATTTCGTGCTGCACCGGCAAACGCCGGAGCTGTTCGCGCAAGCTTATTCAGAGTTGCCCGACGATTGGCTGATGCTCAAACTGGGCACGCTGCAGTACAATTGGAATGTGCCCTGGGCGACGTGGCGGTCCGAACACCTTTATCGAACCAACGGCTCGGCCATCGGCTCGCACGCCGTGGGCATGAAGTTCGAGATTCTTCCCTATTTGCTCGATCACGTGCGGCGCATGGATATGCCGTACGATGTCGGCGCGCTGAGCGCGGCGACGCGCGCTTTCGCGGAGCGGAGTTTTGTCATCTTCCCGAACGTCGCGATCCAACGGCTGCAGGATACGGACATCGGCACGTCCGAGTTTCAGAATAGCCGCGGCATCGAAGAGATCGCCGCCACCTATCGCTGGACCTTGAGCGATTATCTGCTCTAGGCCGCGCTCAGCGCCGTCCAATGACGTAGGTCATCTGCTTGCCGATGCTCTCCAAGAGCGCCGCGGGCGTCTTGGCGGTCTGCACGCCCCCGGGCGTGATCGCCTGCAGCGAAAAGCCGTAAGCGGCGACTCGTTCGAGAAACGCCGCCGGCGGTTGGCTCAAGGAAATGGTCGGGGCGTAGAATTCGAACACGATCGTGCCGAGGGCGCGGTTGCTGAGCACACGGTCGGCGCCGGCGATGACGAGCGGCTCGGCGCCTTCAACGTCGATCTTTATGACATTGGCTGGGCTCTCCGGCGGCGTCAGCTCATCGAGCGGCGCGCAGGGGACGTCGATCTGCTCGCGCGTCCATTGGCTGGTGGGGCTGGCCGGCAAAGTGGTGCCGCCGCCGCTGAACTCGAGGTCGGTGGTGAGTTTCACCGTGCCGGCGCGATCTGACACGGCGCTGGCGATCACGGTCGTCATGTCGGCAAGGCCATTGACCATCACCGACTGGCGCAGAAGCTTGTTCAGGCGGGGATGGCATTCAAACGCCAACACGCGACCGTTCGGGCCGACAGCGCGCGCGCCGAGCAGAGTATAATAACCGAAATTGGCGCCGATGTCGTAGAAGGTCATGCCCGGTTTGATCTCGGGCATGAGCGCATTTTCGACCCATGTCTCCCAAATGCCGTCGAGCATCAGGTGGGAGGCGATGCCGACATCGCGGGTATCGACGTAAATCTTGTGACCTGAGCGAAGGCGCGTCAGCGCCGTGTGATCGCCAAGATAGATCACCGGGCGATCGTCGCCGGAACGCGGCCACATCACTTCCACTTGCCGTTCTCCCGGTGCGCTGGAGCGGCCGCGCCCAAATTTGATCATCTCTTATTCTGGACTTTGCGCCGAGGGCAAACAAGGGGAGGCCGGCGCCCGGTCTGAGCTGAGCTCAACGCAGACGGCGATACGCCTCAAGCAGCCGTTCACGATAGCGTTCCGCCGTGAACTTCTGCGCCTGGATCAGGCCCGCAGCGGAAAGTTCGTGGCGCAATGCCGCATCGGACATGAGCGCTTTGATTTTGGCCTGGAGGTCGCGGCCATCGAACGGGTTTACGTAGAGCGCCGCCTCGCCGCACACCTCCGGCAAGGAAGACGTGGTCGAGGTGAGAACCGGTACGCCGAGACGCATGGCCTCCAGACACGGAAGGCCAAATCCCTCGTAAAGCGAGGGAAAGAGAAGCGCGCGCGCGCCGGAATAAAGATAGCGCAGATCGTCGCGCGGCGCGTAGTCGAGGAAGAGGATCGGGCTTGCCCCGTTGCGCGCTTTCCAGGATCGCGCCTCTTCCACCTCGCCGCGCCAGAGCCAGGCGCGCCGTCCGACAACCGCCAGCGGTTCGTCCAGGTCGGTTTCAAGATAGGCGCGCAGAAGGCGCTTCAGATTCTTCTTCGGTTCGATGGCGCCGACGAACAGCGCGTAATTGCCGGCCTCGAGGCCGTAGCGCGCCAGCACCGCACCATGGCGGGCGCGCTCCTCGTCTTCTAACGGCTGCAAGTCCGCGGATTGGTAGGTCACGGCGATTTTGTCGGCCGGTGCGCCCAGGATCTCGATCATGTCGCGCTTGGATGATTCCGATACGGTGATCAGCAAATCTGCCGTGGCGCATGTGGTGCGCAGGCGGCGGACGTAGTCGCGCTTGTTGTCAAGGGTCGCGTAGGGCAGCCGCAGCGGAATAAGATCGTGGATTGTTACGACGCGCCTTGGCGCCGACACATGGACCGGCCAGGGATAAGTGAGGTGGGCGACGTCGAATTTGTCGGCAAGCTGCACCTTGGCGAAGTGTCCGGTAAGTTTGTCACGCATTTCGGCGATGTCGGCGAGGTGTGGCGCATTATAGGCCCGACCGGCGAGGCCTTCGCCGCCCGTCAGCACGACGTCTCGCCGCGGCACCTCGTGCGCCATCCGCGCGAAGGGATAGAGCGCCGCTGCGGCCAGCGACGCCTTTTGCGCCAGCTGTGCGAGCCGTCCTTCTCGCGGAGGTTCTTCGGCCGAATGGAAGCTGACTTCGGCGACCAGGGGATCGCGGGCGGATGGCGGCGCCCTGCGCGTGTAAAGCATCGCCGTTTCCCCACCCAGCGCCTGCAGCGCGGAGATCAGCGTGCGGGTATAGGTGGCGACGCCGGAGCCTTGTTTGAGATCGGCGTTGAAGGCGTCGACGATTATTTTGAGTCCGCCCAGGTCTTGCGCAGCGGAAGGGGGAGGCGACTTCATGCAGCGTTACTCTCACCTCACAGAAGGCGGGCGGGCGGGCCGGAATGTGCTTGTCTCACCGGAGTGACGCCGAACGTCGTGAATATCTGATTCACTCCTATCCCCGATAAGGTCAAGCCTGGGGACGCCGGACCGATTCAGTGCGGCGGGCCAATCGCGATTGAATGCAGATCGTCGCTGACCTGCATCCCGAAACGCTCAAGCGCCAGCTGCTGTTGGATGTACTCAAAGCCGGGCAGCGTGAGCGTGATGTCGATATCCTGCTCGATCTCTTGGCCGGTGGCGGTGTTGACCAGAATGTTTTGCAGCGTGCCGTTCGTGACGTTGTGCACGAACGCGGTGATGCCGCTCTCGCTATTGATGACAAGCCCGTCGAGGCCGGCGAACGCCGCCAGCCCCAGGGCTGCGAGCTGCTCGGGCGTCAATGCACTCAAATGCTGCCCCACCGTGTTCATGGTCTGCTCAACGATGGTCCCGGTGTCGGTCAATGTGAGCTGGGTCGTCATGACGGGCGCGCCGTTGAGGCGACTCGTCACGACGGCGCCGAACCCGATCTCGATGCCGCCGACATTAAAGCCGCCGCGGAGCTCGTTCATCTCCGCCTCGTCCATGACTTCTATGCCTTCGTCCCAGCCGTCGGCGCGCGCGTAGGCGGGGGCAGACAGCGCCGCGAGCGCAAAGCCTGCAACGAAGAGGGTGCGGCGGGCACTGCGCATCATGGCGCTGTTACCGCCGTGATCTGATACAGTTCGCCCATACCCAGCATGAGGTCGGTCGGCGATACAGGCCCGCGCGCATCGCCCAGCGGCGCCACGGCCCACGGACGCCATTCATCGGCGCTGTTGTAGCGCGGCGGTGCGCTGCCATCGGGGAGGCGGCGGATCGCCAGCACAACGCCGTTCCAGATCTCTTCGAATTCGGCGCGGCTGTAGGTCTGCAGGCCGAACGTCGGATCGCCCACCAGCACACGGTCGGCGCTCACGCCCTTGATCACCACGAAGTGACGATAATTGTCGTGCGTGATGAGGGCGATGGCGGGAATGTCCAGAGTGGCCAGGCGATCGAGCGAAAGACGCAAACCGTCCGCGCCGTAGCCGCGGCTTTCCAGGTAAGTCCGCATGTCCAGCATCGAAAAGCCGACGCGGCGAATGCGGTCCTGGTCGCCGCGCTCGAACATGGATTGAAACACCTCCGCTTCGCCGACGCTGAGGCCGTAATGATAGCGCAGCAGCGTGGCGACCGCGGCCGAACCGCAGCTGTAATCGTATTGCTGGCGCACGACGGTGCGGAACGGAATGTCGCGCCAACTCATCACGGCGATGCTAAAGTGCCCGCCGGCCTCGCCGTGCGTACGCACTTGCGCTGCGCCCGGTGCGCTCAAAGCCGCCCAGAAACACAGGCCCAACGCAAGGACAACGCCGCTCCGCGCAAGGCGGAACGGCGCGAGTTGGAACAGTGACGCCGAAGTCCTCACGGCGGCTCCGGCGGCGCCAGCACGACAGAGACGCTCATGCTGGATTGCAGATTGTTGTTGTGTCCGGTGTTGATCACGAAGTTGCCGAGCCCGCTATAGCCTGAGAAGGCGCGCGCGCCGAGATTGACCTGGCCCGATCCCACGGTCTCGCCAATAACGGTGTTGCCGGTGTTGAGCGCGGTCAGGGTCTGATCGGTGATCATCACGATGTCGACGCCCGTCCCCCCAGCAAGGGCGTCCATATCTTCCAAGCTCAGCACCTCGGCCGCATCGGCCGGGACCGAGACGGGCAGGTCCTCCGCTGAGGCAAGGCCGGCCGAAGCCAGCCCGCCGGCGAACGCCGCGCCCTTCAGAAACTTGGTCACTGTCTGCATTGGACCAGCGCCTTTTCTGCAAAGCCGATCCGGACCGGCGGGAAGATCCCGCCGGCCCGGCCCGTCGGCTTATTGTCCGTTGCCGAACGTGATGTTGGCGTTGGCGCCGACGGCGGTCGCCGCCTGGTTGGCCGAGCCAATACCCGTGTTCATGCTGGACGTGTTGATGCCCCCGAAGTTGGCGAGCGCGCCGCTATCGATGCGGACATCGCCGGTTTCGAGTTCGCCTTCCTTGAAGCCATGGGCGTTGGCTGCGACGTGCGAGACGTTCGCTTCCAATTCCATAGAGGTGAGCACCAGTGTGGTGACAGAGCTGTCGACGCTGCTGTCAGAGTTGTACGAACCCGAGGCGGCCGTATTCACCGAATTGTCGACATCGTTGTCCTGGTTATAGGAGCCAATGTCGTTGTTCGACGCGATAGCGTTGCCCGAGTTCGAATTGTCGACATCGTTATCCTGATTATAGGAGCCGATGTCGTTGTTCGACGCGATCGCGTTGCCGGAGTTCGAGTTGTCGGTATTGACCGAGTTGTCGTTCCCGGAGTCGGCGATGTTCAGGTTCGTCGAGTTGTTCGAATTGTCGACATTGTTCGAGCCAATGTCGTTGTTCGAAGCGATCGCGTTGCCGGAGTTCGAGTTGTCGGTGTTGACCGAATTGTCGTTGCCGGAGTCCGCGATGTTCACCGAATTGTTCGAATTGTCGACCGAGTTGTCATTGCCGGAGTCGGCGATGCTGAGATTGGTCGAGTTGTTCGAGTTGTCGGTATTGACGGAGTTGTCGTTGCCCGAGTCGGCCACGCTTACGCTCGTCGAAGCATCGGTATGGTCGCCGTTGCCCGAGAAGTTGCCGTTGCCGCTGTCGGCGATGCTCGTCGAGGCGTCGGTATGATCGCCGTTCCCCGAGAAGTTGCCGTTGCCGCTGTCAGCAATGGTCGTCGATGCATCGGTGTCGTTGTCGTTAGACGTGTTGCCGTTGTTCGAGAAATTGCCATTGCCGCTGTCGGCCACCGTCGTCGAATTGTCCGAGTTATCGGTATTCACCGAATTGTCATTGCCGGAGTCGGAGACCGCCAAGTCAAGATTGGTCGAACTGTCGGAGTTATCGGTGTTGAACGAGCCCGACGCATCGTCTCCTGCAACGAAGACTTGGTTGTCGGCGCCGTAGTCATAGTCTTGGTCGTACTCGTAGCCGTTCGACTGGTCGCCGCTGATCACCGAATTGCGGTCGCCGGTGATGTTGGTGGTGGTCGTGTTTCCGGTGTCGTCAACCGCGAGATCGAACGAATTGTCGGAATTGTCGGTGTTGACCGAGTTGTCGTTTCCGGAATCGGCAACGTTGAGGTTGGCCGAATTGTCGGAATTGTCGGTGTTCACCGAGTTGTCGTTGCCCGAGTCGGCCACGCTCAGGTGAGTGGAATTGTCCGAGTTGTCGGTGTTGACGGAATTGTCGACGCCGTTGCCCGAGAAATTTCCATTGCCTGAGTCGGCGACGTCAACGCGCGTGGAAGCATCGGTGTGGTCGCCGTTGTTCGAGAAGTTGCCGTTGCCGCTGTCGGCCACGTCAACGTTCGTCGAACTGTCGCTATGGTCGCCGTTGCCCGAGAAGTTGCCGTTGCCCGAGTCGGCCACGTCGACGTTCGTCGAGTTGTCGGTGTTGTCGGTGTTGGTCGAGTTGTCGTTGCCGGAGTCGGCGACGTCCACGTCAACGTTGGTCGAGTTGTCGGTCGTGGAGTTGTCGTTGCCGGAGTCTGCGACGTTCAGGTTAGTCGAGTTGTCCGAGTTGTCGGTGTTGGTCGAGTTGTCGGCGCCATTGCCCGAGAAGTTGCCGTTGCCGCTGTCAGCGACGTCAACGTTCGTGGAACTGTCGCTATGGTCGCCATTGCCGGAGAAGTTGCCGTTGCCCGAGTCGGCCACGTCGACGTTCGTCGAGTTGTTGGTGTTGTCGGTGTTGGTCGAGTTGTCGTTGCCCGAATCCGCGACATCGATGTCGAGGTCGGTCGAGTTGTCGTTCGTCGAATTGTCGACGCCGTTGCCCGAGAAGTTGCCGTTGCCGCTGTCGGCTACGTCAACGTTGGTCGAGTTGTCGTTTGTGGAATTGTCGACGCCATTGCCCGAGAAGTTGCCGTTGCCGCTGTCAGCGACGTCAACGTTCGTGGAACTGT
>CAZIOD010000046.1:15784-20039 GCA_964540785.1 uncultured Terricaulis sp.
TTGCCCGAGAAGTTGCCGTTGCCGCTGTCAGCGACGTCAACGTTCGTGGAACTGTCACTATGGTCGCCATTGCCCGAGAAGTTGCCGTTGCCGCTGTCGGCGACGTCAACATCAACATCGGTCGAGCTTTCGCTGTAATTCTTGCTGTTATCGGCCGTGGCCGTGCTGCCCTCGATAGCGATGGCATTGCCGTCGTCGACGCTCGGATCGTCGTCAGCCCAGGCCCCCGGCGCGAACGCCAGACCCAGAGCGACGGCGCAGACCGAGCTCAAAAGCTTCAGTTGCATTTCCCGTTACCTCCGTACGCAAGTGAACACGCCGGCCATGCCAAGATTTCGGGGCTTTGAAGCCAGCAGGCGCGAAACTACGGAGTACGGCGGAGCAATCTTGGTTAAACACTCGTCCTGCGAAGTTAACTATACGACAATAGTTAAATCGTATGTCGCGGCGCGAATTCTTAATTGCCGACGGCATTATCTTACAGTGTTCAGGTTCGACTGTTTGATCCGGCCTGCGCCAATACTTGGCCAAGTCTCCCCGGCGCGTGCTTAAGACGTGCTCATGTTGCAACACCGCAATTGAGACACACACTGGCAACTGGAAGGCGAAAAAAAGGCCTGCTATGCACCTCGGCGGCGCTGGTGGGGGAGAACTGCGGGTGATGGTTCAATATTCGCTGGGCAGGCCGGAAGTGCGGTTCGATCTGGCCGCATTGCGCCACTTCTATCGCGGCAAACGGGTTCTGGTGACGGGCGCTGCAGGCAGCGTCGGATCGGCGCTCTGCACCGAACTTGCCCGGATGGGCTGTGCGCACCTCGCAATGCTGGATCAGTTCGATCACGGACTGATCGAGATCGTCGAGCGGGTGAGCCGATTGGCCCATGGGCTGCAGGTCACGGAAGCGCTCTGCGATGTGCGCGACGCTGGCCGGCTCGATGCCTGGACGCGCCGTATCGCGCCCGACGTGGTGATCCATTCGGCAGCGCTCAAGCACGTGCACCTGGGTGAGCGGCATCCCGTCGAATGCGTGCTGACGAATCTGGTCGGGGTGCGCAACGCGCTCGCGGCGGCGAATAACGCCGGCGTCGAGCATTTCATGTTGATCTCCTCCGACAAGGCGGCGGCGCCGAGTTGCGTGATGGGCGCGACCAAGCGGCTTGCCGAGCTGCACCTCGCCGGGTTTCAAATCGAGCGCGCTTCGCGCATGAGGCTCAAATCCGTGCGCTTCGGCAATGTTCTAGGCTCGCAAGGGTCAGTGCTGCCGCGGTTTGAGGCGCAAATCGAAGCGGGCGGGCCGATCGAAGTCACCCACCGCGACATGGAGCGCTACTTCATGTCGCCGCAGGAAGCGGTGGGCCTCATCCTCAGCGTGACTGCTCTGGACGACAATGAAGCGGCAAGCGCGGCGTCCTACTACATGGAAATGGGCGCCCCGATATCCATTATGGATATGGGCCGCAGACTGATCGAGCGCACCGGCAAAGCGATCGATATCGAGATCACGGGGCTCCGTCCGGGCGAGAAGCTCAAGGAGCAGATGTTCGACGAGTACGAGGTCGCCTCGGCGACGGCGCTCGAGAACGTGTTTCGGGTGACGCCGGCCGCGGCGGACGCCTACGTCACGGCAGCGGACGTCGCGCATCTTGAGACCGTCTCGCGCACGATGGACAACGCCGTGGTGCGTCAGCGCGTGTTCGCCCATCTGGACGAGCGCTTGAAGCGCGAAGAGCTGGCGGTCGGTTAACGGCCCTCGAAAACGCAGAGCGCGTCGGCACGCACGCCGGATGCGCGCAGTTTCTGCAGGCCGCCGAGATCGGGCAGATCGACAACGAAACTGGCGCCAGCCACGCGCGCGCCCAGCCGCTCCATAAGCTTCACTGCGGCGAGCGCTGTGCCGCCGGTGGCGATAAGGTCATCGACGATCAGTACGGTCTCGCTGGCCGCGACAGCGTCGGCGTGAACCTCCATGCTGTCGGTCCCGTACTCGAGTTCGTAGTCCTGGGAGAGGGTGCGCCAGGGGAGCTTGCCCTTCTTCCGCACCGGCACGAAGCCCGCCGAAAGCTGGTGCGCGACAGCGCCGCCTAGAATGAAGCCGCGGGCCTCGATCCCCGCGACCTTGTCGATGGCGATGCCCGCATAAGGCTGCACCAGCAGATCGACCGCAGCGCGGAATGCGGGCGCGTTGCCGAGGAGCGTGGTGATGTCGCGGAACATGATGCCAGGCTTGGGATGGTCCGGGATCGTCCGGATGGCGTCCTTGATGTTCATGGCCCTCACCTAGCTGCGCACGATGCGGTTGGCGACGTCTTCGGCGATCGCGGGCGATGAAGTAAGGCCGGGGCTTTCGATGCCGAAGAGGTTCACGAGGCCTTCGAGCCCGTGCGTCTCGGGGCCGTCGATGCGGAAATCTGCGGCGGGCTCGCCGCGCCGCGATAGCTTGGGGCGGCATCCGGCATAATCGGGCGTGAGCGCGCCGTCGGGCAGAGTGGGCCAATAGCGCCGGATTGCGGCGTAGAAACTCTCCGCGCGGCGAATATCGACGCTGTAATCGACTTCCGTTGGATCAAATTCATCGAGCCATTCCACGTCGGGGCCAAACTTGGCGCGGCCGCCGAGATCGAGTGTGAGATGAACGCCCAGGCCCCCGTCGACCGGTGCAGGATAGATGAGGTGCGAGAACGCCGCCCTGACCATGCAGCCGAAATAGGAGCCCTTGGCCAGCACCAGCGGCGGGATCGCGCTTTCGGCAATGCCGGCGATGCTCGCGGCGACGGCTTGGGCGCCAAGGCCGGCGGAATTGATCAACACGTTGCAGCGCATGCGCGCGGGCGAGTCTCCGCCCACTTCAATGTCGAAGCCGCCGCCCGCCAGAACTTCGCCGCGTATGATGGGCGCGTTCAACGCAAGCGCGCCGCCGTGGGATTCGATTTCACCCAAGAGCGCCAGCATGTAGCCGTGACTGTCGACGATGCCGGTTTCGAGCGAAAGCATCGCAGAGACGCAGCGGACATGGGGTTCGAGCGTGTGCACCTCGGCTGCGCCGAGCAGCGCACAATTCTCAACGCCGTTCGCTGTCGCCAGCGCGTGGAGGGCGGCAATTTTCGTCTCTTCAGCGGCGTCGACGGCGACGATCAGCTTGCCGCACTTGCGGTGTGCGACGCCGCGTTCGGCGAGATAGGCGTAAAGCTTGCGCCGGCCGGCGACGCACATGCGGTGCTTCAGCGTGCCGGTCGGGTAATACATGCCCGCGTGGATCACCTCGCTGTTGCGCGAAGAGGTGCCTGTGCCGATCGCATTCGCCGCCTCCAGCACCAGCACGTCGCGTCCGCGGCGCGCGAGTTCGGCCGCGCAAGCAAGCCCCACGGCGCCCGCGCCGATGACGATGCAGTCGATATGGTAAATGTCGGTGCTCATGCGGATCGGCTCGTTCTAGCGCGCGAAAGGCGCGCCGCGCATGGGTTTCATGCACGGCGCGTTCCGTACACGCCGGAGGCGAAGCGTCAGGCGCGGGCGGGGAAGAAGCGCGGATTGCGCAAGAGCGCGGCGGCGATGAGGGAGATGATGAGGCCGACGGGAAAGATTTCAATGAAGGTCATCGGCATGCGGAAGAGCGGGTTGGTGTAGAGCTCCTGGAATTGCGCGTATTGGGCGCGCATGGCCTCGAGTTCGGCCGGCGGCGCGCCGTTGGCTTCAGCCGCCGCCAGCGCGGAGGCGGCATAGTCGGAAGCGAAGCTGTAATCGGTGAGATAGAGTGTGATCTCCCAGCCGATCACATAGATGAGCGCGGCGATGACGCTGATGCCAAGGCCCACTAGAAACGCCTGGCTGAACGTGATCACGCCGCCTTTGATTTTGTCGCGATAGCTTTTGACGCCGATGAAGATCATGGACAGCGCCAGCATCATCATCGCGTAGCCGAAGAATTGCGAACTCGACCAGGAAGTATGGTCGCGGTCCATCGCCAGCAGCGTGAACATCGGGATGGCGACGATGAGGCCGGCGATGACGCCGTAGATGAGGCTGATGCGGAGCATTCGGGTTGTCCTTTGTTGCGGCGTTGCTCGTCATTCCGGGGCGCGCGTAGCGCGAACCCGGAAGCCCGGGGCCATCGCACCGCGCGTCGTCACCCCCTGGGTTCCGGGTTCAATGCGTTGCATTGCCCCGGAATGACGAAGCACAGGCGAGGTCAGCTCTTGGCCTGCATCGGCTTGGGCTCCCAGAGTTCGATCTTGCGGCCTTCGGGGTCGAGGATGTG
>CAZIOD010000047.1:0-19964 GCA_964540785.1 uncultured Terricaulis sp.
AAGACGGTGAAGATTCTCGCCGTCGGCAAGAAGGGCCGCGATCAGCTGAAGCGGCTGCACGGGGAGAAGATCGTCAAGTACGTCGATCTCGCCGCGCATCGCAACATCACAACCGATACGGCGGCGATGATCAGCGAAGTGCTGCTCGATCTCTTCCGCGCCAATTCGTTCGATGTGGCGACGCTGTTCTTTTCGCGCTTCAAGTCGGTGATCAGCCAGGTGCCGACGGCGCTGCAGCTAATCCCTGCGCGCGCGCCCGAGGGTGTGACGCCGCCGGACCTCAAGGGCGCGGTTTATGAATACGAGCCGAGCGAAGAAGAGATTCTCGAAGCGCTGCTGCCGCAATATCTGAACGGACAGATTCTGCAGGCGCTGCTGGAGAACCAAGCCGGCTTCTATGGCGCGCAGATGAGTGCGATGGACAACGCGACGCGCAACGCCGGCGATCTCATCCGCAAACTGACGCTGCGCTACAACCGCCAGCGCCAGGCCAATATCACCAAGGAACTGATCGAGATCATATCGGGAGCCGAAGCCCTGTGAGCGGCGCCGATGCCCTGGTCGTTCCGGTAGCAGGAGGCTGACGGATGAAGAAGGCTGTGCTGATCGCCGCGATCCTGACGCCTGTCGCGGCCGCCGGAGCGGGCTTTGTGATCGCCCGCACGACGAACGCGAACGCGGTCGACGCGAGCGGCTATTGCGTTGCGCCGACCGTGTACGTGGACATCGCTGACGGCGTGTCGATGGTGACGGGCGGGCCGGCGTCCAACGCGGAGTGTAACGGAGCGACGTGCATGGTGGCGGGCGCCGAGCAGGTTCAGATCAACGCCGACGGCGAGGTGCAATGCATCGAGGTAGGCGCAGGCCAAGCGTTGCGGGTCATGCGCAGCGAGGCGGGCGTGTCGGCTGCGGTGGAGGACATGGCGCCGTGATGCGCCGGTTGGGCCGCATCGCCCTGGTCGCGGCGCCGTTTCTGGCGGTGGCGGCGGGCGTGATCGCGGCGCGGCTGATGAATTAGAGTTTGTCCGCCAAGGCGGCAAAAGGACGGATGAGGAAGAGAGAGATGGCACAGAAAGCAAAGGGCCGCGTGGCGCAGGTGATCGGCGCCGTTGTCGACGTCGAGTTCGACGGCCACCTGCCGGCGATCTACAACGCGCTCGAAACGACGAACAAGGGCAACCGTCTGGTGCTCGAAGTGGCGACGCACCTTGGCGAAAGCACCGTGCGCACGATTGCGATGGACGCCACGGACGGCTTGGTGCGCGGACAAGAGGTGATCGACACCGACGCCCCGATCGCCATGCCGGTCGGCGAAGAGACGCTTGGGCGCATCCTCAACGTAATTGGCGAGCCGGTCGACGAAGCCGGCCCGGTGCGCACAACGCAGAAGCGCGCCATCCACCAGCCGGCGCCGGCTTTCGTCGACCAGAAGCCGTCGCCTGAAATCCTCGTCACCGGCATCAAGGTCGTCGACCTGCTCTGCCCATATGCGAAGGGCGGCAAGATCGGCCTGTTCGGCGGCGCGGGCGTCGGCAAGACGGTGCTGATCCAGGAGCTGATCAACAACATCGCCAAGGCCTATGGCGGCTACTCGGTGTTCGCCGGCGTCGGCGAGCGCACGCGCGAAGGCAACGACCTCTATCACGAAATGATCGAGTCGGGCGTGAACAAGGCCGGCGGCGGCCAAGGTTCGCGCTGCGCGCTGGTGTTCGGCCAGATGAACGAGCCGCCCGGCGCGCGTGCCCGCGTGGCGCTGTCGGGCCTCACCATCGCAGAGCATTTCCGCGAACAGGGCAAGGACATCCTCTTTTTCGTCGATAACGTGTTCCGCTTCACGCAAGCCGGCTCGGAAGTGTCGGCGCTCTTGGGCCGTATTCCGTCGGCGGTCGGCTATCAGCCGACGCTGGCGACGGAAATGGGCGCGATGCAGGAGCGCATCACCTCGACCACCAAGGGCTCCATCACCTCGGTGCAAGCCATCTACGTGCCGGCAGACGACTTGACCGACCCTGCGCCGGCCACCTCGTTTGCGCACTTGGACGCCACCACCGTTCTCTCGCGCGACATCGCCGCGAAGGGCATTTATCCCGCGGTCGATCCGCTCGACTCCACCTCGCGCATCCTCGATCCGAACGTGGTCGGCGACGAGCATTACATGGTCGCGCGCCAGGTGCAGGAGACGCTGCAACGCTACAAGGCGCTGCAGGACATCATTGCCATCCTGGGCATGGACGAACTCAGCGAAGAGGACAAACTCGTGGTTGCGCGTGCGCGCAAGATCGAGCGCTTCCTGTCGCAGCCCTTCTTCGTCGCGCAGGCGTTCACCGGCGCCGAAGGCAAGCTGGTCGATCTCAAGGATACCGTTCGCGGGTTCAAAGGCTTGGTGAACGGCGATTACGACCACCTGCCGGAGCCGGCGTTCTACATGGTGGGCTCGATCGAAGAGGCGGTGGCGAAAGCGCAGCGTCTGGCTGCGGAGGCGGCCTAAGTGGCCAAGCCCGGCCAGGCGCACGCCGATTTCGTCGCAAAGCTGGCGGCGGAAGGGTATCTGCCGATCGTGCAGGGCAAACTGCCGGCAAAAATGCCGGTCGAAGCGCTGCCGCTGACTAACGAGGAGAAGGCGCGCATTAAAGCGCCGGCGGAGTCGCTGGTCGTGTTCTACCCAGTCGAAGACACCGGCGTGTTCCTGCAACTGGGCAGTTCGCGCGCCGTCGCCTGGTACGAGGGCGTGCCGTGCGACAATGCGGTGGCTACGGTCGAACGTGCGTTCAAGAACGCCAATGCGACCTTGAAGTTCGTGGAAGAGAAGGCCCACCCCGAGGCGCGGGGCATGGACGTTCGCATCTATCGCGTTGAGACCGACGCGAAACACTTCGTCGATGTCGAGATGATGTTTCCCGCCGACAAGAAGGCGCGCCAGCGGTTCATGGTCTATATGACGGCGTGGGAGCGAACCTGATGGCGAACAATATTCCCACGCCCGGCGAGCTGGCGGCCAAACTCATTGTCGAAGGCTCGCTCGATGTTATCGCAGGCAAGCCCGGCGCGCAGTTTCCCATGCCGGGGGGGCTGGCGCTCTCAAAGGCGCGGCGCGCCGAACTCGGGCGCCCACCGGGCGGGGGCACCGTGTTCTATTCCGTCGAACCGGTCGAGCCGGGCGAACCCGCGGGCGACAAGGGCGTGTTCGTTGACTTCCAGGACAACGCCACCACCGTGTGGTTCACCGATCCGGACAGCAAGAACGCGCTCAGCATTCTCGAAAAAGCGATCAAGCGCGCTTACCCCAAGATCAAGCAGCAGAGCGACAAACCTCATCCGACCGAGCAAGGCGTACGCCATCGCTCTTATGACGTTGCGCTGAACGCCGAGCGCGCGGTGGTGCTGGATGTCGCTTATCCGACCTCCAAACAGGCCGAAGAGCGGTTCGTCGTTCGCATCGCCGCCTTCGCCAAGCCTCAACAGAATCAGCACTGAGCAGCAACCAATGGCCGACAAACTCAACTTTGCCCTCGTCTCGCCGGAACGCGAAGTGTTCCACGGTGAAGTAGATCATGTGGTGGTGCCCGGTTCGGAGGGCGAGTTCGGCGTTTCGCCCAACCACGCGCCGGTGATGAGCATGATCAAGCCCGGCGCGCTCAAAGTGATCGATGACGGCGTTGAGCGGCGTATTTTCGTCAACGGCGGCTTTGCCGACGTGACGCCGGAAGGGCTCACCGTGCTGGCGGAGGAGGCGGTCGATCTCGGCGATGTCGATCCCGCGCACCTCGAGCAGCAGCTGAAGAACGCGCAGGAGGATCTGCGCGACGCCAATACGGACGAAAAGCGCGCGGCGGCCCAGACGGTGCTCTCGCGCCTGGAGACGATGCGCGCCGGCATGATGCGCTAGGACGCTTCCGTCGCGGCGCCCGGAGGCGTAGCTTCCGGCCATGGCTCAGCTTGTTCTTTACGGCACACCGGGTTGGGGCTCGTCGATCGTCGAGGCCCAGCTGGAGTGGTACGACATGCCCTACGAGTTCCGCCCCGTAGGCAACGTGTTCGAAGATGTCGTTGCGCGCGATGCGCTGGCGCTAATCAATCCGCTCGCCCAGATGCCGACCTTGCTGCTCGAGGATGGTGCGGTGATGACCGAGAGCGCAGCCATTACACTGCTGCTCGCCGACCGCACCGGACGCGACGATCTTGTGCCCAAGCCCGATGCGCCCGAACGAGCCGCGTTTCTCCGCTGGCTCGTTTTCATCGTCGCCAATGTCTATCCGACCTACACGTATGCAGACGACCCTTCGCGCTTTGTCGACGTGGAAGAGGCGCGTGATGGCTTCGCCGCAAAGGTGACGGCGCATGCCAAGCGGCTCTACGGCATTCTGAATGACGCCGCCGCGTCGGATGAAACGTTCCTGCTGGGCCGGCTTTCGGCGATCGACATATATCTCGCGGTGATGACACATTGGCGGCCGCGCAGCGCCTGGTTCAAGGCCAACACACCGAAGCTCTGGTCCATCGCACGCGCAACGCAGCGATTGGAAAAGCTGGCCCCGGTTTGGAAACGCAACTTCCCTGAAAGCGCGGGATAAGGGCGCGCGTGCTGCCGCATCCGCATCTTTGGCCTGCGATCCTCGGCGCCGGCGTCGGCATGGCCGTTCTGGTGTGGGCTTGCCTGTGGCTGGTGCGGCGTTGGGACGGGATGCAGCCGCGCAGGCGATGGGCATGGTTCGCGATCATTGCGATGTTCGAGGCGGGATATTGGCTTAATGTCTATGCTTGGCTGATCGAGCCCAACCTGCTCGTTGTCCGCCGGATCGAGATCGTCAGCAAAGACTGGCGCGGCGCGCCGCTTACAATCGCGGCGATCGGCGATACCCATGTCGGCAGCCCGCATGTTGACGCCGCCCGCATGGGCCGCGTCGTTGAGCGTGTGAATGCGCTGCGCCCGGACCTTGTGGCGTTGCTCGGCGATTATGTTGGCTTTCACGCGCCGGCGGCCGAGCGTTCGCCGGCGGAGAACCAGGATATTCTCGGCGGCGTTGCAACATTTGCCGTGCTGGCGGCGCGTTACGGCGCCGTTGCGGTGATCGGCAATCATGACGTCTGGTACGACCGCCAGGCCGTTACGAGCGCGCTGCAGAACGCCGGCGTCGGCGCCTTGTGGAACCGGCATATTGTCATTCGCCGCGAAGGCGGCGACGTGGTGATCGCCGGACTGGCCGATGACGACACGGGCGATCCCGATTTTGCCGCGGCGCTCGATGGCGCGCCGCGCGGCGCGGACACCATTGTGCTCAGTCACTCGCCTGACCCGTTCGTGCAGATGCCGGATGGGCCGGCGCTCATGCTCGCGGGGCACGGACATTGCGGCCAGGTGACGATCCCGCTGGTCGGACGGCCGATCACGCCGCTGCGCAATCCGCGCTATGCGTGTCACCTAGTCGAAGAGAACGGAAAGCGCATGTACGTGACGGCGGGCATTGGCACGAGCATCCTGCCCGTACGGTTTCTCAACCCGCCGGAGATCGTGCTGCTTACGATGAGGGGCAGCGGGCAGTAGGCAGACGAGGCCGCACTGCCGCGGCTTTGTTATCCCAAACGCCAAATGCCGACTGCCCGTCGCCTGTTGCTCACGCCCCTGCGCCTTCGCCGAAACCGAACAGCGAGAGGCGACGCTTGGGTTTTGCGGGCTTGGGCAGGATTTCGCGCGCTTCCAGCCATTGCAGCGCAAGTGCGGCGACGTCGACCGCTTCCGGTTCGCCGATGAGCCAGTGGCTCATCTCGGAAAATTCGTGGAAGTGCGCCTGCCCGTTGGGAAAGCGCGCAATGGTGCGGCGCACGGTGGACGAAGGGTTGATGCGGTCCTTGCCGCCAGCCAGACCGAGCACCGGCGCAGCGATGCGATAGACCGGCGCTTGGCTCGCCATCGAATGATCGCTCCACCATTGCACGGCTTCGCGAATGACGCGGCCGCTCTCCGGCACGAACCGCGCGAACGCGCGCCGCGCATCGTCGCGGGCGAGGCGGTCAAGCGTGGTCGAACGCGCCACGCGATAATCCGGCGGAATTGGCCGGCGCCAATAATCGCCGAGCAGCGTGAGCCCGAATTGATGACCGTGCTCGTCGAGCGTCGTTGCGGGCACGCCCCAAGGCGCGGACGGCGCGATGAGGACGAGCCCGGCGACCGGCGTCTGACTGGCGGCCAGCTGCACGATGAGGCCGCCGAGCGAGTGACCAACCAAAACCGGCGGCGCGCGCAATCCGCGCACATAATGGGCGACCGATTGCGCGTAATCCTTCAGCCCGGACTGCGCGAGCTGTTCGAGATCGGCGCCGCGTTCGTGATGAGGCAGGTTCGGCGCATGCGTCTCAAAGCCCGCGGTCTCGAATGGCTCACGAAAGGCGTCGAAAGCCCAGCCGCCGCAAAACGCGCCGTGCACGAACACGACGGGCGTGACGATCGGTGCGCGCTTCATGCGAGTGGCGCCGTCGTGTGCGTGCAACTCCGCGCGTCAGTGTCCGCTTGCGGAGCGGGCGTGCGCCTCGCGCACGCAGGTGCATCGTCACTCATTTCGGCGCCCCCACGCTGTATTTCTTAAACCGCCGCGCCACTTCTTCATATGTCGGGCGCTTGAACGGAATCACCAGATCCGGCGCAGTCTCGAGCGGCGCCCAGCGCCAGTCTATAAACTCCGGGGTGTGGGTATCCAGTCTGATATCCGAATCGCGTCCCTTGAAGCGAAAAGCGAACCATTTTTGCCGTTGTCCCAGATTGCGTCCGCGATGGCGCATGCGCTCGCGCACGTCTCTGGGGAAATCGTAATAAAGCCAGTCCGCCGTTTCTTCGAGCAGATCGACATGCTCGGCGCGGACGCCAATCTCTTCTTCGAGTTCACGATAAGCGGCTTGAACCGCGCTTTCGCCGCGGTCGACGCCGCCTTGTGGCATTTGCCACTGATAGGGGCCTTCCGCGCCTGCGCGCTTGCCCAAAAAGAGCAGACCCTCGCGGTGAAACAGCGCGAGGCCGACATTTGGGCGATAGCGTCTTGTATCTCTCGGTTCGGTCATCGGCGCGCGGCGCGTGCATTGAGCACGGCCGACGCTGGCGCCAATTGATAGCCGCGCGAAGCGATGTCCCTGGACCAGCGACCGACCTGCTCGATGGTGACGGGATACGCGAAACCGGCGCCGATTGCGCTGTTATTCTGCAGCGCCAGGGCCTCCAGATTGAGCAATTGGTCGTCGATCGCGTCGGCTTCCTGGCGCACGTCGATGAGCCGGTCGGCGGCGGTGACGGCCAGTCCTGCGCGCTGGGCCTCGACGCTGAGGGCCGTGCGCTGACCGATGCCGGCGGTAATGAAGACGAGCCCTCGCCGCTGCAGCGCCGCGACGATTGGGGCGGACGCCTGCGCCGAAGTGGCGAAGCGCGCGCCCTGGTAATTGGTGACTCCGAAATAGCCTGCGCCGCGTGACAGCAATTGTTCGAGGCGGGTTACGTTCTGCTGCGCCGAGGCGGAGGTAAGCAGGGTCTGCGGGCCGGTGTCGTCGGCGTCAGGATCGAACGGCTCCATCGGCAATTCGAGCAATACTTCGTGGCCGCGTGCGCGTGCGCGATCGATCCAGCTTTGCAGGTTGTCGGCGTAGGGGACGAAGGACAGCGTGACTTCCGCGGGCAATTCGTCGATCGCCTGCGTCGTGGTGCGCGCATTGAACCCGAGCCCGCCGATTACGATCGCCACCAGAGGGCGCTCGGATTGGGCGATGAACGGACGAGCATAGGCCTGGGCGGGCGTGCGTCCGTCGGCGGCCACGATCGGCAACGGTCCGTTCGGTCCGCGTTCGAACATGCCGGAGAAGGGCGCGCGCAACAGCGGCTGGCTGCCCGGTCGGCCCGCGGCTTGCGGCGCTTCCACGACCGCGACGCGCAGTTCGCCGTTCGCGTCGATCTCGCCGATTGTGCCTGAATAAGGCAGCTCTTCCGCGAGATACTGTCCGAGTTCGAAGCCCTCCTCGGCGGCTTCCGAAAACGCAACCCGCGGCGCATTGGCGGCGGCGTCGGTCGGTGAAAGCGAGAGCACACGGCGCGGACCGGCCGCGCTGGGATCGCCAAACAGCTGAATCGCGCTGATCGCCATGAGCGCAACGAGCGCGCATGCGCCAACCGCGGCGACACGCTGGTCGAGCCGCGGCAAACGGGGCGTGGGTTTGGCGCGTGCGGCCGCGGCGCGTTGCATCGACGGCGGCAGGCGCACTTTCCGGCGAATCATCGCATCGGAGAATCGCTGAATTCGGCTAACGCGTCACTAGCGCGCGCAGCCGCGGGGCAACCTCTATTGACGAGGCGTTAACGCCTAGCCAGCGCGCTGGCGCAGACGCTCGACGACGACGCCCTGGCGCAGGAAGTCCAGCGCGCGCGTCATCTGATAATCTTCCGCGTCGTCCCAGTCCTCCGGCGGCTGGTCTTCCGGAATGTGCACGGCGCGACGTTGCGCACCCGAGTCGTTGTCGAGCGCGTTCGGCAGATCGGCCTCACTGACGCCGAGGCGTTGCAGGCGGGCGATATCTTCGGCGCTGATGCGGCGCGCGGCGACTTCCATATCCGGCGTGATGCCCGCGCCCTGAATGGAGCGGCCGGCCGGTGTGTAATAACGCGCCGTGGTGAGGCGCAGCGCGCCGTCGCGGCCGCCTTGCAGCGGGATGACGGTCTGCACCGAGCCTTTGCCGAAGGAATCAGTGCCGACGATCAGCGCGCGATTGCGGTCCTGCAGAGCGCCCGCGACGATTTCCGCCGCCGAAGCGCTGGCGCCGTTGATCAGAACTACGACCGGAACGCCGGCGAGATCGTCGCCGCGGCGGGCGTTGTAGCGCTGCACATCTTCGGGCTGCCGGCCGCGCGTGGAGACCACTTCGCCGCCGTCGAGGAAGGCGTCCGAAACTTCGATCGCCTGATCGAGGAGGCCGCCGGGATTGTTGCGCAAGTCGAGCACGACGCCGCGCAGGCGCCCGCCAGTGTCGCGCTTCACCTGACGGATCGCGTCGGCGAGCATCGAACTGGTGCGCTCGTTGAACGTGGACACGCGGATGATGCCGATGTCGCCGCCTTCAATCCGCGCGGTGACGGCGCGCACATTGATGATCTCGCGCGTCAGCGTGACGTCAAACGGCTCAGCGCCTTCGCGCGCCACCGTGACGGTGATCGACGTGCCGGCCTGACCGCGCATGCGATGCACGGCATCGTTCAGCGTCAGCCCGACGATGGTCTCGCCGTCGATGGCGGTGAGGTAGTCGCCGGCCTGGATGCCGGCGCGCGCCGCGGGGGTGTCGTCGATCGGAGAGACAACGCGCACGACGCCGTCTTCGCTCGTCACTTCGATGCCAAGCCCGCCATATTCGCCGCGCGTAGCGACCTGCATGTCGCGGTAGGCGGTTGCATTCATGTAGGAGGAGTGGGGATCGAGCGAAGAGAGCATGCCGTTGATGGCCGCCTCGATCGCCTCCTCTTCGTCGATGTCGGTAACGTAGTCTTGCTCGACGCGTGCGAGGACGTCGGCGAACAGTTCGAGCTGGCGATAGACGTTGCTCTGATCGCGATCGCCCGGCGCCGACCACGCCAGAGCGCCGACACAGGCCGCCAATCCAGCCAACGGGGCCGCAATCCAAGCTACGCGCATCGTCTTCGCACTCCCCGACGCCTGATAGCGTCTCGCGAACTTTGTCGGTCCGCCCTTGTTAACCAGCGCGAACACCTCGATCCGCAGCAAGTCCGCGTGCAGTGAGCCAGCGTCCTGGATCGATTGTCCGCCCCTCCCTGCGCACTTCTACATATAATTCCGGCGCCGGCGTGTCCGAACTAGGCATTTCCCCGATCGGCTGTCCGGCGCGTACAGTTTCACCGGCCTGCACTGTAATGGTTTCCAGACCGGTAAGCACCAGAACGTACCCCCCGTCCAGGTTGAGGATCAAGACTCGGCCATAGCTGCGGAACAGCCCGGCGTAGGCGACTTCGCCGGCCGCCGGAGCGACGACTTGCGCCGCCGCACGCGTTTGAAGCGTGGCGCCCTGCGCGGCCGGACCTTGGCCGTCCCGCGCGCCGTAGGCGCGGGCGATGCTGCCTTGGGCGGGGGCGAGCCAGGCGGCGGGAACTGCGCCTGAACCGGCGCCCGGCCGGCGCGGCGCAGCGGCGGTGCGTTGCGCCAATTCCCGGAGATTGCGGGCTTCGGCGGCCAGGATGCGGGCGCGACGTTCGGCGGCGGAGGCATCTCTGGCCAGACGCGTCTGCGCGGCGCGCCGGCGCGCCGCGAGCGTCACGAGCTCCGCACGCTCGGCATCGATTGCAGCGCGCGCATCGGCCAGAACCATGCGTTCTTCTGTAATGGCGGCTTCCAGGCGTCGCGCCTGGTCTAGGCCGGCGGCTGCTCTGCGTTCAGCTGCGGAGAAGTCCGCCGCGGCGGCGCGGGCGAAGATGCCCGCGCGGACTGCATGCGGTTCGATTCGGCGCTGCGCGAAGGCGGCGGCGATCAGGGCCGCCTCAAGCGAGTCGCGCGCCTGACGGCGCTGGCTGGTCAAAGCCTGCAACTGCAGTTGCAGGTCCGCGAGGCGTTGTTCGGCGCCGGCGGCGGCCGCTTCCGCTTCGGCGCGACGCTGGCCGGAGGCGACCAGGCGCGCATCCAGCGCCTGCACGTCTCTGCGTGCGGCGGCGGCCTCCGTGCGCAGGCGCTCGGCGCGCGCGGACTCGGCGCGGCGCTCGCGGTCGGCCTGCGTCGCGGTGCGGTTGGTTTGCGCGTCCGCCGTTCCCAGGAAAGCCGCGAACGCCGCTGCCGCGCATACGGCGAGGGCGCGGGCGCGCCATGCGCCGGCCATGTCCACCTACCCATCCGGAGTTCTTCAGTCCCGGTGGTAGGGATTTCCGCACAAAATGGTCAGAGCCCGGTAAATCTGCTCGGCAATCATCACGCGAACGAGACGGTGGGGCCAAGTTTGGCGGCCGAATGCGAGTTTTTCGTCAGCGTTATCCTTAACGCTTTGCGCAACCCCCTCGGCGCCTCCGATCCAGAACGCCGCGCCTGCCGCGCCGTCGTCGCGCCAGCGCGCAAGCTTTTCGGCGAACTGGCGCGAGGTCCATTCCGCGCCGCGTTCGTCGAGCAGAATTTTGCGGGCCTGGTCGGGTGTGGCGCGGAGCAGTGCGCCCGCTTCGGCGCGCGGATCGCCGGGCGCCTTTGCCTCCACTTCGACCAGATCGACTGACTTGAAGCCGAGCTGGCGACCCATGTTTGCCGCGCGCGCGACATAATCGGCGGCGAGCGCCGCTTCTGGCGCATCGCGCAGTTTGCCGACCGCAGCGATCAGCAGGCGCAATGTCAGCTCGAGAACGCGGCGTCAGGCGCTGGTGCGCCGGCCCAGATTTTCTCGATATTGTAGAAGGCGCGCACTTCGGGACGGAAAATGTGCACCACCACGTCGCCGGCGTCGACCAACACCCAGTCGGCGTGCGGCAAACCCTCGACGCGAGCGTCTTTCACGCCCGCATCTTTCAGCTTGCGCAGCACGTGATCGGCGAGCGAGGCGACGTGGCGCGCAGAGCGGCCCGAAGCGACGATCAACATGTCTGCAAGTGAAGATCTGCCGCGAATGTCAATGGCGAGGATGTCTTCGGCCTTGTCGTCTTCGAGCGAGGAAAGCACCACGCTCGTGGCTGCGTCGACATCAATGCCTCGCGCAGGCCGATCGGCTCCAGCGAGGGCGTTTCCGGCGGGAGACGCGGCCGGCGCGCGTTTCAGTTCAGGAGACAGGGTCAAGACTTCCTTCTGCTGCCCAGATATTCCAACGCTATCACTTTCGCTTGGGTTTCGCCACCTTGCCCGGCTTGCGCGCGCGCAGGGCGGTGGACGATTGCGGGTGATGCCGCGCGTTGAGGAAAATCCAGTCTTTCGGCGCATTTAGGCGTTTGTCCGGCCCGGCGCCAGGGCGCGACACGACGACGACGGGGACAGAATCGGCCACCTCGCGCCAATTGCGCCACTGGCGGAAATTCGCCAGATTGTCGGCCCCCATGACGAGATAGAAGTGGACGCCGGGATAGAGGCGTCGCAGCGCGCGCAAGGTCTCGTAGGTGTACGCGCAACCGAGCCGTTTCTCGAGATCGGTCACCACCATGCGCGCGCCGCGCGCCATGCGTTCGGCCGATTTCATGCGCTTGGAGAACGGGCTGGATCGCGCCTTGAGCGGATTCTGCGGCGAGACCAGCCACCAGATACGGTCGAGGCCGAGCCGCTTCAATGCGGTATCGGCTACGTGCCGGTGACCTTCGTGCGCCGGATCGAAGCTACCGCCGAACAGCCCGATCTTCATGCCGGGATAGGCCAGTGGAAGGTCGCGCCGCATGTGCTCTTGCGCACTGTAGCATGAGACGCTGCAGGGAACGCCAGCGAGATCGACGGGCGTCGGTTGCGGGATGGGCCGGTCTCGCCTAGGTCGCCCTCATGATTTCAAGCCTTCTGCGCAAGCTTACCGGCGACTCGGACGAGACGCCGCTGACGCAGGACGAGAGCCGCGTCGCCGTCGCCGCGCTGTTGGTTATCGCTGCGCAGGCCGATCACGATTATGAAGATGTGGAGCGGACGCAAATCGAGCGCGTGCTCGCGGCGCGCTACGGTCTCGACGCTGCGGGCGCGGCATCGCTGCGCGCCGAAGGCGAAGAAGCCGAACGCGCCGCACTGGACCTTTACCGGTTCACCTCGTGCGTGAAACGGCACATCCCTTACGATGAGCGTGCGGCGGTGATCGAGGCGATGTGGCGCATCGTGCTCGCCGATGGCGAACGCGAGAAGCATGAGGACGCGCTAATGAGGCGGGTGACCGACTTGCTGGGACTGGACCCGCGCGACTCGATCGACGCGCGCCGGCGCGTGCAGGGACGGCGTTAGATCAAGGGCGGGTCTCAGGGCGCCCATCCTTCGTCGGCGCCCGCCTCGTCGCGCTTATCCGCTCGCCGCGCACGCAGCATGTCGGCGATCTCATTCACCAATTCGCGCACGCCGGCGCCCGAGACGCCGGAGACCAGCCGCACGTCCCGGCCAATTGCTTGTGCAAGTTCAGCGCGCTTGCGCGCCGCTTCTTCGGGTGGCAGCGCATCGATCTTGTTGAGGGCGACGATCTCTGGCTTGGCGGCGAGGTCTTCGCCGTAGCTTTCCAGTTCGTGGCGGACCGTGCGGTAGGCGCCCGGCGGGTCGTCTTGCGTGATGTCGATCAGGTGCACGAGCGCCACGCAGCGCTCGGCGTGACCCAGAAAGCGCGTGCCGAGACCGGCGCCGTCGGCGGCGCCCTCGATGAGGCCGGGCAAGTCGGCCATGACAAAGCGCGCACCCTCGCCAAGCGTGACGACGCCCAAATGCGGGTGCAGCGTCGTGAACGGATAATCGGCGACCTTCGGCGTCGCCGCGCTGACGGCGCGCAGGAAGGTGGACTTGCCTGCGTTCGGCAAGCCGATGAGACCGGCGTCGGCGATCAATTTGAGCCGCAGCCACAAGGTGCGCTCTTCGCCTTCGAGTCCGGGATTGGCGTGACGCGGCGCCTGATTGACCGATGATTTGAAATGTTCGTTGCCGAAACCGCCATTGCCCCCGCGCGCCAGCAATGCGCGCATGCCGGGCCTGGAGAGGTCGGCGATGATGGTCTGCTTGTCCTCGTCGAGCACCTGCGTGCCGGTCGGCACTTTTAGCACGACATCCTGCCCGTCGGCGCCGTGGCGACTTTTGCCCATGCCGTGGCCGCCGGTGGCGGCCTTATAGTGCTGCCGGTAACGATAATCGATCAGCGTGTTGAGACCGTCCACGGATTCGATCCAGACATCGCCGCCTTTGCCGCCATCGCCGCCGTCGGGTCCGCCGAATTCGATGAATTTTTCGCGGCGGAACGAGACTGCGCCCGCCCCGCCATTGCCGGAACGGATGTAGATTTTGGCTTGGTCGAGGAACTTCATGTGGAGCGAATAGGGAGTGGCGAATAGCGAACAGGGAAAGGCGGTGCGCGGAACGGCGCTCTCAATCTCCACTCGCTACCCGCTATTCGCTACTCGCTCAATCCGTTTCGCGCCGCCACCGCAGGGAGACGCGCTGGTCGCCGTTGCCGAGGAAACTGGTGATGAGCACAAGGCGCGGGCGCAGAGTCCATTCCACGCTGGTTTGTGCGTTGCCCGCCGATGTGCGGCCAACTTCAACATAGACATCGCGTGTCAGATAAAGACCGCCGGCGACGAGGAAGCCGCCACCTTCTTCCTGGCGGACATTGAAACGGTCGAGCCCGGCTGCGGCGCGGACGGTGTCGAGGATATCGAATGTGCCGCGGCCCGACAGCGCTGCAAGACTTGCGGCGAGCTGGGCGGCTTCGAGACCGGAGAGGTCCGCCATCGAACGGCCGAACAGCACTTGCGGTAGGATTTCGTCCTCCGGCAGCGGGGGATCGCTGGTGAAGGTGATTTCCGGGTCGTTCGCGGTTCCGGTAAGGCGCAGGTAGGCGGTGAGATCTGCGGTCGTCCGCGTCGCGAGCAAATTGATCCGAGCGTTCGCCGGATCTCCGCCGAAGACGATGGTCGCGTCGTCGACCACGAAAGGCTGTCCAGAGAGAGAGATCGTGCCGCGCACCGCGCGCGCCGTGCCGACGATGCGAGGACTGTCGACCGTGCCTTCGAGCTCTAGATCGAGCGACCATTCGGCATCGACGCCGCGGCCGCGCGTAAAGACCTGGCCGGGCGCTCTGATGCTGACATCGAGCACGGCGCCGCCGGGGCCTGGCAGTGCAGCGCCGCTTTGCTGTGCTTCTTCTTCCTCAAGTTCGTCGAACTCGCCGGGCCGGTTGATCTCGATTACGTCGAGCGTCGGAATGCCAGCGCGCGGGTCGGCGGCGATGTCGAGATTGGCTTCGAGGATGTTGAGGTTTCCTGTGACGGAAGATTGCATGCCCTCCCAGACCAAGGTCAGATCTCCGGAGGCGGTTGCATCGGCGTCTGGCCGGTCCACGACTCGAATCTGGTCGAGCGCGATGGCGATGCGGCCCTGGCGTTGGTCGGCGCTGCCGCCGGTGACGACGAGACGACCCCCGCCCGGGCCTGAGGCTGTGAAGCTCTCGACGGTGACGCCCTGATCGCCAAACGCCATGCGCGCGTCGAGATCGACGAGAGTGATGCCGGTGAGCTTGTCTTCAAAACGGCCGTCGATGATCTCCACGAAGCCTGACCCGGAGAGATAACCGGCGCCAAAGGAAATCTCGCCTTGCCCATCCAGCTGGCCGTCAAGAGATTGGTCGGACAAGCGCGCGGCCGCCCAGAGCGAAGAAGCGGGCCCGTCGACGGACCATGTGGCGCGCCCGCGCCGCTCCGGCGCCAGCGCAATGCGGAGCGGCTCGGCGCTGGTGACAACGGGCGCGTCCGCTTCGAAGCGCGCAACAAGCCCATCGCTCGACGTCGCGTCGACGATGGCGCGCAAGCGCGACGGATCGAGGTCGCCGACGATGCGCATGTCCAGCGTGCCGCGTTGGCGGCCGGCAAACCGGGCATCGGTGACATTGAGATCGGCGTCGCCCGATAGGCCGCCGCCGGCATTGGCGAGAGTTAGACGTCCGTCAATATCGCCTGTAGCGCGTTCGCCCCAGATCGCCGCCAATGGCGCAATCGGCGCGTTCTCCACCTGCGCGGCGCCTGAAACTGCGCGGCCGCGCTCATTCCATTGCGCCTGCAGCACGCCGTCGCCGAGCGCGACGTTAAGCGAGGCGGTCGAGCCGCCCCGGCGCCAGGCGGCGGTCATCGGCGCGCGCGTAAAGACCTCGCGTCCTGCAAGTTCGCCGCGGCCTTCGATGCGCAGCGTTGTGTCGCCGGTGGTATCGAGCAGTCCCGTGCCGGCGAAGGCGAGCGGGGCTTGCCCGACCGCGCCACGCAGATTGAACCGCATAGCGACAGCGCCGAAAGGGCCCCCGGCGTGCAGCGTCGCGGCGCGCACGCGCAGCTCGCCGCTGCGCGCGTCCATGATCTGCGCATCGACTGCGATGCGCTGTGGCGTCAGGTTCACGTCCGCCACCAGCCGCCCGCGAGTCGCCGGCGCGAGGCCGTCGATCACGCCGTTAATGTCCAGATCCGCAGTGACGCCGGCCGACGCGACATTGGCGTAGCCCTGCGCGGCGAGCCCGCCCCATTGCGCCTCGATGTTAGTGAACCGCAGCGCGCTCTCGCTGACGCCCACGTTGGCGGAAGCCCTAAGCGGTTCGTCTCGCGCGACACCCTGTACCGCGACATGCCCGGCGTAGCCGGTCCGGGCCGGCGCAAGGGTGAAGTCGATGATCGGCTGGCGCACGGTCACGCCGCCGGCGCTGAAACTGGACAACACGGCGTTGGCGGACAGCGTGGGGCGCGCGAGGCGGCCGCTAAGGCGGCCGGTGGCGTCAACCGCACCGGAAATCTCTGCGCCGCCCAATGCGATTGGGCCGGTTGCGCTGGCTTCCAGCGCAAGATCGGCTTGCCCGCCAACGATGCGGCCGATGGCGCCGGCGCGCAGACGCGCGCCGTCGAGCAAGGCGTTTTCAACATTGAATGCGCCGTCGGCGTAACGCACGCGCAGCGTCACGCGGGGAGATGCTCCCATGAGCTGCGCGAGCACGGCGGGCTCGCCGGCGAGGCGGCTCGCCTGACCATCGGCGGTGACGATCCAGGCGCGTGTGGTGTCGCCGCGCTGGGACAGCGCGCGCCAGCGGCCGGCGGCCTGGCCAGTGAGATCGTCGGCGAAGGCGCCAAGCTGGCGCACGCGCCATTCGCCAGCGAACTCGCCGTCGCCGCGCACGACCCAGCCTTGCGCGGTCAGCGTCGCCGCATCGCTGGTAAGTTCGGCGGTGTCCAACGAGAAGCGGCGCCGTTCACGGTCGTAGCCGAGCTCGGTGCGCAGCCGGCCGTTGGCGAATAATGGCGCAGCGTTGTCGGGCGCGCGCAGGTTGCCGGAAAGTGTGAAGCGCTCGCTCGTGAGCGCAGCTTCGACCGGGCCGGTAAAACGCGCCGGCTGGCCCAGCACGTCCGTGGCCTGGGCGTCGAGCGTGGCCCGGATCGCAGTGGCGCCCCGCGCGCGGCGTAGTTGTCCTTCGAGACGCGCGGGGCCAAGTTCAAAGGGCGATTCACGGGCGATATGCGACAGACGCTCGGTGCGCGCCACGAACTCTGCAGATCCAACCAGCTCGCGCTCTTCGTTGAGCTGACCGGTCAAATCGACGGTCAGGTAGGGGCTCTCGGCGTGCGCCTGGAATGCGCCGACCCGTTCTCCGGAAGCGGTAAGCGCGAAGTTGGCGCCGAGGCGGCGCTGCAGCGCTCGAAAGAAAGGCAGCGGCGCAAAGTCTGCGTCAGCCTGGATCGACCAGCGCGCGGCGCTCCATTGCGCCGCGCCGGCAAGCAACGACGTCTCGCCGGCGGCGGCTTGAAAGACGGCGGAACCGGCGCGTGCGTCGCCCTCGCCTTGGGCAGTTGCAGCAAAACCGGCGTCGCCGACGCCGAGCGCGCGCGCGAGGATGCCGCCGGGCGCGCTCGCGACATCGATGCTGAGGGCGTAGTTCTCATCGGGCCGATAAAGCATAACCAGGTGATCGGCGTCAGAATCGAGCCGGCGCAATTCAGCGTCGAGACCGAGCAATTCCTCATCGCGGACCTGGAGCGCCAGATCGGCGGTGAACTGCGCACCCTCGCCGAACGCCGCCTCGTTCAGCGTGATGCGGGCAATTTCGAGCGCGTCAATGCGAACGTCAAAGCGCGCCCCGCTTGGCGGGCGGGAGTCGAGCAGCGTGGGCCGGCGCCCGACGACCACGTGAGCGGCGCTGGCCGCGTTAATGCGCACCGCGCCGAACGGCAGCGCGTGCGGGCGCCAGTCGAGATCGACGTCATAGGCGTCGATCCAGACGCCGTCCTCGTCGGCGATGGAAATGCGTCGCGCGCGCAGATCGCCGAGCCAGGCGCCGCTGACGCCCTCGATCTCGATGCGGCCAAGTCGCCAGACACGCAGCCCGTCGCCGGCCTGATCGACGATCCAGGGTGCGGCTGGGCCCAGCAAAGCGTAGGCGCCGCCGGCGAGCAAAGCACCGCCCGCGACGGCTGCGAGCAAGCGCCGGCGCTTTTTCGACCGCGGCATCAGAAGGACTGCCCAAGGCTGATGTAGAGCGCATAATCAGCGCCGGCCTCGTCGGGATCGAGCGGGACGGCGACGTCCAGGCGCAAAGGTGCAAAGCCGAGATCGTAGCGGACGCCAACGCCGACGCCCCAGCGCAGATCGCCGGCTTCGTCCCAAGTGTCGAACGCCGTGCCGCCATCGAGAAAGGCGACGGCGCCCCAGCGCTCGGTGACGCGATAGCGCGCTTCGAGCGATCCTTCGAGCAGGCCCTGTCCGCCGGGTGTCAGTCCGAGCGCGTCGCGTTCGCGTGGATAAATGGAATTGTACTCGTAGCCGCGCACCGAGCCGCCCCCGCCGGCATAGAAGCGTTGGCTCGGGGGTACATCGTCAGGATCGCCGGCGACGGCTTCGAGCCAAGCGGTTCGCAGGCGCGCAGCCAGGGTGAGGCGATCTTGCTCGGTCATGGATTCGTAGACGCGCCCTTCCGCGATCGCGCGCACATAGCCGAGGGTTTCATCGCCGGACGACACTGCGGGTTCGAGACGAAAATCCACCAGTGACCCATCGCGCGCATCGAGCCGGTTCTCACGCGTGTCGTGGCGGATGGCGCCGAAGCCGGATAAGACGATGGCGTTGCGGACGCTGCCGGTGGTGTCGTCGTATTGTTCTGCGGAGAGACGCAAGCCGTAGCTCGTGCCAATGCGCAGGCGCGGGGAGGCGTCGACCGATGCGAACAGGGCGAGCGCCTGACGAGTATAGGCCTCGATGTCCTCGCGTTCAGCAGAGGCGCCGAGATTGAGCGTGTGTCCGAGACGAAATGCGTGCGGACGCGACCAGGTCGCGCTCACTGCCTGCTGCAGCTCCGCGATCGTCGCGCCAACGACGAGGGAATCGGCGCGCCGAGTGAGATTGCGGCGCGTCCACTCCGCTTCGATGCCCACTCCTTCGGTGGTCGAATAGCTGACGCCGGCTTCGTAGGCGTTGCGTCGTGCGGGTTCGACTTCGAGGATGACATCGCGCGTGCCATCCGGGTTGACCGGGCCGAGCCGCGTGCCGACCAAGGACACCGCGCCGGTCGAGGTGACGTCACGGCGCAAGCGCGACAGCGCGTCAGGCGAGAAAACCTCGCCGGTATCCCAATTCTGAAGATTGTCGACGAAGCTGGCGCGGAACAGAGCCGCCGGGCCGGGGCGCAGCTGGCCGAGTCGCACGCGCGCGCCGGGTTCGAAGCGAAAGCGCGTGCTGACGAGGTTTGTGGCGTGGTCGACCACGACGCGGCGCTCGCCGGTTTTGACTTCTGCGTACCCAGCGTCCGCCAACGCCGCTAGCGCTGAAGATTCCGCGCCAAGCACGGCTTCCGCCCGCGCGGGGGCGCCTGCGCTAACGAGGCCGATTGCTTCGGTCGCCGCGCGCCTCGCCTCATCCACCGGCGTCTCGCCGATATATTCGATCTCCGGGGCATCGAAGCTGAAGCGCGGACCAGGCGCCAACACGATGCGGGCGCGCGCCGGTTCCTCCTGCGCCTGCGGCTCGACGGTCGCGCCGTAATAGCCTTCGGAACGCAGATAGACCAAAGCCCGCTCGGCGGCTTCCTCGGCGATGCGCTCGGCGTCGAAGAGAGTTTCCGGACGATCGCGATCGGGCAACAGGTCGGCGATGGCGTCGCGCATGTCCTCGTCGCCGCCTTCGATCACGACGGGCGAATCCGCGGACGCGCTGGTCGGCGCAGCCGTCAGGCCGAGCGCCGCAACGAAAGCGGCGGGGACAATCGGAAGGGCGCGCATCGCGAGTCTGAAAAGCCTTGCGGCCAAGGCTCGCGCTGCGCTGGTTAACGCTTCATCAACCATCTGCGCA
>CAZIOD010000048.1:0-19261 GCA_964540785.1 uncultured Terricaulis sp.
TTGCGCCCTGACGTGCGCCCAGGCGGCGCGCTCTGCGGACAGGTCGGAAAAATCGGCATCGAGATCGCGCTGGCGTCATGGGGCGGCGCGCGGCGCCTCGATCAAATCCGCGCGCGCTGCAGCCGGTGCGGCTCGGCGGATTTCGTGCGCGTGCACGGCGAGCCGCCCGGACGCACGGGAAAGCGCGGCCGGCACTGATCAGGCCGACGGTGCGGCACCCGTCAAAAACGGGATACGCCTCCCCCCGTATCCATGCTTTTTTCGAGCTAGTGCGCTGAATTTGCACGAGATCGCAAAATCGTATCCGACCGACTTGCGGAGCGTTTACGATGGCCCTCGCACTGACACGGGAGGATTTCGATGACGTCCGAAACTTCGAAATGTCAGCGCATCGGCCGGCGCGGCAGGCGCCGCTTCGATGAAAGAGAAAGCCAACGCGATCTCCGCCATCGTTGAGAAAGTCGGGCGGGACCACCACTCCGCCAGGCGAAGCGAACGGCGCCTGCACTGCTCGCGGGGCATGAAACCGCGAGGCCCAGCAGAGGTCGGACTTTGCTGACGCGCTGAACCGGCTCGTGGTCATAAGGAGCTAAGGCCGCTGGGTGCGAACACCATGCAGCTGAGCCAAAAACTCCTGGTTCGCCAATCCGGGAATAACGGCCGATCTCGGGGCGCGTTCGACGCGCGCGTTGCGGAGCGATCCGCGGCGCCCCCTAGAGACTACCCTCGGCGCGTCCGGCGCGCCCCGCCTCCCCTTCGCGGGAGAAAAGTTTTCGATCCCCCGGATCAACAAGGACGGCGCGCGCCTGCGCAACGGCCCAACACACGGAGGAAATAGCGCACTTGAACCAACGCACCTGGCGCACACAGCTCGCGCACGAACACAGCCGCGACCTAAATCACATCGCCGCACGCTTCGGCGTTTCAACTCGCGCCGCGCGTCGCGCGCTCGCCTCGCACCGCGGCGCAAATAACGCAAACCAAGCCTGGCGCGCCATCGCCCACGCCGCGCAACTTCCGCCGCCGCAACCCTGGTCCACCTGGCTGTTCCAGGGCGGGCGCGGCGCGGGGAAGACGCGCGCCGGCGCCGAATGGCTCGCGGGGCGCGCCGAACGCACACCCAGCGGTGTGTTCGCGCTCGTCGGTCCGACGCAGGCCGACGTGCGCGAAGTGATGATCGAGGGCGTTTCCGGCATCCTGCGTCTGCCGAACCGCACCGCCCCGCGCTTCGAAGCCTCGCGCCAGCGCCTTGTCTGGCCCAACGGCGCAATCGCCTATTGCTTCAGCGCGCAAGAACCAGAACGCCTGCGCGGTCCGCAATTCGAAGCGGCGTGGGCCGACGAATTCTGCATCTGGCCGAAGCCGGCGGCGACGCTCGCCAATTTGCGCCTTGCGCTCCGCCGCGGCGCCAATCCCCAGCTCGTCGTCACCACCACGCCCAAGCCCATCGCCAGTCTGCGCCGCTTGCGTGCGGAGCACGGCTGCGCCGTGACGCACGCGCCGACCGCGTTCAACGCCGCGCACTTGTCGCCGGCGTTCCTCGACCACGTGCGCGCGCTCTACGGCGGCACGCGCCTGGAGGCCCAGGAGCTCGACGGCCTCATCGTCGACGCCGAAGGCGCGCTCTTCACCGCCGAGCTTTTCGTGCGCGCGAGCGCGCCGCCAAAGTTCGACCGCATCGTCGTCGCGATCGATCCCCCGGCCAGCCGCACCGGTTCGGCGTGCGGAATTGTCGTTGCGGGACGAGGCGCCTCCCCTCATCCCTCGTCCCTCATCCCTCGTCCCGGCTATGGCTACGTGCTCGAAGACTGCTCCGCGCACGGCCTCTCCCCGCTCGCCTGGGCCACACGCGCGTGCGACGCCGCGCGCCGCCACAACGCGCACTGCATCGTCGCCGAAGCCAACCAAGGCGGAGAAATGGTGAGCGCGGTGCTGAAGCAGGCAGCCCCGCCCTGCCCCGTCAAACTCGTGCACGCGACCGAAGGCAAGCGCGCCCGCGCCGAACCCATCGCGCTCATCTACGAACAGCGCCGCATATTTCATTGCGGCGCGCTCGCGGCGCTCGAAGAAGAATTGATGGCGCTCGGCGCCAACGACGAAGCCGAACCCAGCGACCGCGCCGACGCCGCCATCTGGGCGCTCTCCGATCTGATGCTGACGAATTGGCTCGGCCCGCGGATCAGGCAGCTATGACGGAGGGATTAGGCGCGCACAAGAAAGGAGCGCGGGCCGTGAAGCCGCGCGCCCAATCCCTAATCCCGCGCCTTGGCGATGTTGGCCAGCTTCACGGTGCGGATGAAGCTTTCGATGTCGCCGGTGGCGGCCGCTTCGCGATCGTCCACCACGGCGGCCTGGTCGATCAGCAGATCCTGCACATCGTCCGGCAGGGCGTCCCACTGCACCACCAGCGCCTCGCCGAGGCGGCGCAACAAGTGCTCCTGCGCCGGGCGATATTTCACTGTCTTGTACTCGACCTGCGGCGGGCGCTCGGGCGCAAGTTTGGTGCGAAAAGCGTCACTCATGGCCCAGCGCCTCCAGGCGCGCTTCGTCCAAAACACGATCGTGCATCTCGCCGTCGCTGCGGACGCGATAGCGTTGCGGCCCGCTCTCCTTCGGCAGCGCCGTGACGATGCGATATGTGCCGCGAGGCGCGCCGAATGCGCGCTCACCGACCAGCGCGACCCGTTGGCCGGCGGCGAATTTGACGCCCTCCATAGCGAATCCTTTGCTGCAAACCGAGCGGAAAGGCGCGCGTCGAAGCGCGCAGCGCTCCCTTTCAACATGGAACGCGCGGGCGCGAAAACAAGGCGCTGTGCGCTTTAGCCGGGGGCCCCTACTCGACTTCCCAATCGATCTCGCCGCGCACGTCGGGCGGAATGCGCTCGCACAGCGCCTTGTGCAGCGCTTCCTGGCGCTGGTTGCGCGGCGCGCGCAGCACGTAATCGATGCGATGTTTTCGGAACGTCCTGTCTTCCTTGATGATGATGCAGCCGAGTTCGACAAGCAGCGTGCGATAGGCCTGCGAGGCCTGTTTCACGCGCCCTTCGGGAATCTCGTGCACTTCGAGCTGATAAACCGGACGCCCCTCCAGCAGGAAGATAAGCACCCAGGCGAACGCGGTGGACAGCACCGCAAAGTGCGGCAGGTTCAAGCCTGCGATGAGTCCGATCAGCGTGACGATGATGAGCCGGCCGGTGTCGCGCGTGGACGATGTGTCCGTGCGAAAACGCATGAGGCCGCCGAGGCCGAAAACGACGAAGCCGACGACGAGGCCGTATTCAAGCACGACCTCGCCGATGATGGCGCCCACAAGCGCATACATGATGCTGACCTTGGGCAGCTCGGCTTCTTCGCGCGTGTCGATCGAACGCGCGGTGGTGGGATGGAAGCCAATGACGGCGCCCAGAAACGTGGCCAGCACCAGCGCGCCAAACGATTGAATCAGGGCTTCGGCGTCCAGGAACCCCGCCCAGCCGATGGACGGCAGCTCCCGTGTCATGTCGGCAAACATCTCTTCAGCCCCCGCGACTCTTTCCAGCAGATCAAACCCGTGCGCTGCGCCGCTGCAAGCCCTTTCGAGGCCGCCGATGAACGCAACCTGAAGCGAAAAGGCGTTTTTCGGGCAAGGCGAACCCTTTTTTCCGCCACGCGTTTGCGGCACATGACCCACATGTTGAGACGCACCGCCCTTCTCGGAATCGCCGCCCTGGCTCTGGCGCCCGCCGCTCACGCGCAGTCCGCCCCGGTCGTGCTGCAGGGCGCCGAGCGCGACCAGGCCCTGGCCGCGGCGAATCGCTATCTGAATTCCTTCTCGCGTCTGCAGGCGCGGTTCACACAATCCTCACCGGGCGGGGGCCGCGCCAGCGGCACGCTCTACATCCAGAAGCCCGGCCGCATGCGCTTCGAGTACGATCCGCCCGCGCAGCTGCTGGTCGTGTCGAACGGCAGCGTCGTGGCCGTGCGTGACAACGAACTGCGAACGACCGAACGCACGCCGCTGCGCTCAACCCCGCTCAATCTGATCCTGGGCGCTGACATCGATCTTGAGCGCAATGCGCGCGTGCTGCGCGTCTCGCGCTCAGGGCCTTGGAACATGATCACTGTGCGCGACCGCGCCGGGCAGATGGACGGCCAGATCACGCTACAGTTCAATGGCGGCGCGCTGCGCTCCTGGGACGTCATCGACGCGACCGGCGCGCGCACCCGGATCACCCTCTCCGACGTGACCGAGCCGGGCAGTCTCGACGGCAGCCTGTTCCGCCTGCCGGATGCGGCCGACCGCAACCGTCCGGGGCGCCGATAGGGCGCGCGCCGCCAGCCCCGAATCCGCTCATAAGGCAAGAGCTTTCGCCGCAACGACCTTGAATTTTTCGCCCCTGTGGCGTACATACAACGAGCGGTCGCCGCTCATCCCCCTGGATGGCGTCGTCCCCCCCGCTGACGGATCCAGCGCGGCGGCCGTCGAAGCCGGACATCCCCTGCCGGCGAGACGCGCCCCCCTCAAGGCGCTTTTGAGAGGCCCGGCTGCCGAACGCAGGCCGGGCCTCCTTCATTTTACCCGCCCCCCGCGCCACACCGGGCCCATGTTGCGAATCGCCACCTGGAACATCAATTCCGTCCGCCTCCGAATCGGCGCGGTCTGCCGCTTCCTGGCCGAGGCCCGCCCCCACATCCTCTGCCTGCAAGAAATCAAATGCCGCAACGGCGAATTCCCGGCCAAAGCTTTCAAGCAAGCGGGCTACAGGCACATGCACGTCGTCGGACAGAAGGGCTGGCACGGCGTCGCCATCGTCTCGAAGCTTAAACTCGAGCCGATCGAAGCGCCGCGCATCTGTCCAAAGAGCGAGGCGCGGATCGCCGCGGCCAAGGTCGACGGCATCGAAGTGCATAATCTCTATGTGCCGGCGGGCGCCGATGTGCCGGATCCGAAGGTCAACGTGAAGTTCAAGCACAAACTCGACGTCCTCGACCGGATGAAGCGTCTTTATGGCAAACGCAGAGGCGCCGTGCCGACCGTGCTGGTCGGCGATCTGAACGTCGCGCCGGGCGAGTTCGACGTGTGGAGCCACAAACAATTGCTCAAGGTCGTAAGCCACACGCCGGGAGAGACCTCACGGCTCGAAGCTGCGCGCGACCTTGGCGGCTTCGTCGATCTAGCGCGAGCGCATCGCCCTGATCCTGAGAAGCTCTTCACCTGGTGGAGCTACCGAAGCCCGGATTGGACCAAGAACAATCGTGGCCGCCGCCTGGACCATATCTGGGCGACGTCCGACGTCGCTGCTGCGTCGCGCGCCGAAGCCTTCAAGATTCACGTCCCCTGCCGCTCTTGGGAGCGCCCGAGCGATCATGTGCCGGTTCTCGCGGGACTGAAGCTCTAACGGCTCCCGATCGGCGTTGAGGACGCAAAGCGTTTGACTAGACTGAGTTTGCAAAGGGGGTCTCAAATGTTCACCACACGACGCGCCTTGCTGGGCGCCGGGGCTGCCGGCATCGCCATCCTGGGCGGCTGCAGCACGACGCAAACCACCGAATTAGCGAGCGCTGACTGGGGCGCGCAGATGCACGCAGTGCTCGATCAGGCGGTCGCCAATGCGCTGCGGCGCTCGCCAGAGCGGTGCACGAGCTTGGGTCTGACTGAAGCGCGCGCAGGTTATCGCTTCATCGATAGGCTGAGCGATGCGTCGAAGGAAGGCGCGCGTCAGGCGCGGTCGGAGATACAAGCAGCGTTGTACGACCTGCGCGTCATCAATCGCGACTGGCTGTCCCCACGCGATCGCGTGACCTACGACGTCGTCACTGCCTCTTGGGAGAATCGCCTCGCCACTTCGGCATTCGAGGTCGGGGGCGGCGCTGGCGCACCCTATGTGGTGACCCAGCTGACGGGCGCCTATACCGACATCCCCGACTTCCTCGACGCGCAACATCCGCTGCGCAATCGCGATGAGGCGGACGCATATCTGGAACGCCTCACCGAGTATTCCCGCGTGCTCGACCAGGAGACAGCGATCATTCGCGAAGACGCCGGCGCCGGCGTCATCCCGCCGGATTTCGCCATAGATCGTGCGTTAAGCCAACTAAACGCCTTCGCCTCGACGGCGCCGTCGCAAACCGTGCTTGTACAAACTCTGGTGCGCCGTCTGCCCGCGGTTCACGATGTTTCCGCGAGCGATCGCGCAACGTACGTGTCACGCGCAGAAGCGATTGTGCAGGACGGGGTGATGCCGGCCTATCGGCGTCAAATCGAAGCGCTGCGCGCCGTGCGCCCGCAAGCGGTGCATGACGCAGGTATCTGGCGTCTGCCGCAGGGGGCTGAAATGTACGCCGCCTCGTTACGCAGCCGCACCACAACGACGCTCAGCCCCGACGAGATACACAACATGGGCATCGAGCTGATCGCGCAATTTCACGGCGAGATGGACACCATCCTGCGCGGCCAGGGCATGACCCGCGGGAGCGTTGCCGAGCGCGTGCAAGCGCTGTCGCGCCGTCCCGACCAGCTCTATCCGAACACCGACGAAGGGCGGGCGCAAATTCTTGCTGACCTTAACGCGCAAACCCGTGCGATCGAGGCCATGATGCCTCAAGCCTTCAATACGCTGGCGCAAGCTCAACTTGAGATCCGGCGCGTGCCCGTGACCACGGAGGCCGGCGCGCCAGGCGGCTACTACCAGCGCGCCGCACTCGATGGGTCGCGACCGGGGGCCTACTACATCAATCTGCGCAATACCGCCGAATGGCCGAAATTCACGCTGCCGACCCTCAACTATCACGAAGGGGTGCCTGGCCATCATTGGCAGATTTCGATCCAGCAGGAGTCCGGCGCGATTCCCTTCATCCGCAGCGCCATGCTGGGCTTTTCGGCGTTCAGCGAAGGCTGGGGCCTCTATGCCGAACAGCTTGCCGACGAGCTCGGCGCGTATGCCGACAACCCGCTCGGTCGCCTAGGCTATCTGCAATCCGCGACCTTCCGCGCTTCGCGTCTCGTGGTCGACACCGGAATGCACCATAAGCGTTGGAGCCGCGAAGCCGCCATCAGATCGATGATGGAGGCTACGGGTGATCAGGAAAGTTCGGTTACGACAGAAATCGAACGTTACTGCGTCTGGCCGGGCCAGGCGTGCAGCTACATGGTTGGACGCCAAGCCATTAATCGTATGCGCGCCGATGCACGAGAAGAGCTGGGCGACCGCTTCGATCTCAAAGGCTTCCACGACACGATGCTCGCAAACGGAGCTGTCCCGCTCTCCGTTCTAGAGCGCATCATGTCTGGATGGGCGGCGGAGCGGGCGGCTTGAACGGCCAGGCCTGCTTGGCGCCATATTTCGCCGGGGTGGGAAATTGCGCGAGCGCCTGGGCGCCACAGCGATTGCCACCGGTGTCAGCGGTGTATTGCGCGGGTTCGCCACATTGGCCCGTAGAAGCGGTTTGACATAGATGGTTCCACCCACACTTTGGAACGATGAAATGAGCGCCGCGCCATGCGTCGCGGCGCCTGGAGGGATTCCGTGACTGCAGCCATCCCGGGCCTTCACCCGGCCCCGACCCGTCACAAAAAACTAGTCCAATGGGTCGAGAGCATCGCCGCCCTGACCAAACCGGATCGCGTCCATTGGTGCGACGGTTCGGATGAGGAATGGCGCCAGCTGACCGGGGACCTGGTCGCCGCCGGCACGTTGAAGAAGTTGAACGAGCAGAAGCGTCCTAACTCGTTCTACGCGGTCTCCGACCCCAAGGATGTGGCCCGCGTTGAGAGCCGGACTTTCATCTGTTCGGAGAAGAAGGACGATGCCGGCCCAACCAATAACTGGATCGCGCCAGCAGAGATGCGCGACAAGCTGCAAGGCTTGTTCGATGGCTGCATGCGCGGACGCACGATGTATGTCGTACCGTTCTCGATGGGCCCGCTTGGCTCCAAAATCAGCGCGCTCGGCGTCGAAATAACGGACTCAGGCTACGTCGCCGCCTCGATGCGCATCATGACGCGCATGGGCAAAGCTGCGCTGGATCAGATGGGCGACAATGGGTTTTTCGTGCCGGCCGTGCACTCAGTAGGCGCGCCTCTGGCCGCGGGCCAGAAGGACGTGCCCTGGCCGTGCAACGACGAGAAGTGGATCGTCCATTTCCCCGAAAGCCGCGAGATCTGGAGCTATGGCTCGGGCTATGGCGGAAACGCGTTGCTCGGCAAGAAGTGCTACGCTCTGCGCATCGCTTCGGTGATGGCGCGCGATGAAGGCTGGCTCGCCGAGCACATGCTGATTTTGAAGCTCACCAATCCGGAAGGCCGAGCCAAGTACATCGCCGCCGCCTTCCCCTCGGCATGCGGCAAGACCAACCTCGCCATGCTGCAACCGACTATTCCGGGCTGGAAAGCAGAAACTATCGGCGACGACATCGCCTGGATGCGCTTCGGCGACGATGGCCGGCTCTATGCCATCAATCCGGAGGCCGGTTTCTTCGGAGTCGCGCCCGGCACCAGTCCGAAGACCAACAAGAGCGCGATCGACACGCTTTACGCCAACACCATCTTCACCAACGTCGCGCTGACTGAAGACGGCGATGTGTGGTGGGAGGGCCTCAGCAAAGAACCGCCGGCCAACCTCACCGATTGGAAGGGCCGCAAATGGTCGCCCGAGCTTGGCGAACCAGCTGCGCATCCGAACGCACGCTTCGCCGTGCCGGCCGGCCAATGCCCGGTGATTGCGTCCGAATGGGAAGACCCTAAGGGCGTGCCGATCGATGCCATCCTGTTTGGCGGGCGACGCGCCTCCGCGGTCCCGCTCGTGACCGAGGCGTTTGACTGGCAACACGGCGTTTTCCTGGCTTCGAACGTTGCGTCCGAAGGCACCGCGGCGGCCGAAAACAAGGTCGGCGAGTTGCGCCGCGACCCGTTCGCGATGCTCCCCTTCTGCGGCTATCACATGGGCGATTACTTCGCGCACTGGCTGAAGATCGGGGAGCGCAAGGACGCGAAGCTGCCAGGGATCTACTTCGTCAACTGGTTCCGCAAAGACAAAGACGGCAAGTTCATCTGGCCGGGTTTTGGCGACAATGCGCGCGTATTGAAGTGGATCAGCGAGCGGCTCGAGGGCAAAGCCGAAGCGGCCGAAACGCCGATCGGTCTGTTGCCGACGAAAGACTCGCTCGACCTCTCGGGCCTGTCGATCGATGACACGGCGCTCGACACGCTCATCAGCGTCGATCTCGATGTCTGGGACGAAGAGGCTGCGCTGGTGACGCCGCACTACGAGCGGTTTGGCGATCGCTTGCCGAAACGACTGTGGGATGAGCACAAGGCGCTGCTGCAGCGGCTCAAGGACGTGCGCTCCGGCAAACACAAATTGGCGGCCGCGCGCGGACCCGCCTCCCCCCGCGTTACAGCCAAGCAAGAGCAGCCGAGCGCGAGCTGAGCACGCGTCCAATCTTGGGCCGACGACCACCTATGGCTGTGTCGTGGCCTGAGCTTGGCTTCTTCGCGCAACGCAGCCCGCGAGTTCGGCAACCAAGGATTCGATACGTACGGGCTTGGTGAGGCTCGGCGCGCGTTGAAAGGGCGCCGGCAATTGATCGGCGGCATAGCCGGTCAGCGTGACGAACGGGACCCCTTCGGCCGCGAACTTGAGCGCCAGCCTCTCGGAGGTTTCGCGCCCGAGATTTACGTCTAGGACGGCGCCGTCGCAGCCGTGCTTTGCCACCAGCGCGAGCGCGTCGGCGCTTGACGTCACCGGCCCAAGCACCGTGAAACCCGCATGTTCCAGTGCGTCGGCGAGCTCCATGCCGATTAGCGGCTCATCTTCGACCACCAGAATGCGCCCGCGCGAATTCGATGGCGCCTCCTGGCTAGCCGTTGGCTCCCGCGCGCTTGCATTTGCGCGCGGCGTTTCGCGCAATGCGACTATGCGGCCGGCCTCGCACTGCATGCGCCATGTCAGGCCGGCCGGGGCGTAGGCGATATCCACCTCCGCACCCAAGCCACTGCGCACCATCGGGCCTATCACTGTTGAGCCAAACCCCTTGCCGGTTGGAATCGCTACGGAAGGACCCCCCATCTCCCGCCATTCGAGCACCAGCTCAGGCTCATCGTTGCGGGGCGTCGCCAGCTCCCAGCTGATAGTGATGGCGCCCACGTCGTTAGAGAGCGCGCCATATTTTGCAGCGTTAGTCGCTAGTTCGTGGAAAGCCATGCCAAGGGTCTGCGCCGCTGCGGGCGTCACGGCCATTTCGGGTCCACTGACGATGATGCGACGACCGATCAGCGCCGCGAAATGCCCCAGCTCTGCGCGAATTAGCTCCTCGAGTCCAACGTAGCGCCACTTCCCTTTTATCAGAAGATCTTGAGCTTTCGCGAGCGCCAGCAGACGTTGCTCAAAGCTGGCGACGAAGTCTTTCGAACTCTTCGCGGCGGTCTGCCGCGCTACAGCCTGTACGACAGCGAGCAAATTCTTGGAGCGATGGTTCACCTCGCGCATGAGCTGGCTGACCTGCGCCTCTTTGCTCTTGCGATCAGTGATGTCAGTGATGGCGACGCATAGCCCGTCGTCCCACGGTGCAAAGGTGATCTCCACCGAGCGACCGGGACGAAGCGCCGACGGCATGACCAACGTCGAGCGCGCCCCTTCTTCCTTCGCCTTGCGGCACATCTCCTCGTAACGACCGCCCCGCCCTTGCGGGAACACATCCCACAGAATTTTGCCAAGGACGTCACTTGCCGGAAACCCGAAATAGCCTTCCGCCGCGGGGTTGAAGACGACAACACGCCACTCGCCGTCGAGAGCGTAAAACGCGTCGGAAATGGCGTTCATCGCAGCATCGAAGCGGCGCTCGGCGCGCGCGGCAGCGTCGCCGATGTCGTTGCTCGCCGCAGCTCGTGTCGGCGGCGTCCGTTCACTCATGCAGTCGTCCTGCCTGTCGCTCCTAGCGCACAGCTTGCCCCGACAAATGCAGGATCAACAAGGCGGAACCGCAAGGGCTGGAAAGTTTCTCGCGTTCAAACCTGGAGCCGGTAACCGCCGGTCTCCGTGATCAGGAGCCGCGGGCTTTGGGCGTCCGGTTCGATTTTTTGGCGCAGCCGATAAATGTGGGTTTCTAAAGTGTGCGTAGTGACGTTGGCATTGTAACCCCATACTTCGCGCAGCAGCTCATCGCGGCCCACAGGCTTTTCGCCTGAACGATAGAGATAGCGCAGGATCGAGGTCTCCTTGTCCGTGAGCCTGACCTTCTTCCGCGTCTCGTCCAACAAGAGCCGCATGGCCGGGCGGAACTCGTAAGGCCCGATGCGATAGACCGCATCCTCGCTGGCTTCGTGGCTGCGCAGGTGCGCCCGGATACGCGCCAGCAAGACCGAAAACTTGAACGGTTTGAGCACGTAGTCGTTGGCGCCGGCGTCCAGCCCTTGCACCTGATCCTGCTCTTCACGGGAAACTCCGGTGAGCAGAATAATCGGCGCCTTTACGCCCTGTTCGCGTAGCCGTCGGCACGCTTCGATGCCGTCCATGTCGGGGAGGCTGACATCGAGCACGATGGCTGACGGCTTGGCCTCTTCGGCCGCTTGAAAGCCTTCGGCGGCGGTGCTGGCGCCGATGCCCGAAAACCCCTGCTCCAGGTCGAACTGCTCGATCAGCGCCTGGCGAAGGTCGGGATCGTCGTCAATGACCAGGATTGCCGTTTCACGCGTCATGCGCCCACCTGAGCCGTCAAGCCCCCAAGCCAGCCTAGGTTATCACCACGTTCGCGCCTGCAAATGCAACCCACCGGATGGCAAGTACGACGCCCTTCCCTAGTCGCGCGGCCCAAACAGCGCCGAGCCGACGCGCACCTGCGTCGCGCCGAAGCGCACCGCGGTCTCGAAATCGGCGCTCATGCCCATGCTGAGTTCGCCAAGACCATTGCGTACGGCGATTTTAGCCAAGAGCGCGAAGTGCATAGCCGGTTCATCCTCAACCGGCGGGATACACATGAGGCCCTTCACCGGAAGGCCATAGGTCCGGCGGGCAGTTTCAACCAACGCGTCAGCTTCGGACGGGCCAACGCCGGCCTTTTGCGGTTCGGCGCCTGTATTGACCTGAACCAGAATGTCCGGACAGCGCCCCTGTTTCTGCGCCGCATCCGCGAGCGCGCGGGCGAGCTTCTCCCGGTCCAACACATCGATCGCGTCAAACAACGCAACCGCATCTGCGGCCTTATTTGTCTGCAAGGGACCGATCAATCGCAGCTGGAGATCGGCGAGCCGAGCGCGCCCGGACTGCCATCGACGCTGCGCCTCTTGAACCCGATTCTCACCGAAGACGCGCTGCCCGGCGAGAAGCGCCGCCTCGATGCGGTCCTCTGGCTGCTGCTTGGAGACGGCCACTAGCGTCACACTGCCCGGCGCGCGCGCGCCCGCTTTGACGGCCGCGTCAATGCGCGCGAGAAGATCGGCGCGCGCGACAGCAACATCGAAGGACTGCTTCATGGACTCCCTCCAGCAGCTAGCGGGGTTGGCGCGCCGCCTCAACCGCGAGGCCGGCGCGCCCGCGCTGCCAGCGCTGTTCTTTTTCACCGATCCAAGCCGCACGCCGGATCCGGCGCGGCTCGCCCAACACCTGCCGCGCGGGACGGCTGTCGTGTATCGGCATTTCGGCGCGAGGCGCCGCGCACGCGAAGCGCGACGCATTGCCCGAGTCTGCCGCGCTCGAGGGCTTCTTCTGTTGATCGCGGCCGATCCTGCACTTGCGCTGCGCGTGGGCGCAGATGGCGTTCATTGGCCCGAGCACCGCCTTCCCGCGCAACGCACGCGGGGGCCGCGTATCGTGACGGCCGCTGCGCACTCGGCGGAAGGCGCTGCCAGAGCCGTGTCGGCGGGCGTCGACGCCTGCATTCTGGCGCCGGTCTTTCCGACGCGGAGCGGTTCGGGAAACCGTCCGCTCGGCCTGTTCCGCGCGAGCCAGATCGCGCGCGTAACTCCAACGCCAACGATTGCGCTCGGCGGCGTCAACGCACGCACGGCCCGGCTGCTCTCCGGGCGCGGATTTGCCGGTGTGGGTGCGGTGGACGCGCTGGTGCGCGACTAGAAGCGGAATGCGGACTCGATTCGGACGCCCGCCCGGGGCTCGTCGTCACGCTGGCTCGGCGCCGCCGTCAGCGGCGTTTGTTCCTCGACGCTGACCTCGCCGCCCACCCGCAGGCGCGGGGTGAACTGATAATAGGCGCCAAGCGAGGCTTGGTCGCCTCGACCGCCCTCTGGGGACCGCTCGATGCGCTGGGCCTCGCGCACGTCCACGGTGACCCCCCAACGCTGACTAAACGTCCAGGTGGGGGCCAATTGGCGATCGTTCTCCGTGTCGCCGGTGATGGTCTCCGTCACCCCGCTAGACGTCGTAAAGCGTTGGTACCATGGCACCGCAGCGCTGGCGGCGCTGGCGCCCGGAGCGGCGATCTCAGCCCGATCCTGAGCATGCGCGACGCCAGCGGTCGCCAGAACGGCGGCCCCCGCGATCACCCATGTGGATGGCTTGAACACCTGACTCGACCCCTCAGCATAGGCCCTTGACTGACCACTATAGCGCAGTTCCGCTTGCTCCGCAGTGAACTTTAGGACACAGCGCCAAGGATTATTTCAGGCTCGGGCCCGCCAGTTTGGGGCAAAACTGCGGCAACTGCCTTTCGTTCCCCGCGTGCTGGAGGGCCCGCCACAACATCGCCGGCATCGCAGTGAACCCCTGGCTCCGCCATAACCCCGTGATATATGGGCGGCGCGCCCGGGGGCGATGCAAGATCATTACAGGCGGAGGAACATCGATGAGGCAGGCTGGGCGCAAGTTGGTGAAGGGCGCGCTGATCATGGTTGCAGCCCTGGCCCTGTCCGCCTGTTCACTCTTCGGTCGGGACGATTCCGCAAACGCTGCCGCCACCAATCGCGGCGGACTGTTCGGCGGGGGCCGTGATGGGCAAGAGGCGGGCATCGGCGTCAATTCCTATCTTTGGCGCGCCTCGCTCGACACGTTGAACTTCATGCCGCTCGCTTCGGCCGACCCATTCGGCGGCGTCATCATTACGGACTGGTATTCCGACCCGACAACACCGAACGAGCGTTTCAAGGCGACGGTTTACATCCTCGACACGCGCCTTCGCGCTGACGCACTTAACGTTTCGATCTTCCGCCAGACTCAGACCGAGGGCGCATGGGCCGACGCGGCGGTCGATCCGGCGACCGAAATCCAGATCGAGAACGCGATTCTGACACGGGCGCGTCAGCTTCGGCTCAGCACGGTCCGCAACTAGACAGGCGGGGCGTTTGCCGCCACCAAACGCCTCGAGGGGCGTTAGCAAATGTCGTCCAGGTATAATCATCGCGAAGTCGAACCCAAATGGCGCGCGCGCTGGGCGGACGCCGGCATCGATCGCGCGCTTGCGCCTCAGGACGCCAAGGACAAGCCTAAAGCCTACGTATTGGAGATGTTCCCCTACCCTTCGGGGCGCATCCATGTCGGCCATTCGCGAAACTACACGATGGGCGACGTCATCGCGCGCTTCCGCCGCGCCAACGGCTACAATGTACTGCATCCGATGGGATGGGATGCGTTCGGTCTACCGGCCGAGAACGCCGCGATCGAGCGCGGCATCCATCCGAAGGGCTGGACCTACGACAACATAGCCGCCATGCGCGGGCAGCTAAAGCTCCTGGGGCTGGCGATCGACTGGTCGCGCGAGTTCGCGACGTGCGATGCAGAATACTACAAGCACCAACAGGCCATCTTCCTGGCCTTTTGGAAGAAGGGTCTCGCCTATCGCAAGAAGCAGAAGGTGAACTGGGACCCTGTCGACAATACTGTGCTGGCGAACGAGCAGGTCGTCGATGGCAAAGGCTGGCGCTCAGGGGCGACGGTCGAGACGCGCGAACTCGAGCAATGGATGTTTCGAGTCACCGCGTACGCAGACGACCTGCTAAATGCGATCGGCAAGCTCGACCGATGGCCCGACAAAGTGCGTCTGATGCAGGCGAACTGGATCGGCAAGAGTCAGGGCGCACGCTTCAGATTCGACATCGTCGGCGACGAGCGGAAGATCGACGTGTTCACGACGCGTCCCGACACGCTGTTCGGCGCCAGCTTCGTCGCCCTTGCGCCAGACCATCCGCTGACTAAAGAAATCGCGCAGCGCCGGCCGGAAGTCGCCGCGTTCGTGGCGCGCGCACACGCGCTCGGCACTAGCGAAGGCGACATCGAGAAAGCAGAGAAATTCGGCGTCGATCTCGGCCTGCGCGTAAAGCATCCATTCGACCCGAGTTGGGAATTGCCAGTATGGGGCGCAAATTTCGTGCTCTCAACCTACGGCACGGGCGCCATTTTCGGCTCGCCCGCAGGGGATCAGCGCGACCTCGATTTCGCCAACAAATACCAGCTGCCCTTTAGACCTGTGGTCCTGCCGCCGGGCGCCGACGCAGCGACGCACGCGATCACGACTGAAGCTTATGTTGGCGAAGGCGTTGCGTATAATTCCGGCTTTCTGGACGGCCTCTCGACGCGGGACGCCATCAAAAGGGCGATTGAAGAGCTGGAGAACCTCGGCGTCGGCGAAGCGACAACGCAATGGCGGCTGCGCGACTGGGGCGTGTCGCGTCAGCGCTATTGGGGCTGCCCAATTCCAGCCATTCATTGCGCCAAGTGCGGCGTCGCGCCAGTTCCTGAGAAAGACCTGCCCGTCACGCTTCCGGAGGACGTGAGCTTCGACAAGCCGGGCAATCCGCTGGCTCACCATCCGACATGGAAGCATGTCGATTGTCCGCAGTGCGGCGGCAAGGCTGAGCGAGAGACTGACACGCTCGACACATTCGTGGATTCCAGCTGGTACTTTCTGCGGTTCGCCGATCCGAGGAACGCAACCGAGCCGTTCGGCCAGAAGCTCGCCGAGTACTGGATGCCGGTGAACCAATATGTCGGCGGCGTCGAACACGCAGTGCTGCACTTATTGTATGCACGCTTCTTCTGCCGCGCACTTCGCGACTGCGGTTTGCTCGACGGCCTTCCGAGCGGCGAGCCGTTCGCCAGCCTCTTCACCCAAGGCATGGTCGTGCACGAGACCTACAAAGCGTCATCCGGCCAGTGGCTTCTGCCGGAAGAGACAGAGTTGAAGGATGGCGCGCGCATCGAACTGGCTACCGGCAATCCGGTTGAAACCGGCCCTGTCGAGAAGATGTCGAAGTCCAAGAAAAACGTCGTTGATCTCGATGCGTTCGTCACGGACTTCGGCGCGGACGTCGCGCGCTGGTTCGTGTTGTCGGACTCGCCCCCCGAGCGGGACGTGGAGTGGACCGCCGCCGGCGTTAAAGGGGCATGGGGCTTCGTGCAGCGGGTATGGTCTCTGGTCGAAGCCCACGGCCGCACCGCGCCTAGGCCGGGCGATGCAGCACCTCCCGCCGCGAGCGAAGGTGAGGCGCTTGCGCTCCGGCAATCGGCGCACCGTGCGATCGCGCACGTGACCGACGACATCGAACACTTCCGCTTCAACGTCGCGGTCGCGAAGAGCTACGAGCTGGTGAACGCGATCGCCAAATTGAAGGGCCAGGACGAGGGAGCGGTGTTCGCCCGCGGTGAGGCCTTACGGATTTTGACCCAGCTTATCTCCCCTTTCGTCCCGCACTTGGCGGAGGAATGCTGGGAGAAGCTCGGGCTCGACGGCTTCGTTGCGACCGCGCCCTGGCCGACTGCCGATCCACAGCTGGCGGCGCGGAGCACCGTCACCTTGCCGATCCAGGTGAATGGCAAGCGGCGCGGGGAAATCGAGGCGATCAAGGGCGCGCCGGAGGCCGAGGTCCGCGACCTTGCCTTGAAGCACCCTGCCGTGGCGCAATTCCTGGCAGGACAGACAGTCCGCAAGGTGATTGTCGTGCCGGACAGGATCGTGAATATCGTGGCAAACTAGGCGGGTGGGAGAACCCCGATGCGCGCTCTTATCATTGCTACGGCCTTGCTGCTGGCCGCTTGCGGCTTTCAGCCGATGTATGCGCCCGCCGGCGGCGGCCAAGCGATCGGCCCGGTGCAGGTCACGCAAATCGACGGCAAAGCAGGGCACGTCCTGAAACGCGAGCTCGACCGGATTCTTGCGGTCGAAGATGGCGGCGCGCCGCCGATGATCCTTGAGATCACGCTGGCCGAACAGGTGACGGCGCTCGGCATCCGGGTCGATGAATCGGCGACGCGCGCGGAGCTTCGGCTGGTCGCCAATTATGTGCTGACGCCGCCTCCGAGCCAAGGCCAAGCGATGCGCGGCTCAGTCTTCACGGTGGTGAATTACGACATTCCGACCGCTGCTTTCGGCGAAATTGCCGCCCAGGACGACGCGCGCGAGCGCGCAGCGGAAACCATGGCGCAACGCTTCCGCGCCGAACTCGCATTGCGTGTGGCCCAGGCGCGCGAGGCAGGCACGCTGCAGTGAAGATTGCCGGCGCCGCGCTTCGGCGCTTCCTCGATAAACCGGACAAGGATGTCCGGGCGGTGTTGCTCTACGGGCCAAACCAGAGCTTCAGCCACGAAGCGGCGGAGAAGCTCGCCAGCTGGGCGCTCGGCAAGTCAGACGACCCATACGCCATCACCAAACTCAGCGATGACGAGATCAAGAAGGATGGCGCAAAGCTCGCCGACGCCCTGGCTGCCCAGTCATTGCTTGGCGGCCCAACCGTGGTGTGGGCGCGTATCGACGGGAAAGGCGCAGACGCCGCCATTGTGGATGCGCTGGTTGGGATCGAACGAGGCGATGCAGGGGGCTACCTGATCGTGGAAGCGGGCGATCTCGCTGGCACATCCGAACTGGTCAAGAAGTTCACGGCGGCCGGTCGGGGCGCCGCGATTGCGTTTTATGAGGAGACGGACGCCGAACGCGTGCAGCACGCAAAGGCGTTGGCGAAGGAGTTGGGGATCACGTTCGACCGGGATGCGGAAGAGACTTTCCTTGCAGCCCTGCCCTCCGACCGCGGGCTTTTGAAACAGGAGGTGGAGAAGCTCGCTCTTTACGCCCACGACCTTGGCCGGCCGCTGAACATGGAAGATCTCGAGTCGCTGCTTGCCGGAGAATCAGAAAGCGCCATTGACGCCGCTAGTCTCGCAGCAGTCGAGGGACGCGCGGCGCGTGCGGTCGAGGCGCTGGCGCGCATCGATAATTTGTCTGGAGTGTCAGCCCTGCGCGCGCTGCTGCGCCGCTTGCACCAATTGCGCGACATGCGGGCCATGATCGACGGCGGCATGAGCGCGGCGGACTCTGTGGCAAAGCTTCGTCCCCCCGTGTTCTGGAAGGAACGCGGCGCCGTCACCGACCAAGCGCGACTTTGGACCACGAGGAAACTGCATGCCGCTTACGACATTCTCTGGTCGGCGGAGCTGCGCTGCAAGACGGCCGGTGCGCCACAGGACTTAATCGCGGCAGAGGCCTACCGTAGCGTGGCGAAACTCGTGGAAAAGGGGGGATGATCAAATTTGTGTCAGTTGTGCTGGCTGTCGCCGGCGCCGTGGTCGGGAGCGCGCATGCTGAGCCAGGTGGCGTGTCGGGCGTCAGCGGGGCGACAGTCCGTGACGGCCAGACCGGCGTCGAGGTGCGAACCGCCGCCTTTGACGGCGGCGGGCTCGACGGCGCCTGGGTCCACCGCGCACACGTCGGTCACGGCTTTACGGATTGGTGGCAAGCGACGCTGATCGCGCGCGCTTCGCAGCCGGACGGCGATGACGCCGAGTTGCGTTCGATCGGCCTTGAAAATCGGTTCGACATCGTGGCGACGCGGCACTGGCCCGTGCATTTCGGGGTCCAGGCTGAGTATCGATTCGGCCTCAACGGTGCGGACGACAGCGTCGAATTCAAGCTCCTCGCCGAGCGCACATCGGGTCCGTTCAGCGCCCGCCTCAACCTCATAACCGAACGGGCGATTGGCGCAGACGTTGAGTGGGAGAGCGGTTACGCAGCGCGATTCATGTGGCGCGCCGGCGATACCGTCGCGCTTGGGTTGGAGGCCTTCGGCGAGATTGACGCCGACGCTCACGCGATCGGCCCGCGCGCGACGCTGGACATCGGCGAGGCGACGTTGGGGTTGGGGTATCTGGTCGGCGTTGAGGACGCCGAAGCCGACCAGCAATTCCGCCTCGGCGTGGAGTGGTCGCCGTAGAGCCCCCTCCCCGTTTGGGTTGATCCCGCGCCCCGGCGCCGCTAGCGACGACGCCAAGGGAGAGGATCGATGGCGACCACGAAGAAGGGCGGCGTGCCGCTGCACTGGCTGATGCTGCTCGGCTTCGCCGTTGGCCTC
>CAZIOD010000049.1:0-19153 GCA_964540785.1 uncultured Terricaulis sp.
CCTGAACGACACCAATCGGATGAAGCTCCATGTGTTCGGCCACGACGAAGAGGCGCGCCTGGTCGCTGTGCTCGACAATCTCGGCAAGGGCGCGTCTGGCGCTGCGGTGCAGAACCTCAACATCGTGCTGGGCTTGGACGAGGGCGCAGGGCTTTCCTGACGCTAGCCGCTTCGCACCTTCACATACTCTCCCGGCGCGTCGCCGAGCGGCTTGAGTTTTCCTTCGCCCGGCGTGCGCGCCGGCACTTGCGGGCCGGAGCGCTCACTCAGCCATTCGTCCCAATAGGGCCACCATGAGCCGCGCGTTTCCTTCGCGCTCTTGAACCAAAGCTCGACGCCGTCCTCGAGATGCTCGGCCGACCAGAACTGATATTTCTGCGCGTCGGGATGATTGATCACGCCAGCGATATGGCCCGAGCCGGCGACGATGAACTCGACCGGCCCGCCAAACGCCTGCGCGCTGCGATGCACGCTGGCGCAAGGGGCGATGTGATCTTCGCGCGAGCTTTGCATGAAAATCGGGATCTTGACGTCCTTCAACGAGAGCTTTTCGCCGAGCACCGTCAGTTTGCCGGCGGTGAGCGCGTTGTCCTTGTAGAAATTGCGCAGATAGAAGAGGTGCAGCGCCTTGGGCATGCGCGTCTGATCGGCATTCCAGTAGAGCAGATCGAAGGGCGGCGGCTCTTTGCCCAGATAGTAATTGTCGACGACGTAGTTCCAGACCAGATCGTTGGCGCGCAGGGAATTGAATGTCGCCGCCATGGTGTTGGCGTCGAGCACGCCGCCGGCGGCGTCCATTTTGTCTTCGAGGTATTTGAGCCCAGCCTCGTCGGTGAACACTTTGAGGTCGCCCGCGAAAGCGAAATCGGCCTGGGACGCGAAGAACGTTGCGCTCTGGATGCGCTCGTCTCCGGTCGCCGCCATGTGCGCAAGCGTGGCGGCCAGCAGTGTGCCGCCGATACAATAGCCGACCGCATTGACGCGCGGCAGGCCGGCGGCGTCCTCCACCGCCTGCACGGCGGCGTACACGCCCTCGCGCATGTAATCTTCGAAGGTGGCCTCAGCCAGCTCTTCGTCGGGATTGACCCAGGAGACCAGAAAAACCGTGTAGCCGCGGTCGGTCAGCCATTTGATCATCGAGTTCTTCGGCTGCAGGTCCAGGATGTAAAACTTGTTGATCCAGGGCGGGAAGATCAGCAGCGGCGTTTCGTGCACGGTTTCAGTCGTCGGCTCATACTGGAGCAGTTCGAACAGACGATTGCGGAAGATCACCTTGCCGGGCGTCGTCGCAACGTTCTCCCCGACCTTGAACGCGTCGAGATCAGCCTGAGTTATCGCCAGCGTGCCGCGGCCCCGTTGCAGATCCTCCGCGAGCTGATCGATGCCGCGTTTCAGGCTTTCGCCGTGCGTCGCCAGCAAAGCGCGCAGCGCCGTGGGATTCGTCATCAAGAAATTCGAGGGAGAAGCCGCGTCTACGGCCTGTTTGATAAAGAACGCCGCCTTGCGCTTGTCGTCCTCGTCGACGCCTTCAGCCTTCTGCACCAGGCCGCTGATGAAATCCGCGGTCGCGAGATAAGTCTCGCGCAGCATCGAGAAGGCCGGATTAGTGCGCCATTCCGGATCGCGGAAACGCTTGTCGCGCGGCGCATCGGCGTCCTGCGGCGATTGTCCGGTGAGCAGCAGGGCCGCGTGCCGTTGCCAGATTTCTCCGTATCGCTGCCAGAGCTGTGCGTGTGCGTCGCGCAGCGTTTCAGGTTGCATCGCAAGTTGCGCCCATACTTCATTGAGCGCGGATTGCACGCCGAGCGGATCGGGCGTCCAGGCTTGCGGGTCCTTCGTCTGTTCAAGAAAGGCGGTAGAAAAGACCTGGTTTGCGCGCGTCATCGCCGAGGCGAGATTGGTGGAGAGCTGGGCCAGGCTTTCGGCGGTCTGCGTCATGATGACTTCATTGAGCGGCGACGCCGGCGGAGCGGAGGCAGCTTCGCGCGCCGGCTGGGCGGCTGGCGTCGGCGGGGCCGCTTTCTTTGCAGCGCGTTTGCGCTTGGCAGGCGCGCCGGCGCCGTCAGGCGGTGAACGCCGGTTGCGCGCCCGCTTGGGCTTTGCCTTGGCCGTCTGGGCCGGCTGAGTGGCGGGCTTGTTCTCCCCGTCCGTCATTTTGGGCGTCTCCTCCAGCCGTAAGTGGACCGCCTCGCGCGGTGGCGCAAACCCCGTGGTTGATATAAACGGGCAAGGACACGGTTTTCCCGGAGCGATTCATGCGTGCGGCGGCGGTATTGGCAGGCCTGATGGCGCTCGGCGGCTGCATTTCCACCTCGGCCCAGGCCCCGCCCTGGTTCAGCGAGGCCCAAGCCGAAGCTGATGGCGATTTCCCGAGCCTGCGAGACGTGCCGCGCACCACCAGCGCGAACACCGATCCTGCCCATTGGCAGCGCGTGGAAGCGGACCTGCTGCGCGCCCGTGAGGACTTGCAGAACCACCCCCGGGCCGAGCCGGCGCCGCCGCCCGGCGCTGATGAATTTGTCGAACGAGCGCGCGAGATATTGGAAGAGTCCCGGCAAGCGCATCCTGACGATTGATCGCACCGCGCGATGAGCACTTCCGATTTCCACAAGATCCGCCGGCTGCCGCCTTACGTCTTCGAGGAGGTGAATCAGCTCAAGGCGCGCTTGCGCGGCAAGGGCGTCGACATCGTCGATTTCGGCATGGGTAATCCGGATCTGCCCGTGCCGGAGCACATTGTCGAAAAGCTCTGCGAAACAGCACGCAAGCCGCGCACCAATCGTTACTCGGCCTCGCGCGGCATCCCCGGCCTGCGCAAGGCGATGGCCGGCTATTACGAGCGGCGCTTTGGCGTGAAGCTCGATCCCGAGACGCAGATCGTATCGACGCTTGGCTCGAAGGAGGGCTTCGCCAATCTGGCGCAGGCGATCACCGCGCCCGGCGACGTAATTTTGTCGCCAAACCCTTCGTATCCGATCCATGCCTTTGGCTTCATCATTGCGGGGGGCGTGATCCGTTCAGTGGAGGCGCACTCGCCTGAGCAATATCTCTCCGGCATCGGCCGCGCCGTGCGCCATTCGGTGCCGCCGCCGATTGCGATGGTGACGTGCTATCCGGCCAATCCAACTGCGCAGACCGCCGATCTCGATTTTTACAGGGAGGCCGTCGGCTTCGCGAGGAAGCACGACATGTTTGTGCTTTCCGACATGGCCTATTCGGAAATCTACTTCGAAGCCGAGCCGCCGCCTTCAGTGCTGCAAGTCGACGGCGCGGCCGACGTCGCCGTTGAAGTCAACACGCTGTCCAAGACCTACTCGATGGCCGGTTTTCGCGTCGGCTTTGCGCTCGGAAATGAGCGGCTGATCGCGGCGTTGGCGCGGGTGAAATCCTATCTCGATTACGGCGCCTACACGCCGGTACAGGTGGCCGCCGCGGCCGCGCTGAACGGGCCACAAGAGTGCGTCGCCGAAATGCGCGAAACCTACAAGCATCGCCGCGACGTGCTGGTGGACTGCTTCACCAAAGCAGGCTGGGCCGTGCCCAAGCCCAGCGCCTCGATGTTCTGTTGGGCGCCGCTGCCGGAACGGTTCGCCCACCTGGGGTCGGTCGAGTTCGCAAAGCGTCTGATGGAAGGCGCGGAGATCGCCGTGGCCCCGGGCGCAGGGTTCGGCGAATACGGCGATGGGTATGTACGGATCGCGCTGGTTGAGAACGAGCAGCGCATCCGTCAGGCCGCGCGCACCCTGAAACGCTTTCTGCAATCCAACGCCGCCGCCGCGGCGGAATAGCGCCCTTTACTTCAGTCTTGACGGGGGCCTTATCGCGTCCGAAGCAGCGCCACGGAATTCTGCGGAGTATTCGCAAATGCACAACATGACCGATGATCTGGCTTTTTCGGCCGTTCGCGTGCCCATCGCCGCGGCGATCGCGGCGGCCAAGCTGGCCGGCCGCGGTGACGAGAAAGCGGCTGATCAGGCCGCGGTCGACGCTATGCGCACCATGCTGAACCAGATGCCGATGAAGGGTCGGATCGTCATCGGCGAAGGCGAACGCGACGAAGCGCCCATGCTGTACATCGGCGAAGAGGTCGGCACTGGTGAAGGCCACGAACTCGACATTGCGCTTGATCCGCTCGAAGGCACGACATTGACTGCCAAAGCGATGGCTAACGCCTGCGCTGTGATCGCTTTCGCTCCGCGCGGAGGTCTCTTGCACGCGCCCGATACATATATGGATAAGCTGGCCGTGGGGCCTGGCTTCGAACCGGGCGTGATCGATCTCGACAAGCCGGCCGACGAGAACGCCAAGGCGCTGGCGAAGGCTAAGAATTGCCGGGTGGAAGACATCGGCGTCTGCGTGCTCGATCGTCCGCGTCACGCCGAGATCATCGCTGCGTTGCGCAAGGCCGGTTGCCGCGTGCACCTCATCACGGACGGGGACGTCGCCGGCGTGATCAACTGCACCAAGCCGGAAACCGGCATCGACATGTACATCGGTCAAGGCGGCGCGCCGGAGGGCGTGTTGGCGGCGGCGGCGCTGAAATGTGTCGGCGGACAATTCCAGGGCCGGCTGGTATTCCGCAACGACGACGAAAAAGCCCGCGCCGAGCGGGCCGGCGTGAAGGATCTCAAGCGTCGCTATCTGCTCGATGAACTGGTCAGCGACGATGCGATCTTCCTGATGACGGGCGTAACGCAGGGTTCGCTGCTGGATGGCGTGCGGGTCGCGAACGGGGTCGTCACGACGCATACGCTCATCCTCAATTCGTACACGCGCACCATGAGCGAATTGCGCGTGCGCCAGCCGGCCTGATGTTCAAGCCGTTCGATCTCACCGGCAAGGTCGCGCTCGTCACCGGCGGCAACGGCGGCATCGGGCTGGGGATGGCCGGGGGGCTGGCCCAGGCCGGTGCGGCCGTGGAAATCTGGGGCACCAGCGCGGAGAAAAATGCGCACGCTGTCGAGAAGCTTGCAGCGCACGGCGGGGCCGTCACTGCGCGCGTTGTAGACGTCTCGATGGAAGAGAATGTCGCCACGGCGATGCAGGCGCTGTTGGCGGAGCATGGGCGTCTCGACGCCTGCTTCGCCAACGCGGGCGTCAGCAATTACTGGAAGTCGTTTCTCGACATCGGCGGAGAAGACTATCGCCGCGTGATGGCGATCAATGTCGACGGCATGCTGTGGACGATGCGTGAGGCGTGCCGGCACATGAAAGCGCGCGCCGAGGCCGGCGATCCCGGCGGCTCGATTGTCGCCGTGTCGAGCATGGTAGTGGGCCAGGGCGCCCCGCGCAACGAAGACTATGCGGCCTCCAAAGCGGCTGTGCTCGGCTTTGTTGACGGCGTTGCTGTGGAGTTCGCGCGCTTCGGCGTTCGCTGCAATGCGATCATGCCGGGCTGGATAGCGACCGAGATGACGGACCGCGCCCAGCGGAGCCAGAAGTTCAACGAAAACGTGATCGGACGCGTACCGACGGGCCGCTGGGGACGGCCAGAGGATTTTGCAGGCATTGCCGTGTATCTCGCCAGTGACGCCAGCGCCTTCCACACCGGCGACAAAATCCTGATAGACGGCGGATATCGCGTGTTTTGAGGCGCCGCTCACGCGGCTGCGTCATGCGAATCGGGCTACGGAGGGGGATGACCGTCGCCACAGCGTTAAGAGACGTGAACGCCGGCGCGTTCTTGGGCGTCGAACGATCGCTCACGGGGCGGCGCTGGCGTGCGCGCGACGCCGATATCGGCATGGTCGAGGCGCTTCGGCGGCGGTTTGCGCTGCCGGAGATTGCAGCGCGTTTGCTGGCGGCGCGCGATGTGACGTTGGATCAGGCCGAAGCGTTCCTGACACCGACGTTAAAAACGCACTTCCCCGATCCATCCTCTTTCCAGGACATGGATGAAGCGGCCCGTGTGATCGAGGACGCTATCGTCAGAGGCCGCTCGTGCGCGGTGCTGGCTGATTACGATGTGGATGGCGGCTCGTCCGCGGCGCAGCTGGTGCGCTATTTCCGGGCGCGAGGTCGCGAGCTGCAGATCTACGTCCCGGACCGGATGAAGGAAGGCTACGGGCCGAGCGTGCTCGCCTTCGAACGCTTGAAGGAGCAGGGCGTCGAACTGGTGATTACCGTCGATTGCGGCGCGGCGGCGGAGGCGCCGCTGAACGCGGCCGCCGATCTCGGGCTCGATGTCATCGTGCTCGACCACCACTTGATGAGCGGGCCGCCGCCGAAAGCGCGGGCCGTCGTCAATCCCAATCGCTTGGACGATCGCTCGGGCCAGGGCCACCTCACGGCCGCCGGCGTCGTGCTGGTGACGCTGGCGGCGGTGAACCGCGAAGCGCGCAAGCGCGGCTCGATCGGCGCAAACAATCTGCCCGATCTCATTCAGATGCTCGATCTCGCGGCGATCGGAACGGTTTGCGATGTGGCGCCGCTGACCGGCTTCAACCGCGCGATTGTCGCGCAGGGCCTAAAGATCTTGCGCAACCGCAAGAACTTTGGGCTCGCCGCTCTCGCCGAAAATGCGGGCCGCAAGGACCACGCAACGGTCTACGATTTCGGCTTCATCCTCGGACCGCGGATCAATGCTGGTGGGCGCGTCGGGGACGCCTCCCTGGCGACGCGCTTGCTTTCAACCGAAGACCCCGAAGAAGCGCGCGAGCTCGCCGCGACGCTAGAAGCGTTGAACCAGGAGCGCCGCGCTCGCGAGGCGGAGATGCTGGCGGACGCCGAGAGCGAAGCGCTCGCTGAAGCGGAAAAGCGCGCCGTCGTGATTGTCGGGTCGCATCGCTGGCATCCCGGCGTCATCGGCATCGCCGCCGGGCGCCTGAAGGACCGCCTGATGAAACCCACCATCGTGCTCGGCGGCACAAGCGAACACGAGCCGGCGAAAGGCTCCGGACGCTCCACTCCTGGCGTCAATCTTGGCGCGGCGGTGGCCAGGGCGAAGGCGGAAGGGCTGCTGATCAATGGCGGGGGACACGCCGCAGCCGCCGGCCTCACCGTAGAGTGGGAGAAAGTCCCGGCGCTGAAGGATTTCCTTTCCGACGCGCTCGCCGAAGAACTTGCCGCCTCGGCCGGCGAGGCGCGCGCCCTCTCAATCGATGCGGCAGGCGCCGTAGGCGCGATCGATCTGGACTTGATCGAAGCCATCGAGCGCATCGGTCCATATGGCCAGGGCCATCCCGAACCGCTGTTTGCCCTGCCGGACGTGCGGGTCTGCTATTCCAAGCTGGTGAAGGAAGAGCACGTGCGCTTCACGCTCGAAGACGCGCGCGGCGCGCGCATCGGCGGGATCGCCTTCCGGGCGATGAAATCCCCGTTGGGCGAAGCGCTGTTGAAGCGCGAAGGAACGTTCCACGCTGCGGTGCGGGTAAAGCGCAACGATTGGAATGGCAATGTACGCGCCGAGGCCGAAATCGTGGACCTCGCTGCGGCGTCCTGACGCTGAACGCGGCTTGAGCGCGCCTCGCGCCTGTGCAAGCTGGCGCTATGACAGCAACTCTTCCGGAAAAAGGCATGGCCTGGGAGGCCATCGAGGCAAAGCTGCGCGAAAAGGGCGCCGGCGACGTCAAATGGCGTGAAGGCAGAACCGGGCTTTACATCTTCAACGCCGGGGAAGATGTCGAACGAGTCAAGAAGGCGGCCTACGCCATGTTCTCGGAAGAGAATGGCCTGGGCCCGGCTGCTTTCCCAAGTCTGGCGGGCATGGAGCGCGAAATCGTCGCGTTTGGCCTGACTTTGCTGCATGCGCCCACCGGCGCTGCTGGCGCCATGACCAGCGGGGGAACCGATTCCATCGTCATGGCGGTGAAGGCCGCGCGTGACTATGCGCGCGCGCAAGGCAAGACCGGACAGCTCAATATCGTCACGCCCTTTTCGGCGCATCCTGCGTTTCACAAGGCGGCGATGATGATGGACCTCGAAGAGCGTCGCACGCCGCTGAAGAACTTCCTTGCCGATGCGTCCGCCATCGATGATGCGGCCGACGATGCGACCATCATGATCGTGGGCTCGGCGCCGTGCTTTCCGTTCGGATTGATCGATCCGATCGAACAGCTGGGCGAATTGGCCCAACGGCGCCGATTGTGGCTACACGTCGATGCCTGCGTGGGCGGCTATATCGCGCCTTTCGTACGGATGAATGGCGCCGATCTGCCGGCGTGGGACTTCGCCGTGCCAGGCGTATCCTCGATCTCCGGCGATCTGCACAAATACGGCTACGCCTCCAAGGGCGCATCGACCGTGTTCTTCCGCACCGAAGCGATGAAGGAGCACATGATTTTCGACGCAGGCCCCTGGCCGCTCGGGCGCATGATCACCCCGACGCTGGCCGGCACTCGCCCGGGAGGCGCCATTGCCGCTGCGTGGGCGGTGATGCACTTCCTCGGCGTTGAAGGCTACTGCGCCAAGCAGCGCATGGTCACCGATGCGCGCGAAAAGATCGAAGCCGGGGTCCAGCAGCTCGGCTTTCGCGTGCTGGGCAAGCCTCAGCTCGGCATCGTTTCATTCGCGCACAGCGAGGCCGACGTTTTCTCACTCTTGTCGAAGCTGCATCAGAAGGGCTGGATCACCGCCGCGAATATCGAACCCAAGGCGCTGCATCTGATGCTCTCGCCCGTACACATCGCGTTCGCCGAGGATTATCTGCGCGACCTCGCGCAGGCGATGGGCGAAGGCGTTGCGGAAACGGCACGGACGCCCCGCTATGCCGGATAAATTCGGTGAGGGTCGCGCCAAGGACGCGCCTGGGCCTAAATCGGCCAGCTTGCCAGTCGGGACGGGCGCCTCTATATGGCCGTCTCCCCGCGACCTGCGCGGTTCAGCGGGCCCTTCGTCTATCGGTTAGGACGTCAGGTTTTCAACCTGAAAAGAGGGGTTCGATTCCCCTAGGGCCTGCCACAGATGCGCCTTCTGGCGCCTTTTTTCTCCGTGCTACAGAGGTCGTCTCAAGGAGCGCCCATGTCCTGGAAACGCATCATCGCAGCCTTGGCCGCCGCGTCGCTGGCGACATTTGGCGCCTGTGCGCAATCGGAGACGAAAACCGAGAGCGGGGAGGGCGCAGTGCAGACAGAAGTGCTCACCATTGAGACGGCCAACGGCCCCGTGCGCTTCAATGTTGAGATCGCGGACGACGACGCCGAGCGGGCTCGCGGACTGATGTTTCGGCGCTCGCTGGCGGACGACCACGGCATGCTGTTCCATTTCCAGCAGCCGGAGATGGCCAGCTTCTGGATGCGCAACACCATCATCTCGCTCGACATCATTTTCATCGGCTTAGATGGGCGCATCCTCAACATCGCCGAGCACACGACTCCATATTCTGAGGAGTCGATTCCGGCCGTGGGTCTGACGCGCGGCGTGCTGGAGATCAGGGCCGGGCGGGCGGAGGAGCTGGGGATCCGGCCCGGCGACCGTGTCCGTCATCGCATCTTTCCGAGCTAGCGCGTTGTAAGCGCCGCTCTTACATGGCAACAAAGTTTGGTTCGGGGTGTAGCTCAGCCTGGTAGAGCATTAGCTTTGGGAGCTAAGGGTCGCGAGTTCGAATCCCGCCGCCCCGACCATCGTCGCACATGAAAAGCCGCGCTTCTTCCGAAGCGCGGCTCTCGTTTTGCGCAAGCCTGACGCCTTACGGGTAAGGCTGGCCGTTCTCGTAGAAATACCGGCCGGATTGGCGATCGTAGAAATAGTACCTGCCGGAGCGCTGGTCGTAATATTGACGCCGGTTATCGACATTGCCGCAACGGCCTTCCTCGCGACAGCCGAGATACCAACCCGCCGCGCCGCCCACTACGGCGCCGGCGAGCGCCGCTTCATCGTCGCCTAAAATGGCGCCTGCCGCGCCGCCGATAGCCGCGCCGCCCAAAGCGCCACGCTCGCTCGCCGTCATGCCCGCGCAAGCTGTAAGGCCAAGCATCGCGGTCGACGCGACCAGAGTTCCGAAAACACGCATATTGATCCTCCGAATGCTCTCGGCGAAACGCATGCTTGGAGCGGCGCGTTCCGATCAAATCCGGTTCAGAATTGATTCATGCTGAGATAACGCCGCTTTCTCGCCACGTTTTGAGTTCGCCGTCGCTGGCGCCCAGCATTTCGCGCAGGATTTCCACTGTGTGTTCGCCCAACAAAGGAGGCGCGGTGCGGGTAATGGGCGGTGTTGCGCTCATGCGCAAGGGATTGGCGGTGAGGCGCAAGCGCGCGCCGTCCGAACGCGCGACTTGTTCGACGGCGCCGCGCGCTTGCACTTGCGGATCGGTATAGACGCGATCGAGCGTGTTGATCGGTCCGCACGGCACCCCCGCCGCGTCCAGTAAAGCGATCCAGTCGTCGGTGCTGCGCCGGGCCATGATCGCCGCCAGCGCCGCGGTGAGTTCGGCGCGGTGGGTCACGCGATCGTCATTGTCGCCAAAGCGTGGATCGTCTGCGAGCGGAGCGTCCGCGACCTTGCAGAATGAGCGAAACTGCTGATCGTTGCCGATGGCCAGGATAATGTGCCCGTCACGGGTCGCGAGCACCTGATAGGGCGCGATCGAGGCGTGATGATTGCCCAGCCGCTTCGGCTTTTCGCCTGACAGCAGATAGCTTGCGCCGAGATTGGCGAGCATCGCCACCTGACAGTCGAGCAAGGCCGCGTCGATGTGCTGGCCCTGGCCTGTGCGCTCTGCGTGGCGGAGCGCAGCGAGGACGGCGGTCACCGCGTACATGCCGGTGAACAGATCGGCCACGGCGACGGCGGACTTCATTGGCTCGCCGTCTGGTTCGCCGGTGAGGCTCATCAGCCCGCCCATACCTTGCACGATGTAATCGTAACCAGGCCGCTTCGCGTAGGGGCCGGTTTGGCCGAAACCGGTAATTGAACAATAGACGATCGAAGGATTGACGGCCGCGATGCTGGCGTAATCCAGACCGTACTTCTTGAGTCCCCCGGTTTTGAAATTTTCAACCAGAATTTGGCATTGCGGCGCGAGGCGGCGTACGATCTCAGCGCCTTCCGGTTTGGCGAAATCGACCGTGACCGAGCGCTTGTTGCGATTGGCGCAAAGATAATAGGCCGCGTCGCCGCGCTCATCAGTGTCGCTCGGCAGGAAGGGCGGCCCCCAGGCGCGGGTGTCGTCGCCGGCGCCCGGCTTTTCTATCTTGATCACGTCTGCGCCCAGATCGCCCAGGATTTGCGTCGCCCACGGGCCGGCGAGTACGCGTGACAGATCGAGGACGCGCACGCCGGCGAGGGCTGCTTTGGGGTCGCTATCGTGCATTGGTCGCCGCCTGCTTGCTGAAATACGGAAGGCTGGTTAGAGCGGCGCCATGAGCGAAGTCAAAGCGCCGGTCGCCACGGGCGGCTGTCAGTGCGGCAAGGTGCGCTACGCGCTCTATGTGTCGCCGCAGAACAGCCACGTCTGCCATTGCCGCATGTGCCAGCGCGCCACGGGCGGCCTGTTCGCTGCTCTCGCCGGAGCGCCAAAAGCCGAGTTTGCCTGGACCCAAGGGGAGCCGGCGTTTTTCGAAAGTTCGAACTTGGCAAAGCGCGGCTATTGCCGCGAGTGCGGCACGCCGCTTTCGTTCAGCTACCACACGCCTGCGGCGCGCTTCTATGTGACCATCGGTTCGCTCGACGAGCCGAACGCTGTCCCCATCGTGATGCAATACGGCGTTGAGAGCCGGCTTTCCTGGGTCAAGTTCTGCGAAAATGTGCCGGCCGAGCGAACCGGCGAGGATCCCAAAGCGGCGGAATTTTTCGCGACGATGCAGAGCCGGCAAACGTGAGACGGCGATGGCGGGCCAGGTTCCGCTCGCGTTTGCGCGCGCTTTATTTCGGGCATACGCAGACCGCGCTGCGCTTCCAGGGCGTATTGCTCATTCTCGACGTCCTCATCATCGGTTTTTTCATCGGCAGCCAGTTCATCGCCCAACAGCCGTGGTTCTGGCTCGCTGACGCGGCCATCGCCATATTCCTCAGCATCGATGTCGCAGCGCGCCTGTTCGCTTTCGGCACACTGCGCCGCTGGGCGAAATATCCCAGCACCTGGTTCGACATCGTGGTGCTCGCCACGTTGGCTTTTCCCACCGTGCTCTACAATTGGGGCTTTCTGCGCATTCTGCGCATGTGGACCGTGGTTCACCGCGAGCGATTCTGGAACGTGCTGGCGCGGGGCAAATGGGACGACACCTATGTTGAAGATTTGACTAAGGCGATCGTCACGCTCTTCGTGTTCGTCTTTATTGCGGCCGGCGTCACGCAGGTTTTCTTCCTTGGGCAACACCCCAAGTTGAACAACTTTGTCGATGCCATCTATTTCGTGGTGACGTCGCTCTCGACCACCGGCTACGGCGACATCACCATCGACACAGCGATCGGCCGGCTGTTCTCGGTCGCGCTGATGATCGCCGGCCTCAGCCTCTTTTTCGGGATCGCACAGAAGGTGTTCGCCCCGCAGCAGAAGATCGTGCCGTGCGGCGGCTGCGGGCTCGATCGGCACGACCTTGACGCCCGGTTCTGCAAAAGTTGCGGTCAGACGCTTGCCGAGCCCTTGAAGGGGCACGCGCGAACGGCCAGAGGAAAGCGCGTGCGCGGGCGGTTAGCTCAGCGGTAGAGCGTCTCGTTTACACCGAGAGGGTCGGGGGTTCGATCCCCTCACCGCCCACCATTGCATGCGCCAGGCGCCGGGTCCTGCGCCGCGGTTGTCAGTGGCCCTCAGCCGCACCGGCCGCAACGGCGATGTCGCGCAGAATGCGGGGCAATGCTAGAATGGATCATGCATTGGCTGAGGCGCAGCATCGTGATCGTGGCCGTAATGGCCGCGGCATGCGACCGCTCGAGCCAATCCCAGCCGGCGCCCGCACAACGCTCCGAAATGGCGCAGGCGTCGGCCCAGGTAAGGGATCTGGAGGCCTATGCCGGACGCAGTTACGCCGAGTTCGTCGCGGCGCATGAGCAGCGTTTCGGCCCTCAGGCCTTGGGCTTGTCGCAGACCGATGCCGCACGGCTCGCGCGCGCCATCGAGGGGTCGTCCGGCGCGATGCTCGAGGGGGGCGGCGCCCACGCGCTCGTGTTTCGCGGCTGCGCGGCAAGCGGATGTGCCGACGGGGTCGCCGTCGTGGCGGTCGATGCGCAGGGAACCGCCTTCGTGGGCGTGCGCGATGCAGCTGGTCGGCACGTCTTGAGTCCCAATGACCGCTTGGAGGCGCTTCTTCGGCTGAAGGCGCCCGGTCGCGACTGGATCGACGCCGGGCTGGCGGCGCGCGTTTCGCAAACTGCGTCCGCCGACGCGGGGTCGCGGCCCTGATCTTGCTGCCCGGCGAGGGTTTCCGGCGTGCTTGACCGGGGGTGCGCCTTGGCCTAACCCCCACGCTCTCGCGCGCATTGGACGCGGGTGTAGCTCAGTTGGTTAGAGCGCCGGCCTGTCACGCCGGAGGTCGCGGGTTCGAGCCCCGTCACTCGCGCCATCTTCACGCCCAGAGCGGTAGCGCTCGCCCGTACGACCATGCCCATTTTCGGCATCGTGTCCGCAAATCGTTGTGCTGCAGGCGCGCGGGGCAGGCGGGCATGGACTTGAGGGGCGTGGACTACTAGCGTCCGCGCCGATTTCACGGCTGCGGCGCCGGGTCCCTGGCGCGGCGGCCTGAACGCGCTTAGGTGGACCGCATGGGCCTCGATCTGCTGGAATACGCGCCGATTATCATCTTCTTCGCCGTTGCCGTGGCGTTGGGCGCCGGCTTTTTGATCGCCGCTTGGGTGATCGCGCCGAGAGATCCGGACAAGGAAAAGGTCTCGGCCTACGAGTGCGGCTTTAACGCTTTCGACGACGCACGGATGAAATTCGACATCCGTTTCTACCTCGTCTCCATCCTGTTCATCATTTTCGACCTCGAAGTCGCATTCCTGTTTCCCTGGGCGCTCGCGCTCGACGACATAGGCCAGTTCGGGTTCTGGTCGATGATGGTTTTCCTCGGCGTGCTGACCGTGGGCTTCATCTACGAATGGAAGAAGGGCGCACTCGAATGGGAGTGAGCGATAATCACAAGGTTCTCACACCGTACGGCGAGGCAGGCCGCGTCGCGGTCGAAGGCTATCCGGCGAAGGAAGACGATCCGTTCTATACGGGGCTGTCGAACCAGCTCGCGGACAAGGGGTTTCTGACCGCAGCCGCCGACGATCTCATCACCTGGGCGCGCACCGGTTCGCTCATGTGGATGACGTTCGGCCTGGCGTGCTGCGCGGTGGAGATGATGCAGGCCTCAATGCCGCGCTACGATCTCGAGCGCTTCGGCTTTGCCCCACGCGCCAGTCCGCGCCAGAGCGACGTCATGATCGTCGCCGGCACGCTGACCAACAAGATGGCGCCAGCGCTGCGCAAAGTTTACGATCAGATGCCCGAGCCGCGCTACGTCATCTCGATGGGCTCATGCGCCAATGGCGGGGGCTATTATCATTATAGCTATGCGGTCGTTCGCGGCTGCGACCGCGTGGTCCCTGTCGATATCTACGTGCCGGGCTGCCCGCCGACGGCGGAAGCTCTGGTCTATGGGGTGCTGCAACTGCAGCGGAAAATCCGGCGCGAGGGAAACATCGTCCGATGAACGCGAGCCTGGAAGATCTCGGCGCGCATATCGGCGCATCGATGACGAACGCCATTGAGGCGCAATCGGTGCGCCTCGGCGAACTCACATTGGATGTGCGCGCCGACCAGGTGGCCACCGTCATCACCTTCCTGCGCGACGATCCGCGCTGCCGCTTTACCACGATGATCGACATCTGCGGCGTGGATTATCCCGAGCGAGAGAAGCGTTTCGATGTGGTCTATCACCTGCTGTCCATGCCGCTGAACCACCGCATTCGGGTTAAGGTGCAGACCGACGTGGATACGCCGGTGCCGTCTATCGCCGCTGTCTATCCGTGCGCCGACTGGTTCGAACGCGAAGCGTTCGACATGTACGGCATTCTCTTCTCCAATCACCCGGACCTGCGGCGCATTCTCACGGACTACAATTTCGAGGGTTTCCCGCTGCGGAAAGACTTCCCGCTCACCGGCTATGTCGAGGTGCGCTACGATCCCGAGCAGCAGCGCGTGGTTTATGAGCCCGTGAAGCTGCAGCAGGCGTTTCGCAATTTCGACTTCATCTCACCCTGGGAAGGCATGACGCTGCCGGGGGATGAAAAAGGTGACGGGGCGAATGGCGAATAGCGAATGGCGAATGGCGATTTGGATATGACTCAACCCATCCAATCCTATCGCGACCTGCCGGTCTGGCAGGATGCGATGGATTTGGCGGTCGCTGTCTATGACGTGACGCGCACCTTTCCGAAGGACGAGACATACGGGCTCACCGCGCAGCTTCGTCGAGCCGCGGTCTCCGTTGCCGCGAACATAGCGGAAGGACATGGACGCGAGCAGACGCGAGCCTTCATTCAATTCCTGCGTATTGCTCAAGGCTCGCTCAAAGAAACTGAGACGCACATGTATTTAGCGGAGCGTGTGGGGATCCTCGCCTCGGAGACAACGTCGTCGTTAATCGACCGCTGTGATTCGCTTGGACGACGTCTGCGCGCTTTAATCCTTTCTCTTCAAGAACGCGTCGGCAAGGAAGATTGACGTGAGTCCCCATTCGCCATTCGCCATTCGCCATTCGCCTGCTAGAGGCGACAATGGCTGAAGGCATCGCCACCATTCCGCAAAGCGGTACGCCCGAGGAAAAGCGGACATTCACAATCAACTTTGGTCCGCAGCACCCGGCCGCCCACGGCGTGTTGCGTCTCGTACTCGAACTGGACGGCGAAATCGTCCAGCGCGTCGATCCGCATATCGGCCTCTTGCATCGCGGCACCGAGAAGCTGATCGAATACAAGACCTATCTGCAGGCGATTCCCTATTTCGACCGGCTCGATTACGTCGCGCCGATCAATCAGGAACACGCGTTCTGCTTGGCGATCGAGAAGCTCGCGGGCATCGGCGTGCCGAGGCGCGCGCAGATTATCCGCGTACTCTATTCCGAGATCGGGCGCATTCTCAACCATCTGCTCAATGTGACGACGCAGGCGATGGACGTTGGCGCGCTGACGCCGCCGCTCTGGGGCTTCGAGGAGCGCGAGAAGCTCATGGTGTTCTATGAGCGTGCGTCCGGCTCGCGGATGCACGCCAATTACGTGCGGCCCGGCGGCGTTCACCAAGACCTGCCGCCGGCGCTGGTGGACGATATCGAAACCTGGTGTCGCCAATTCCCGCCGACTGTCGACGATATCGAAGGTCTGCTCACGGACAACCGCATTTTCAAACAGCGCAACGTCGATATCGGCATTGTGACGCCGGAAGACGCCATAAAGTGGGGCTTTTCGGGTGTGATGGTTCGCGGTTCGGGCCTCGCCTGGGACTTGCGGCGCGCGCAGCCCTACGAAATCTACAACGAGCTCGATTTCAAGATCCCGGTCGGCAAGAACGGCGATTGCTACGATCGATATCTCTGCCGCGTGGAAGAGATGCGCGAGTCCACGAAGATCATGCTCCAGTGCGTCGATCTCTTACGCAAGGCGACGGGACCGGTGTTGCCTGAAAACTCAAAGTTCGCGCCGCCGCGCCGCGCCGAGATGAAGACCTCGATGGAAGCGCTCATCCATCACTTCAAACTGTATACCGAAGGCTTCCATGTGCCGGCCGGCGAAGCTTACGCCGCGGTCGAGGCGCCCAAGGGCGAGTTCGGCGTCTATGTGGTGGCGGACGGCGGCAACAAACCCCACCGGGTCAAGATCAGGGCGCCCGGATTCCCGCACCTGGAAGCCATGGACTATTTGTGCAAGGGCCACATGCTGGCGGACGTGTCGGCTGTGCTGGGCTCGCTCGACATCGTGTTCGGCGAGATCGATCGGTGAGTGGAGAGCACGCACCGTTGATGCTGTGGATCGAGGGCATCGTCGCCTTCGTGATCATGCTCGCCTTCCTGGTTCACTCGTTCTTCGCGTTCAAGCCGGAGCACGTGGAGCACCACCCGGGACGCGTGCGTATCGGCGCGGCGATTCAAGGCCTCGCAATCGGCCTTCTGATCGGTTTTGTGATCGTGCCGTTGCGCATGCAGGTCATGGACGCGCGCGGGTTCGATCCGGCGCTGTCTCCCGGCCTGTCCTCACTGTCTTTTCTGCCCGCATTGCTGATGCTGATCGTCATCCGACGCGGCGCACTGCTGAAAGCGCCGGTGCTTTCGACTTATCTGCGCGCGTATCGGCGCGCCTCGCTGCTGAAAGCGCGTGACGACGCCGACAAGGCGCTCGCCAAACTCGACCAGATCGAGGGGCGGAAGGCGGCGGCATGAACGCGATCGATGCAGGCCCGGCGATCGGTACGCTGATGCTATGGGTGGGGGGCGCTATCGGCCTGGCGATCGCGGCGACTTATTTCCTCCGCCCGCGCACGCGCAAGCACTATCGCGGCGGCCCCCGGCGCTATCTGGCTGCCGTCGCCGTGCAAGCCATCGGCTTCATGACGCCGATTCCGATCGTGCTTATTTTGTTGTTCGGCCAGCCGGTTCCTGCTGGCTTGGACGTTGTCCTGGCTGTCGCGGCGGGCGTGGCCGTTTACATGGGCTTGCGCTATGCGCCAGTGACGGGCCCCTTGCTGAAGGATTTGCATCGCGCCCGCGTCGATGCCGCCATTGAGCGGCTCGGACCGCGATCATAAAGAGTGAGCTTGAACGATGAGCGTACGCCGCCTCGCCGCCGACCAGCCCGACAACTTCGCGTTCGCAGACGCGACCCTGGAACAGGTGAACTGGTGGCTCGCCAAGTACCCGCCCGAGCGCAAAGCCTCAGCCGTGATTCCGATCATGTGGCTGGTGCAGAAGCAGGAGGGCTGGGTCTCCGAGCCGGCGATCCGCGCCATCGCCGAGTTGCTCGATATGGCGGTGATCCGCGTGCTGGAGGTCGCGACTTTCTACACGATGTTCCATCTTGCGCCGGTCGGAAAGCACCACCTCCAGGTCTGCGGCACAACGCCGTGCATGCTGCGCGGCGCCGATGAGCTGAAAACGGTTTGCAAGAAGCGGATCGGCGATCAGCACACAATCAGCGCCGATGGCGCGTTTTCCTGGGAAGAAGTCGAATGCGTCGGCGCTTGTGTGAATGCGCCGGTGGTCGTCATCCAAGATTATTATCACGAGGACCTTAGCGCCGACGCGCTGGAGGCGCTGATGGATAAGCTGGCGCGCGGGGAAAGCCTGTCTCCCGGTTCGGCGATCGGACGCCAGACCTCTGCTCCTGTGGGAGGCCCGAATACGCTGACGGATTCATCCCTCTATGACGGCTCGTTGGCGAAGAAGATTACGCTGCCGGGATTGCCGGAGAAGGCGTGAGTGAGGATCGCCCCCCGCATCTGCCGCCGCGACGCAGGCTGGACATTGAGCAGCCCATTGGCGTCGGGGGAATGGCGCGGCGAGGTTCGCTCGTGATTTACGGGCTGGTGACAGTCGCGTTGATTGCCGTGACGTTGTACATGGCGCTGATAGAAAACCGCCCACTCCTCAGCGGATGGGTTGCAGCGCCTGCAATCGGCGCGGTGTGGTTTGGGCTTCGGATGTTCATGCTGTTGGGGTCGAGAAGGTAGCGCATGCTCGCGGACAAGGATCGCATCTTCCTCAATCTATATGGCCTGCACGGCGCTGACCTTGAAAGCGCCAGGCGTCGCGGGGCGTGGAACGGTACGGCCGACATGATCGCCGCCGGCCGCGATTGGATTACCGCGCAAGTGAAAGAGAGCGGCTTGCGCGGACGCGGCGGCGCGGGGTTTCCGACCGGGCTGAAATGGTCGTTCATGCCCAAAGAGGTGAAGGAGCGGCCGCACTACCTCGTCGTCAACGCCGACGAGTCCGAACCAGGCACCTGCAAGGATCGCGACATGATGCGGCACGACCCGCATCTGCTGATCGAGGGTTGCCTTATCGCGTCCTACGCGATGCAGGCGCACGCCTGCTACATCTATATTCGCGGCGAGTACGTGGCCGAACGCGAGGCGATGGAGCGTGCGATTCGGGAAGCGTACGAAACCCGGCTCATCGGCAAGAACAACGTGCATGGCTGGGACTTCGATCTCTACATGCATCATGGCGCCGGCGCCTATATCTGCGGTGAGGAGACGGCGCTGCTTGAGAGCCTCGAAGGCAAGAAGGGCCAGCCGCG
>CAZIOD010000050.1:0-19053 GCA_964540785.1 uncultured Terricaulis sp.
CGCAGAATCTGTTGATCACCGGCAGCATGCCCGGCATCGCCGCATCCACCAGCGACACGTGCGCGTTCGGCTCGCCGCCATAGGCAGCGCTCGCGCCGGAGAAAAGCTTGGCCTTGCTCATGACCTGCGCGTGGACCTCAAGGCCGACGACAATTTCCCATGCGGTTCTGTCGCCGTGGATAAGCTGATCTTGCCGCGCAGAGCGAACATCGAGTTGAGTCATGGCCGCGAATTAGAGGGGCGGGCGCGCTATTGTCCAGGGGCGGCGCGGGCCTGCGGCCCTTAGTGGACCACGGCGTCATAATCCTGCCAGGCCGTGCTGGGCACATGCGCTTCGGCGCCGAGCGCGTCGTAAACGTCATCCTCCGCGGGCCGCAGACTTTGCGCCAGCCATGCGCCGGCGAGGAGCTGAGCGGCCCCCACGGCTCGTGTCAGCATCGGCCGGTCCTCCAGATACGACACCATGTCACGCCAGCCTTCAGGGCCCGCATTCCAGAGGCTCAGATGGCGGCGCGGTTGCAGCAGCATCAGGGCGCCGTCGCCGATCATGAGCATGGCCACGCTTTCCGCGACGAGGCGTAGGGAGAGGTTCATCGCTGGACTCCTTGCTCCCTCTCCAACCCACCGCGCGCCGCGGACGTTCCGCCACAAACAAAAACCCCCGCCGCAGCGGGGGCAGGCCGAGGGGCGGCCTTGAGGAAACGGGAGCTGTTGAAGCGTCAGAAAGTCACCACACGCCCTGGCCGACGCCGCCATCCATGGTCATGGCGCCGTTAAACGTGGTTTCGGTGCGTGCCGCGCGCATCTCGGTGTCTCGGATATGCACGACCTTGTCGCCGGCGCCGTAACGACGCAGCAGAGAGCGCTCATTGCAGGGTCGGCGCGCGATTTGTGTGCGGCATTCAACGCGGCCGTTCTCGTACCACAGCGCCTCGCCGGGGGCGCAATCGTACGAGCGGCCATCGACGGTGTAGCGCATCCGCGTGCCGGCCATGCAGCGATAGATTTCGCCGCGATAATCCTCGGCGACATCTCGGCCGCCAAAGGTCTGCGAGGCGGGATGGGGATTGCCGCTGGCGTCAATGCAGATTGCCTGGACCAACAGGTCGCGCTCACGCGCCACGCTCTCCATCGTCACTGCAGCTTCGGTGACGCTAAACGCGGACGAGTGCGCAGCGGCAGCGACGTTGCCCTCCATGATCATGTTCTGACGAATGATGGTGTCGCCTTGCTCGACATTGGCGATGGCGATGGCAGTGGCGCTGGCGTGCGCGGAAGCACGCGCGCCGGCGTTCACCACGACAATGTTCGGCGGCGGCACATGCGGCGGCGGCACCACCACTGGGGGACGTTCGCAGCACGCCGGCGGCGGAGGCGTCGGGGTGCAGCGGTGGCCGCAGGTCGGCGGTTGATGTCCCCCACAATGGCTTGAGCCGGCGCACTGGTGACCGTCGCGCTGTGGACGCGCGTCCGCCGCGACCGGCAGCAGCAGGACGCCGAGCGCCGCCATGCCGAAAGCAAGCGCCGCCAGAATGTACCGGGCTGGTACGGTCATCGGCCTTTTCTCCTTAATCTCGCCTTACCAAGTGCAAGCAGGAGGCCAATCCTCTCCCCGCGCACGAAAGCACGCTCACCCCAGCACGTTTTTTCTCGCTGACGCAGGCGCGGAGCTTGCGTGGCCCTGGGCGCAGACGAAGGACGCAGGCGCGCACTAACCTAAATGATGGGGGAAGAGACCTTTCATCCCGACACGCGGGCGTTGCTCGCCTATGGGCGAGCGCTCTCGGGCGCCGGCGCGCCTCCGAAGAAAGGGGGCGCCGACCATGTGCTCGAACGTCTGTTCGTGATCGAGCGCAAGAAAGACGGGCGACTGCCTGTACGCACGTTCGGCTCCGAACTGGTGAGTCTGTTCGGCCGCGATCTCAAAGAGCACGATCTGTCGCGTTTTTTCCTGGCGCCTGATCTCGCTATGATCCGCGCGCTGCTTCAGGCATGCGAAGACGCCGGCGAACCGGGGATTGTCCGGGTCACCGCCGAGACTGGCTGCGGCAAAATCTTGAGTGTGGAGATGCTGGTGACGCCGCTCAAAGTGGATCGCACGCTCGGCGACCGCTTCCTGGGTCTCTTTCAAGCACTCGGTGGGGAAGCTTTCATATCCGGCGCGCCGATCCAGCTGCTGCGCGTAGGCTCACTGCATCCGCCCCGTGCAAAGACGCCGAAGGGGATGCGTCTCGTGGTGGTGAACGACTAGCTCGCCGGGCGCAGCACATCGCGGATGCGCCTGGCTATCTCGGCGTGATCGTAAGGTTTCGGCACAAAGGCCAGCACCTGGTTGCACGCGGTCTGCGCCTTGGCGAGCGCATCAGGCAAGCCGGAGGTCAAAATCACCTTCGCAGACTCGGCGTGAACCATGAGCCAGAGCGCCAGATCGATGCCATCGACGCCGCCCGGCATCGTGATGTCGGAGAAGACCAGATCGACGCGAACGCCGGCAAGAATTAATTGTTGCGCCTCCGCGCCGCTCGCCGCCTCGATCACTTGAAAGCCGCACTCGCGGAGATAGTCGGCCATCGCGAGCCGGGAGAGCACCTCGTCCTCAACGATTAGGACAGTCGGTCCCACGGACGGTTGTCCTTCTGCGGCCGGGTTTTCCGCCGGACTCAATCGCCCCTCCCATCTCCGGGCAGTTTGCAGCTCAACAAAAATGCGGAGAGGCGCGAATGGTTCCCTCGCCACCGGTTGACCCAGATCCAGCCGATTGTCGCCACATTACGGTAAATTGCGGAACTACCACGCGACACCGCTGTTCTTCCCGAGCGGGGAACCCGACCGTCTCAAGGTTCCCATGGACCCCACACATTCGAGCACCAGAGCCAAAACCATATTGTTCGTGGAAGCGGACGTGCTTGTTCGCTTCATGCTCGCCCAACATCTGCGCAAGTGCGGCCTCGCGGTGATCGAAGTTGTCAGCGGCGCCGAAGCACGGGCCGTGCTGCTAGCCGGCCCTCCGGTCGAGACGATTCTCGCGGATGCGCAGCTAGCCGGAGACGAGAACGGCTTTGCGCTGGCGCGATGGGTCCGCCGCCATCGTCAGTCGGTCGATGTTATTCTCACGAGCACGCTCGCGCACAAGGTGCAGGTCGTCTGCGAATTCTGCGCCGACAACGACGCGCAAGCTCTGCGCGCACGCATTCAGGCGATGATCGCCGAACGGACGCGGCGCCTGCGCCCGGCGCCAAAGACCGCGCCAACCGCTTTCAAGCGCAAGCGCCCCTAAGCCACCGCCGACTGCTCGTCTTCTGCGATCGGCGCGTCCTGACGGGGCAAGGGCGGTTTGCCGCGTATGGCGTCGGAGATTTTTTCCGCGATCATGATCGTCGGCGCGTTGGTGTTGCCGCCAATCAGCGTCGGCATGACCGAGGCGTCGATGACGCGCAACGAATCGATGCCGCGTACGCGCAGCTCCTCGTCGACCGGCGCATTTTCATCTGTTCCCATGCGCACCGTGCCGACCGGATGGTAGATCGTCTCGGCGGTGCGGCGAACCCACTCGTCGATTTCGGCATCGGTCCGCACTGCCGCACCGGGCCGCATCTCCGGACCGCGATAAAGATTCAGGGCATCCTGCCCGCAAATGTCGCGCACAATGCGCACCGCGTCGCGCAGCGTGCGGCGATCGACATCGCTGGCGAGATAGTTCGGATCGATCTGGGGACTGTCGAACGGATTGCGCGACTCAAGCCGCACCGTTCCGCGGCTCTCCGGACGCAGCTGGCACGCGTGGATGGTGAAGCCGTCGCGATCGGCCTTCACTCGCGCATGATCGATCATGACCGCGTTCACGAGATGGAGCTGGATGTCCGGCCGATCGAGTTCGCCGCGGGTCTTCAAGAATGCGCCTGCGTGCAGGTGGTTGGTGCGCCCGTGGCCCTGCTTCATGAACAAATACTGCAGGCCGATCATGGGCTGCTTCAGACCCTTGGTCTTCGAGTACATGGAGATGGGCTTGGTCATCTCGTAGATGATGGAGACGTCGAGGTGATCCTGCAAATTGCGCCCGACTTCGGGTGCGTCGTGCTCTACCGGCACGCCGAGCTTGTGCAGTTCGTCCGCCGGTCCGATGCCCGATAACAACAGCAATTGTGGCGACTGGAACGCGCCGCCGCACAGCAGCACTTCGCGCTTGGCGTAGACGTTTTGCACGGGCTTCCCGGGCCCGGCGCTATACTCAACGCCAACGGCTCTCTTGCCTTCGATAATGACGCGTCCGGCCTGGGCGTTATTGATGATCTTAAGATTGGGCCGCACGCCGGCGATCGGCGCGAGATAGCTGAGCGCCGCGCTGCAGCGCTCGCCGTCGCGGATGGTGAGGTGATAGGGGCCGACACCCTCCTGGCGATAGCCGTTGAAGTCGCGCGTGACCGGATAGCCAGCCTGGCGTCCGGCTTGAATGAAGGCTTTGTAGATCGGGTCGCCTGGCGGTCCGCGCGAAACGCAAAGCGGCCCGCCCACGCCATTCCACGCGTCCGCGCCATCATCGTGATGCTGCGCGCGCTTGAAATAGGGCAACACATCCGCGTAGCCCCAGCCAGTGAGCCCCATCTGCCGCCATTGATCGTAATCGCGTGCGTGGCCGCGGATATAGATCATGCCATTGATCGCCGACGATCCGCCCCAGCCGCGCCCGCGCGGCTGATACAGACGCCGTCCGTCGAGGTTCGCCTGCGGGGTGGTCTCAAACCCCCAATTGCTGACGCCCTTATTCGCGATCAGCTGGCCTACACCCGCCGGCATGCGCACCAGCAATGAATTGTTGCGACCGCCGGCCTCCAAGAGCGCAACTGTAACGTCGGGGTCCTCACTGAGCCGGTTCGCCAGCACGCAGCCTGCACTGCCGGCGCCCACGATCACGTAATCGAATTTCGCTCCGTCCTCAGCCTCGGCCACGTCTCTCTACTCCCATGGCGCGCATTCTTGCCTGTCGCGCTGTTACGCCGCGTCAATCGCCGACGAGCACCCACACACGTCTAGATTACCCGACCCCGCCCAATCCTTAAGCAAAAGTTTACGGTAAAGCGCGCATTCATGTCCGCATGAGCAATGCCGCCCAGAAGCTCGACCTCGCCGCCGCGGCGCGCCGGCTCACGGCCGCCCAGATTGGTCTGCGCGAACGCCGCCGTTTTCGGCGCATGCCAATCGCCGTAACCGGGCGCCTGCTCGACGCCGCCGGACGCGAGCACGATTGTCGCACGGCTGACATCTCCCCGGGCGACGCCCGCATAGTTAGCGATGTGTTGCCGAGCGTCGGCGAGCGCGTGGTGATTTATCTCAGTGGTTTTGGCCGCGTGTCGGGGAAGATCGCCCGCAAGTGCGGCGAAGGCGAGATGGCGGTCATCTTCGATTTCAGCGCCCACAAGCGCGAGAAGCTGGCCGAACAGCTGACGCTGGTCGTTAACAAGGACCTGGGCATCGACGAAGAGCCGCGCCCGGCGCTGCGCGAGGGCGCGCAAACGGTGAAGCTCGAATTCGAAACTGGCGAAGCTTATGTCGGCGAGGTGGTCGATTTCTCGCTCGCGGGCATCACCATCAAGTCCAAACGCCCGCCACCGCTGATCGGTGTGTGGGTCCGCGTGGGCACGGTGTACGGACGCGTGGCTCGCCTCATCGAGGGCGGTTTCGCAATCGACCTCGAGCCGCGCCGCTTGAGTTAACAGACCCACCCAAATCCCCGGCACGACGATTGCAGACCCCCTGTTTCGCCGGCGGCGCGAGTGCGCTTGCCGTGTTGAAACGGAGCATTCGCCGTGAGCGACGTGGCCTTTCCGACCAAAGCCGACACCACTGCCAAGTGGTGGGTGCAAGTTCGCGGCAAAGCGTTCGGGCCCTATCCGATCGAACAAATGGCGCGCTTTATGGCTGAAGGCCGCGTCCGTCCGAACACGCTCGTGGCCGATAAGCCAGACGGCGCCTGGCTCGAAGCGCGCCGCGTGCTGGCCTTACGCGGCCTGCGCGCGCCAAGCGCAACCAGCGACCCGCAGGCCGAGGCGGCGAACATCTTCATCCACGCCGAAATCGTCTCCGGGTCGTGGAACGCGTTCATGGCGGCGCTCGAGAGCATGGGCGGTGTCTGCGATCTGGCGCCCGGCCTGTGGCTGCTGCGCACACGCTTCTCAGCGGGGGTCATCCGCAACACGCTCAGCCAGACCCTGGAACACGGCGACCGCTTCGTCGTGATCGATGCGACGCGCGATCGCTTCGCCTGGTTTAATCTGGGGCCCGAGATCGACGTGCGCATCGGCAAGGTGTGGAATGGCCCGCTGCGCGACGACAAAAAGCGGCCCTAATCCGGCGCTTCGCCCGAACTCAGATAGGGATACGGATTTACCGGCCGGCCAGTCCACCAGCGGCGCGCATTGGCGGTACGATGGATCTCGAAGTGCAGGTGCGGCGTCGTCGCGTTGCCGGTGGCGCCGACATAGCCGATCACTTCGCCTTGGCGCACGCGGTCGCCTTCTTTCAGCGCGGCCGATCGCGCGCTGAGATGCGCATAATAAAAAAGGACATCGCCGGCTTCGTCGGCCTGGTAGATGCTGACCCCGCCGAGCGCGCTATTCCAGAACCGCACGATGCGTCCGTTCGCGGCCGCAATCACCGGCGCACCATGCGGCGCCATAATGTCGATGCCCTCGTGGGCGCGGCCTTCGGCGCGCGGGGCGCCCCAATTGTCCGCCAGCTCCGCCACGGCAATCCCGCGGACGGGGACGATTAACGATCCAACCGCGCGCGCGATATGCTTGTCGACGCCCATGCTCTTCAGGCCGTCCGCGCGCGCAGGGGCGCGCTGCGCTGCGCCCAAGGCGAGCGCAAGCGCCAAACTCGCGCACAACGCGAATGGCGCAAAGACAGTTCTGAACATGCTCATGCGATACCGCAGGCCGTGCTTGCTGCGCAAATGCTGCAAAATTCTGGCCGGCTGGCGAAGGCAGTTCGCCGCAGCGCAATTGCGCCGGGCGTATTACCTCGCCTTCATGTCATCCGCGCGAGGTCTCGCGCCGGGCCTGCGCGCCGCCTTCGGTAAAGTGAACCGGCACGCCCGGTTCCACGGCGCGCGCAAGCTCGACCGCGTCCCAGTTCGTCAGCCGCACACAGCCATGTGAGGAGGTCTTGCTGATGAGCGAAGGATTCGGCGTGCCGTGAATGCCGTAGCCATCGCGGTTCAACGCAATCCAGACCAGGCCGACCGGGTTGTTTGGACCAGGCTGAATGACGAACTGGCGTCCGCTTGAATCATTGAACGATGGCAGCTGGTCGGCGTCGTAATTGTATGTCGGGTCGAAGGCGATGGCGGTGACTTCAAGCTCGCCTGACGGCGTGTTGTCCGCGCTGATCGTCACCGGATAAACCGCCAACATCCGATCCGCGGCGTCATACGCACGCAACGTCAGCTCGTCCTTGTCGATATCGATCCGCGCAACCTGGCCGCTCAATTCGCCGCCTGCATTGGCCACCACGATTTCTGCGCCAACGCGTGTAAAGTCGACTCCGGGATTGAGGGTGCGCAGCAAGTCCACGTCCATGTGGAATTTTTCGGCAACCGCTTCAGCCGCGTCTTCATAACCCAGATGGTCAAGCCGCGACTGCGCTTCCATGTCGGCCGGCACACTGACGAAGGGGCCTGCGATGTCGGCTTCTGTCAGCACATACGCGACCAGGGCAGGCGCTGGGTCGGCCTCTTCGAGCCGCGTCAGCAGCGCATCGTCCGCTCGCCCGTTCACCGGCAAGCCGTGCGCTTCCTGGTAGGCGGCGACGGCCTTTCGCACGTTCTCGCCATCGTATCCGTCGATCACGCCAGGCGAAAAGTGCAGGCGGTCGAGCAGCACTTGAATGCGCGTTAGGCCGCCGTCGAAGGCGGGGGCCGCGGGCGCTGGGGCGCTATCGGCCGGCTCGTCGGGCGCGGGCTCAGCCGTCTGCGTCGCCTCCGGCCGTTGGGGCGCCGACACAAAACGTGCGCTATTCACGCGTTGCATCGTCACCCGCGCAGTCTCACTCATCTCGATCTTTGGAATCTCGCGCGCAGCCTGCTCTGAAGCCGGCGGCGAGCATGCAGCCAGCAGAAGAAATGGCGCTGCGAACAGGGCGAATTTCGTCACGTGTACCCTCGGGTTGGACATCCTTCGGGCGTCAAGCAACTAAGCGGCGGAATGGTTCCGTTGCGTACGGTATGGCCGTTAATTGGCGCGGAAGGAAAGCGGCAAACGCATCTCGCGCCCTTCGGCCGAACTACCGTCCGGCAGCGTCGTGCGCACGCGCAGCTGGCGCGAAATGTTGATCGCGGCGCGGCCGAAGCCGTAACCACCCGGGCTTTCCGATGCGACGGAGCAGGCAAGCCGCCCTCCGCCTCCGACAATACAGCTCAGCGTCACGTTGCCCGACTGACCGTCCGCTAGCGCGCGATCGGGAAAGTACCGCGCAAAATCGCGCGCGTTCGGTTCGCGAATCCAGTTCACGTCGCCGATGCCAAGCGCGCCGCGCGGCGCCGCAACCCGATCCTCCGGCTCCGTCACCTCCGGCGGCTTTTCTTTCTGCTTAACTTCTTCCTCTTCTTCTTCACGCTCGCGCACGATCGGCGTTGGCGGCGCGCCGCTGCCAGGGGTGACGTCCTGCATGCGCACGAATGCTGTCTGATCGTTCCAAGAAATGGCGTACCAGTCGTTCGCGAGCCCTCGCTGCACGCGGCCCGACACATTCAGCGTCACGCCCTGCCCGAAGATCACGACGACGCGGCTTGCCGCGTCCGGCTCTGCACGCGCCTCCACCCGATCACGCGCCGTGATGAGTTCGGACGCCGGCGTGAAGGGCTGCACGACGTAGGCCTCATCCTGCGGGGGCGCTGCCGACATCCCGCGCCACACGAACACGCCAAGCCCCAGCGCGAGCAGCACGCCGGCGACCACGAGGATCGGAACCCAAGGCATTTGCCGACCAGGGGCCGCAGTGTCAGGGGCAGGCCGCTGCGTTGGCTGCACTGCATGCGGCGGCGCGGGCGGAGGCTCGGGCGGCGCTGCGGTTTCCTCTGCTTCGGCTGGGAGATGCGCGGGCGGTTCCTCCGCGCCCTGCGGCGCCGGCGGACTTGCCGGCGGCGTGTCCTCTTCGGGGTCGTCTGGCGTACCGGTCATGGATTACCGAAAAGCTAGATCGGGTCGGCCGCAATGTGAAGCGCAACGCGAGACCTAGGCGAACCGGCTGGGCTTCAGATCGCGTCGGTAGCGCTTCCAGTTCTCGACATAGTGCGCCGCCGAAAACTGGATCAATTGCTTTTGCGGCGCATCGAGCGCGCGCTGCGCTCTCGCCGGGGCGCCCGTGATGAGACGCTCTTCCTCGAACGTCTTGCGTTCCGTCACCAGCGCATGCGCCCCGACCAGGCAATAGCTCGGAATGTGCGCGTGATTGAGTACGGTCGCTTTGATACCGATGAGCGAGGTGTCGGCGATGGTGCAGCCATGCAGCATAACCATGTGCCCGATGGTGACATCCTTGCCGATGGTCAGCGGCGCGCCGATGTCTGTGTGCAGGATCGAGCCGTCCTGCACGTTTGAGTTCTCGCCCACCACGATCGGCTCGTTATCGCCGCGCAGCACCGCGCCCCACCAGACTGAAGCGTTCTTTTTCAGCACGATCCGACCGATCAGCACCGCGCTCGGCGCGACCCAGAACGCGCTTTCGTCTTCGACTTCGAGATCGGCGTCGGCCAGGGCGTAGATGGGCATTGCGAAGCTTCCTTCTGCGAAATGTTTGCGACGTTCCGCTTCCTCAACGCGTCGTTAACCGATGTAGCGTCTCCTGTAACCCATCGGATCGGGCTCGCCCGGTCCGCCCGTCTCCGGGGCGCGCTCAGCGCGCTCGCATGTGGGGGAGAGCGTGGGCGCACGGCGCAAGATCAGCGCACTCGACATACCGCCGCCCGGCGCACTCTTCGACGACTCCTCGGACCTTTTCTTCGATCCGCCCGGCAGAAGCCGCGCGGCCTATTTCCGCTCCAGTAAGGGGACATGCATGGCGAAGCGCAACACCAAGCGCCGGCACGCACAAGGCGTGCTCAACGTACAGGAATTCCAGCGCGATGAGCGTCGGCAGCGCAATTTGAAGCTGCTCGAGGGCGGCTATCAGCCCGCCAATGACGGCATGCGCGAGCAAAGCTTCGTCAAGAACATTCGCCCCAAATCGAAAGGCCAGACGGCTCTCATGGAGGCGATCGACACGCACTCGCTGTGCCTGGCGCTGGGGCCGGCCGGCACGGGCAAAACCTACATCGCCATCGCAAAGGCGGTTGAGGCGCTCGAGAGCGGCAAGGTCGGCCGCATCGTGCTCTCACGCCCTGCGGTGGAAGCCGGCGAATCGCTTGGTTTCTTGCCAGGCGCGATGGAAGACAAACTCGCCCCCTACCTGCGCCCGCTTTACGACGCGCTGACCGACCGCCTTTCCGCCAAGCGCCTGAAGGCGCTCATGGCGGAAGGGCTGATCGAGATCGCGCCTGTGGGCTTCATGCGCGGGCGCACGCTGAACAATGCGTTCGTCGTGATCGACGAAGCGCAGAACTGCACCTACGGGCAGATCAAGATGCTGCTGACGCGGCTGGGTTGGCATTCCACCATGGTCGTCACCGGCGACCCGGCGCAGACAGATCTGCTGCCCGATCTCTCCGGACTTGCGGCCGTCGCGGAAAGGCTTGACGAGGTCGGCAACATCGCCGTCATACGCCTCGGCGAACAGGATATCGTCCGCCACCCGCTGGTCGCCTCGATGTTGGGTGTCTTGTAGCGCGCAGCGCTCCGCTTCCTCTCTGGAAGCGTGTGGTTGGATTCAACGAACGTACTTCGCCCCGGCCGTGGCCGGGGCGTTTTTTTGTGGAGGACAGCCTTATCGCGATGTCGTTTAGCGCCGCTTGCCTACTCCTCGCCATCCAGATCGATATCGAGAATGGACATGGTCAGCACTTGGCCCTCGTCCACGTCGGCGGAGATAGTGCCGACAAATTCGTCGTGCACATACACTTCCGCAGAGTCCGTCTTACGCGGGCGCGCGCGGACGTCGAGATCGGCCGCGTGCAGTTTTTGGCGCAGCAGCATTTGCAGGCGCGAACGCTCCGCGTCGTCGATCGGCGCATCCTTCTTGGACCCGGCTTTTCGCGGCAGCGCCAGACTGATGGCGTAGCTCAGTTCGCCCTCCTCCTCGTCGCGCAGCAGGCCGGCCACCCGCTCCCCATCCACCAGCACGTCCGCTTCTTCAGCGTTCTTGGAGACCACCGACACCGTCGGCGAGCCCAGTAATTTGCTGAGATAGGCGCCCAGGCGGGTACATTCGGCTGCGTTCAAGACCAGTTCCTTCCGTTTGCGGAAGAGTCGGCCCTTGCCGCGACGAGGTCAAGCGGTCAGTCGAAGTCCCAGTGCGTTGCGTTCCGGCGCAGATGCCGTCCCGCCAGGAACGAAATCAGGCCCAAGGCGCCAAAACCGCCCATGACGGCGACATATTGGTGCATGCCCTCTTGCAGCGCGCCCATAAGCGAGAATGGCGTGTAGATCGCGATGAGGGCGAGCGCCACGAACGCGGCGACCCCAGTCTTAATGAGCACATCGCCGAAAAAATAGTTGCGGTCGATCTCCCCGCGCGAGCGGCGTTCGGGTTTGCGGGCGCCGTTGGTTTTGCGTTTGGCCATACCCGCAGCTTAGCGGGATTCGCGCCGCCGTGAGGGCCTTACCGTTTGCGACTCGCAACGACCGGTTCCTGCGGCTCGAGTTCGTAGGAGATCACGCACGAGCGCGCCTCGTCCTTCACTTCCTTGCTGCAATTGCTGACCGCAAAGGCTTCTGCGAGCTGGCGCGCGCGCCCCATGTTCGCGGCCCAACCGCGTTGCGTGTCGTAAAGCACGGCGAAGGCGCTCCATGGCATCATGGTCTGGCCGAGTGTCTGGCTTTGGAAGATGCGCTCGATGGTCGGCTGGAAAAAACCGAGTCGCGCCGCCAGCGTGCCCGTGTCGGCGCCATCGAGCTCATCGAGAAAATCGCGCCACGCCTGGTTCGCGCGCTGGCACATTTCGATGAGCTGGGTGTCGCCGCGCCCGAGACGCTCCAACAATTCATGCATGTCTTTGCCGCCTGTTTGCCCGCGCCAACGGACCACGCGGACGCGGCGTAAGCAGCCGCTCTCGCCTCACAGGCGCGCCTTGCGCTCCGCATTTCGTCAGTTTGGCGCGCCGGGCGGTCAGCCGCGAACCTGGTTCGGCGCGCTGCTCGCGCACCAGCACGAAATCCATGTCGCGCCGGCCGCTGGAAACGATCCCGACAATGCGGCGGCCATCGTCTTCCACTTGGCCGGCGAAGCGCACTTCAGGCTCGAAGTCGGTCGGGATAGACACCGCGCCAGACGCCGCCGATATCGTAGCCATCCTGCGCCGCTGCTGCAGCTGGCGCCGACATGAGCCCGAGCGCGAGCAAGGCGACGCGCTTTAGCCCCACCATTTCGTCGGCTTGGCGCGGAAGTCCGCCGCCTTCTCCAGCGCTGCGCTCACAGCGAACACGCTTTCCTCGTCAAGGGCCTTGCCAATGACCTGCAACCCCAGCGGCAGGCCCTGTTTGTCCAGCGCCGCCGGCAAAGCGAGCGCCGGTAGACCGGCGAGGTTCGCGGTCACGGTGAAGACATCGTTCAGATACATCGCCACCGGATCGCCGCTCTTTTCGCCGAGGCCGAACGCAGCCGATGGCGTCGCGGGCGTGAGGATCGCATCCACCTCGGCAAAAGCGTCGCGGAAATCCTGGGCGATGCGCTGACGCACCTTTTGCGCGCGCAGGTAATACGCATCGTAATAGCCCGCGCTCAGCACGTATGTTCCGATCAGGATGCGGCGCTGCACTTCCGCGCCAAAACCGTTGGCGCGGGTGTTTTCATAGGTGGCGTTGAGATCGCGGCCCTCGACGCGCGCGCCGTAGCGCATGCCGTCATAGCGTGCGAGGTTCGACGACGCTTCCGCCGGCGCTACGATGTAGTACGCCGGCAGCGCATATTTGGTGTGTTTCAGACTGATGTGCTTGATCGTTGCGCCGGCGTCCTTGGCCCAGTCGATGCCGCGCTGCCACAATTCCTCGAGCTCAGCGGGCATACCCTCCATGCGATATTCTTTCGGTACGCCAATGGTCATGCCTTTGATCGAACGCTGCGTGGCGGCCCGGAAATCCGGGAGCGGATTCGGCAGCGACGTGGAATCCTTCGGATCGTGTCCGGCCATGGATTGCAGCAGCATGGCCGCATCCTCGACCGTCTTCGCGATCGGCCCGGCCTGATCGAGCGACGACGCAAACGCGACGATGCCCCAGCGCGAGCAGCGGCCGTACGTCGGCTTGACGCCAACCGTGCCTGTGAAGGCGGCCGGCTGGCGGATCGAACCGCCGGCATCGGTGGCGGTGGCGCCCAGGCACAGGTCCGCGGCGACCGCTGAGGCGCTGCCGCCGGACGAGCCGCCGGGCGTCAGCTTCGTATCTTCATTGCCGCGCCGCCAGGGATTGATGACGTTGCCGAACGCGCTGGTCTCGTTCGACGAGCCCATCGCGAACTCGTCCATGTTGAGCTTGCCGAGCATGATTGCGCCGTCGCGGAAGAGATTGGCGCTGACAGTGCTTTCATAAGTCGGCGTGAACTCGCCGAGGATGTTCGAGCACGCTGTCGTGCGCACACCCTCGGTGCAGAACAGATCCTTGATCCCGAGCGGCGCGCCTTCGAGCGGCCCGGCTTTGCCTTGGGCCCGCCTTTTGTCAGATGCCTTCGCGCGCGCACGCGCCAGGTCGGGCGTCGTCACGACAAAGGCGTTCAAATGCGGATTGGCCTTGTCGATCGCATCGATAAACACATCGGTGAGTTCGACGGCGGAGAACTGCTTCTTCTCCAGGCCGTCGAGCGCGTTGGCGAGCGTGAGGGAGGTGAGGTCGGTCATCGGATCACTTGCAGAAAGACACAAGAAGCCTCGTCATCGCGGCCGTAGGCGCGCAGCGCCCGTAGAGTCGGGACCCAGGCCAGCCGGCACGTCGCTTGCCCTGGGCCCCGGATCGCGCTCCGCGCGTCCGGGATGACGGAGTGAAGGAGGTCACGAGCTGAGCGCCTTTGCATAAAAGGCGGTCCAGGGGCTCGTCGGATAGTCGAGAACGGGCTCGCACGGGGCCATGCCCGCGCGCTCGTAGATGCGTTTGGCGGCGTCGAAATTGGCGCCAGTTTCGAGCACAAGGCGGGTGAGGCCATTTTCGCGCGCCAGCTTTTCGATACTCGCCAGGATCGCGCCGCCGACGCCGCGGCCGCGCGCTTCCGGCTTGACGAACATGCGCTTCACTTCGCCGACGCCATCGCCATGCCGGCGCAGCGCGCCCATGCCGAGGGACGCCCCGCGTTCATCGCGGGCGACGAAGAGCGTCGTGTCCGCCTGCGCCATCTGCTCGACCGTCATGTGATGGCGAAACTCGGCGGGCGTCAGCTCGTAAGTGAACTCGTTGAGCGCCTTCACCAACGCGCGCACATCGTCCGACAGCGGCGACTCGATAACAACGGTGATGCTCACTCGACCACCTTGGGCACGACGAAGAAGCCGTCTTCGGTCTTCGGAGCGTTCTTGAGCACGCGCTCGGGATTGTCGCCGTCGGTCACAACGTCTTCGCGCATCGGCAGCGCCAGGCCCTCGACCGCGCTCGTCATCGGCTCGACGCCTTCAACGTCGACCTCGTTGAGCTGCTCGATCCAGGCCATGATGCCGTTGAGCTCTTTGGCCATGGGCTCGACACGCTCTTCGGGTAGCGCCAGGCGCGCCAGCTTGGCCACCTTGCGGACGGTTTTTTCATCGATTGACATGGGTGTGGGGCAATAAGGCAATAGGGCAATAAGGCAATAGGGGCGGCCATCAACACGATACCTATTGCCCTACTGCCGTACTGCCTTATTGCCCTTGCGCGTGCCGCTTCTGAGCCTCCCCGAATTCGCCGCCGCCCTGCCGGGGCGCGGCGCCCTGATGGGCCTCGATCCGGGCGAGAAGCGCATTGGCGTTGCTGTGAGCGATACGACGCGGTTGATCGCCTCCTCGCTCGACCAGATTAGCCGCACCAAGTTCGCGGCCGACGCGGAGGCTATCCTCAAGCTCTACGACGCGCGCCAATGCGTGGGGCTCGTGATTGGCCTGCCGCTCAACATGGACGGCAGCGCCGGGCCCGCCGCGCAGAGCGCGCGCGCGTTCGCGCGCAACCTGATCGCCAAGCGCGACGCGCCGCTGCTGCTGTGGGACGAACGCCTGTCCACCGCCGCCGTGACGCGCACGCTGATTGAGGGGGACGCTTCGCGCCGCCGCCGCGGCGAGGTTGTCGACAAAATGGCCGCCGCCTACATGCTGCAAGGCGCGCTCGACGCGATGAAAGAGCGCGACACGCATGAATGACGTCGTCGCCGGGCTGGCGCCCGTCTTCATTCTGATCGCAATCGGCTGGGGCGCGCGTGCAGGCAAGTTGGCGAGCGCCGAAGCGTTCGGCATGGTCAATCGCTTCGGCTATTTCATTCTCTATCCAGCCTTTCTGTTCTCGCTGATCTCGCGTGCCGAATTCACGGGCCAGGGCGCGGCGCCCTTTCTGATCGGCGTACTCGGCGGCGTCGCCATCGTCATCGCGTTGGCGCTGTCGCTCCGTCTGGTGTTCCGCAGCGACGGCCCTGCTTTCACCAGCGTGTTTCAAGGCTCGATCCGCTGGAATGGTTTCGTACTGCTGGCCGCTGCGCTGCCGCTTTACGGGCAAGCGGGCATGGATCTCATCGGCCTCGCCTTCGGGCCGCTGGTGCTGACCATCAATGTCGTTTGCGTAACCGTGCTCGCCCGCTGGGGCGCGGCGCGGGCGACCTCCTGGCGCGCCGTATTCGACCAGATCATCGCCAATCCCCTGATCCTCTCCTGTGCGGCCGGGCTTGCCGCGAACGCGGCCGGTTTGCGCGATCTTGGCCCGCTTAGCTATGCACTCGATCTCCTGGGCGATGCGGCCATGCCGATCGCCATCATCTGCGTCGGCGCCGGGCTCGATTTCAAAGCCTTGCGCAGCGCGGGACCGCACGTCGTCACTGCCGCTGCGATGAAGCTCACCATCATGCCGGCCATCCTTTACGCGACCGCGACCGCCGTCGGCGCCGGCCCCCTAGGCGCGGCGGTGGCGGCCGGTTTAGGCGCAACGCCGACCGCAGCGGCCGGCTACACGCTGGCGCGCGAAATGGGCGGCAACGCACAATTGATGGCGGCGATCATCACAGCGACGACGCTGCTCTCGCTCATCACGATGCCGTTGGTCATCGGGCTGACGCTGCCCTGATAGGGAACCACGGCGCAAGGGCGCGGCTTTTCCGAGGCCATGCCGCCCGCGCAAACCCACGCCCACAAAAACGGCCTGCGCTATGTTTCGAGCGATGAGCCGGGCATTACGCGCCGGCGCAGCGGCAAGGGATTCAGCTATCGTCGCCCCGACGGGAAACTCGTGCGCGATAAGACAACGCTTGCGCGGATCAAGAGCCTCGCCATCCCGCCAGCATGGACAGATGTGTGGATCTGCGCGGAGGACGACGGGCATCTGCAGGCGACGGGACGCGATGCGCGCGGACGCAAACAGCACCGCTATCATCCGCGCTTTCGTGAAGTGCGCGAGATTGCGAAGTTCGACAGGCTCACCGAGTTCGCCAAAGCGCTGCCGGCGCTGCGCGCGCGCATAAATGAAGACATGAGCAAACGCGGCCTGCCGCGCGAGAAGGTGCTCGCCACCATTGCGCACTTGCTCGACACCACCCTTATCCGCGTCGGCAACGATGAGTACGCCAAAGCGAACAACAGTTACGGATTGACGACGCTCAAGGATCGGCACGCGAAAATCGAGGGCGCCACGCTGCGGTTCGTCTTCACCGGCAAGTCGGGCAAGAGCTGGAGACTCACGGTGCGCGACCGGCGCGTGGCGAAAGTGGTGAAGGCCGCGCAGGACCTGCCCGGCCAACGGCTGTTTCAGTATATGGACGAAGAAGGCGACCCGCAGTCGGTTACATCGACCGATGTGAACGCTTATCTGCGTGAGATCAGCGACGCGGAGATCACCGCGAAAGACTTCCGCACCTGGGGCGGCACGGTGCTGGCGGCGGCCGAGCTGTCGCGTCTCGGCGCCTTCGACACCCAGACGCTGGCGCGCGCCAACGTGAAGGCGGCCATCGAAACGGTGTCGATGAGCCTGGGCAACACGCCGACCATCTGCCGCAAGTGCTACGTGCATCCAGCATTGATCGAGGCATATCTTGCTGGCCGATTGACCCTGGCCCGGGCGCGGCGCGCCGGTCTGTCCGCGCACGAGGCGGCCGTCCTCGCGTTCCTGGACCGTCCTCGCCGGAGAGAGCCTTCGTCACGCACGGCGCGGGCAAAACACAGCAGGCCGGCCGGCCAAGAGGCTACCGCGTCTTAAAGGGCTCTACCGGTTCACTTCGTCCCACCACCATGTCGGCATCCTCTTCAAACCCCGGATGGTTCGTCGGATCGACAACGTAGGTCTTTGCCCGCGCGCTGGGTTCAAGCGGCGCCCGCGTCGGCGATTCAACCGCTGCCGCTTTCCCCACGCTCAGGCCGGCCACCACTGCGGCTAAGGCCACGCCCACCGGGCGCAAAGGCGCTGCTTCGTCGCGTTTGGGCTGCGCTTTCATGTCCGCGCCTCCTCATTGTTGCGCCCCGCCCGTCCCATCATTGGAACAAAATGAGTACAGCACCGAGTCCGCGGCGCCAATACGGCTGAAACGATTATCCCCGCCTTCTTTCGGTCTCGCTTGCGGCGGGGCCGACATAGAGCTTAACAAGCGCGCATGGCGCAGCGACCGACTGGCGTGAAGAAAGACAACGCAAACTCGAGCCCAGTCCGTTTTCGCAAGAAGCACCTCTTGGCCATCGCCGACCTGGATCGTTTCGAAGCCGAAGGGCTGCTCGACCGCGCCGCACGCTTTGCTCCTCTGGCCGAGCAGAAGATCAAGAAACTCGACACGCTGCGCGGGCGCACGCTGATCAATCTGTTCTTCGAGAATTCCACAAGAACGCAGAGTTCGTTCGAACTCGCTGGCAAGCGCTTGGGCGCCGATGTCGTCAACATGAGCGTGAAATCCTCCTCCGTCGCCAAAGGCGAAACGCTGATCGACACGGCCGCTACGTTGAACGCGATGCGGCCGGACCTGCTGGTGGTGCGGCACGGCTCCTCGGGCGCGGCCGAATTGCTGGCGCGCAAAGTGGACTGCGCTGTCATCAATGCCGGCGACGGCAAGCACGAACATCCCACTCAGGCGCTGCTCGACGCCTTCACCATCCGTGATCGGCTCGGCCAGATCGAGGGCCTCACCGTCGCCATTTGCGGCGACATCGCCCACAGCCGCGTCGCCCGCTCCAACGTGACGCTGCTCAATCTCTTGGGCGCACGCGTGCGCCTGATCGGCCCTCCCACGCTGATGCCCATTGGCGCCGAGCGCTGGGGCGCGGCGGTCTTTCATGACATGCGCAAAGGCCTCGACGGCGCCGAAGTCATCATGATGCTGCGCGTGCAGCGCGAGCGCATGACCGGCGGCTACTTCCCTTCCGCGCGCGAGTTTTTCTGGTTTTACGGACTTGACGACGACAAGCTGAAATGCGCCAGGCCTGGCGCGCTCGTCATGCATCCAGGCCCGATGAATCGCGGCGTAGAAATCGACTCCACGGTCGCCGACAATCCGGACGTCTCGCTAATCGAAACGCAAGTGCGCATGGGCGTAGCCGTGCGCATGGCCGTGCTCGAAGCACTCGCCGAAAGCGGCGCCAATGCGGGAGCTGCCTGATGGGCGTGTCTTGGATCGCCGGCGCCCTCGCCGGCATGACGGTTGCGCCACGCTCGGATGGTCCGTCATTTTGCACAAAGACGCCGGCGAGGACGCCGGCGGTCCAAGAGGGCGCCTGAATGTGGATGTTCCTGCTCTGGTGGTGCGTGGACGATCATCTCGCCGCCGCGCTCG
>CAZIOD010000051.1:0-16995 GCA_964540785.1 uncultured Terricaulis sp.
CGTGCGACGCCAGCGTGCGCGAATGGGCGCATGCGAAAGCCTCGCCCGCGGTGCGCGCCCGCGAGCAAAAGCTCGGGCTCGATCTCGCCCAGGTGCGCGGCACCGGCCCCGACGGCCGAGTCACGCACGAGGACCTCGATGCGGTGCTCGCGCCTGCGGCGGGTGCGCGCTCAGGCTCAGCGCTGGCCGAACGCAACGGCATCGAACCGGTGAAAGTTATTGGTCTGCGCCGCAAGATCGCGGAGAAGATGCAGGACGCCAAGCGCCGTATTCCGCACTTCGCCTATGTTGAAGAATGCGATCTGACGGAACTGGAAGAGCTCCGCACGCACCTGAACGCCACCAAGCGCAATGATCAGCCTAAGCTCACCCTCCTGCCGTTCTTGATGCGCGCGCTGGTGCTTTGCTTGCCTGACTTCCCGCAGATCAATGCGCGCTTTGACGATGAGCAGGGCGTTGTCTATAGGCACGAGAACGTCGATATCGGCATCGCCACGCAAACCGAAAACGGCCTCATCGTCCCTGTCGTCCGCCACGCCGAAGCGCGCGACGTGTGGGATTGCGCCGTCGAAGTCGCGCGCCTCGCCAACGCCGTTCGCAATAACAGCGCGAGCAAGGACGAGCTTTCCGGCTCAACCATCACTATCACCTCGCTCGGCGCCCTCGGCGGCATCGTCACCACGCCCGTGATCAATCATCCGGAAGTGGCGATCATCGGCGTCAACAAGCTGGTGGAGCGCCCGGCGGTGAAGAACGGCGCCATCGTCATCCGCAGGATGATGAACTTAAGTTCGTCCTTCGACCACCGCGTCGTCGACGGCTACGACGCCGCCGCTTTCATCCAGCGCGTCAAAGGCATGCTGGAACACCCCGCGGCGATGTTCGTGGAGCGCTAGGCGCGAGCGGCTCATCAACCGGCGCGCTCGCGACAGACGCCTCTTTCGGCGCGACGAAGAAGCGCATAGGGTGGCGCGTAGGCTAGGGCGCGCCACGTGAGATGCAGCGCAAACTGACCGTGATCATGTCGGCCGATGTGGTCGGCTACAGCGCTCTCATGGAGCGCGATGAGAGCGGCGCGCTCGCTCGACTCAAGGAGAACCGGCAGGCTTTGTTCGATCCGCGCGTCGCCGCCCACGGCGGGCGCGTGGTCAAGCTGATGGGCGACGGCTCGTTGATCGAGTTTTTGAGCGCCGTTGCCGCGGTCGACTGCGCACTGGAAATCCAGGAGGCCGTGGCGCGCGCGGAATCCGGCCGGCCCGAGCCTGAACGCCTGCAGTATCGGATCGGAATAAATCTCGGTGACGTGATCGTCGAAGGCGACGATATCTATGGCGAAGGCGTCAACCTGGCCGCACGCCTTCAAGCATTGGCGCCGCCGGGCGGCCTCGCTTTGTCTCGCAATGTCAGCGAACAGGTGGCGGGCAAGCTTGCGGTGGAGTTGGAGGATCTGGGCCAACACGCTGTTAAGAACATCGACCGCCCTCTTCACGTCTTTTTGGCCCGACCCAAGAAAGCGGTTCTGCCGGCTTCTTCCGGCGTCGAAGCGGTGCAGCGGCGCGCCGTCTGCGTCCTTCCCTTCGTCAATATGAGCGGCGATCGGGAGCAGGAATACTTCTCGGACGGCATCAGCGAAGACATCATCACCGATCTCAGCAAGGTCTCGGGCCTGGTGGTGATCGCGCGTAATTCGGCTTTCGCCTTCAAAGGCAGGCACGTCGACGTCAGGGAGGTCGCACGTCAGCTCAAGGTATCTCACGTCCTGGAAGGCAGCGTGCGCAAGTCCGGCAATCGCGTGCGCATAACGGCTCAGCTCATCGACGGCGCCGCCAATACCCATGTCTGGGCGGAACGCTACGACCGTAATCTCGACGACATTTTCGCGCTGCAGGATGAAATCTCGCAGGCGATCGTCTCAGCGCTCGAGATCCGTCTGATCCCGGAAGAAAAAAAGGCGATCGAAAGCCGCAGGGCGAGCAATATCGAGGCCTACGACAAGTATCTGCGTGCGCGGGAGCGACTCAATAGCGGCGTCACCGCTGCGGATTTCCGCTGCGCAAGCGAGATGTTCGGCGAAGCCTTAACGTTGGACTCCGATTTCGCCGAAGCGCGCGGCGGTGTCTTGGAAGCCCTCTCGCATTTGCTGTGGTATGCGCCGGAAACGACGGCGGAGACCTATCAGGCGATCATCGAGACTGTACAAGAGGCGATTGCCCGTGCGCCTGACCATTGGACGACGCAGCTTGCCGTGGGGCTCATGTCCTTGCAGCAAGGTTGGCTCGCTGCCGAGACGGTTTTTGCGAAGCTCGCCGCCAGCGCACCGTCGCCGCTGCCGCGCTATCTCCTCGCCTATATCTTCGCGTCGACGGGGCGAAGCCATGAGGCGGTCGAGTGTCTTGAGCGCGCCAAGTTTGATGCTCCCCTGTCGCCGACGATGTCCGCCTTTTTGCAGCAGACTTACGATAGTGCTGGACGCGCAAGCGAGGCCGAAGCGGAATATGAGAGGACCAAGGGCGTCGCGGGCACGCACGAAGCAATGGAGTATACGCGCCTCTTACGCATCTGGGATTCAGGAGATGTGGCGGCAATCAAGGCCCAGTGGCGTCGCTACCTCGCCGCCGCGACGATCGGCATGGATGTGATGAGAAGGCTCGTCGATGCGGTCGATCGACCGCCCGTGGCGCGAGCGCTTCTTAGGGAAGCGTTCCTGGATTCGGCCAACCAGGATTCCATGCGCATGTATGCTCTAGCCTGTCACGCCGCCCATTTCGGTGACGATGAACTCGCGCTCGCGGCGCTCCGGCGCGGTTATGTCGAGATGATCCCCTCCTATGTCAGCGCGGTCTGGCTTCCCGCGCTGAGGAGCGTGCGTAAGACGGAAGGCTTCAAACAGATCGTGCGTCATCTGAGGTTCGACGACTATTGGCGCAGGAGCGGCCATTGGGGCGATTTCGCCCGGCCTCTGGGCGATGATGATTTCGAGATTTTGCGATGATACCAAGCGCCGCCGGCTTTGATAGAATTCTCGCCGGGCTCCTCGCGCACCGGCTCAGTCGCAACTGAGATCTGCGCGTTACGCCTCGAAACGGCTCGTCCCATCGCGATTCCGCTCGTGTCGCTTCGTGAGCGGAAACGGCGGCAACCAGGATTCGCGACGCACGATCCAGCTTTCGTAAGTCGGCATGAGTTGATCGGGAGCATCGAGCGATCCCAGATGCACTTCGATCTCGTCTCCGCTGCGCGCGAAAACGGATGAGCCGCAGCGGGGGCAGAAAAATCGGCCGGCATAGTCGCGGGTTTCACCTTCGATCGACACCGCTTCCTGCGGAAACACCGCAGCGGCGTAGAACAGCGCGCCATGATGCTTGCGGCAGTCAAGGCAATGACAAAGGCCAACCCGGTAGGGGCCTCCAGAGGCCGCGAACCGAACGTCTCCGCATAGGCAGCCGCCGGTAAGGGGGTCCATGCTGCTCTCCTCCAATCACGCGGTGTCTATATGGCCTCCGGCCATCGGCGCGCCAAAAATGGCGCAAGCGACTGTGTTTAGGACGAAATCTCGCTTTGCCCACGCATCCGTGACCGCTGTCGTCTTCCCGCCGCGCCCCTAAGCGCCTATGGAGGGGGAGGGACGACAAGGCGGCGCCGAAGACGCGCCGCGGCAGGGGTGACGATGGCGGATGTTTTCATCTCCTACGCCAGCGAGGACCGCGCGCGCGTGCGCCCGCTCGCCGAAGCGCTGCAAAGCCGCGGCTTCAATGTGTGGTGGGATCGTTCGCTGGCCGCCGGCCAGGACTACACCGCGATCATCGAGCGCGAGCTGCGCAATGCGAAAGCAGTGATTGTTGTCTGGACGCAATCGTCGGCGACATCGACCTTTGTGCGCGACGAAGCGGGCCGCGCCCGCGACGAGGGCCGGCTCGTGCCGGTGATGCTGGACCGTGTCGATGTCCCGCTCGGCTTCGGCGCATTCCAGGCCGAGGATTTTACGCGTTGGAACGGCGGGGCGAGCGCCCCCCAGATGCAGATTCTGGAAGAGGCGCTGAAAGCTAAGATCGAAGGTCGCGATGTGGACGGCAGCGCCATCGCGCGTAAGCGCCGCAGACTAGGCGCGCGTATCCGCCTTGTTTCGGTGCTGACGGTGATTGCGCTGCTGGTCGTGATCGCAGCGTTCGGGCGCGACCTTCTGTTCCCGCAGGCGCCGCCTGAAAGCGAAGCGGCGCGCCTGCTGCGTCTGCTGGAAGCGGGCACGATCACGCCCGAACAGGCGATCCAGCTCGCCGGATTGTTGGAGGCGGGCGCACTCGGCGCGGCCGGTCCTGCAGCGTCGGCGCCGTCCGCTGCCGGCGACGTGGAGTCGATGAGCGCGGAAACGCAGCTCGCCTCGGTGTCCGAGGCAGAGTTCGATAGTGTCGCGAGCGAAGCCTATCGGGCTGCCTTCACAGCCATTTCGCAACACCCGAACGCAATCGTTCGCGTCGCCGCAGCGCAGATGGCGCAGGATGCGAGCCGGCCCGCCGCAATGCAGACGCTATGGCAGTACGCACAATCCAATCCGGACGATCCGCTGGTGGAGGAGATCTATTTGCTTTGCGGCGCCGTCGGCGAGTCCAACGCCGATCCTTTGGGTCAACGCGCACTGGAAATCGTCACCAACATCGCGCCGCGGGATCCGGATGTGTGGCGCATGCTGTCGCGATCGTACAGCCGCACCGATCGCCGCGTCGAAGCTCAGGCCGCTGCAACTGTTTCGCAAGCCGTCGAAGCGCAGAACCAAGGGGATAGCGCGGTTGCCGAACAACGCCTGCAGGAAGCCTTGCCGAACCTTTCGGCGCCGGCGCGCGCGCCGGTGGTCTCTCAGCTCGGCCAGATCGCCGAAACACGCAACGACTGGACATCCGCAAGCGCGCGTTATGCCGAAGCCTATCGCCTACGCGAGCAGAGCGCCGGCGCGCGTCCTTCAGCAGGCGCGCAATTGGCGCTGGAAGCCGATGCGCAACAGCTTGTGCGCGCGCTCGATCGTTCGGGGCGCACGCGCGAGGCTTGCGAGCGGCTGCGTCAGGCGCAGGAAGCGCATGACGTGGCTGCGCCCGATCAGGAATTGCTCGACCGCTGCCAACGCGAATTCCGCACCCAGCTGCGCGACGACGTGCAAGTCTCGCCGGCGTTGCGCCGGCGCGTGGCCGTTCCCGAGCAGCGGACGCCGGCCCGAACGACGCCATAATGGCGCGCCGGTTCCGCGTGGGTCAATTATCCATGCGGCTCCAGGAACAGCAGCTTGGCCGCACCGTACTCGCGCGCCTCGATGCTTTCGAACGCTGGCGTCTGGGGCGTTTCGCCGGCGCCGCACTCGAAGACGATCAGCGCATCGTGCGTAATCCAACCGCCCTCACCCAACCTGGCCAGAGCGCGCTCGCCCAAACCTTTGCCGTACGGCGGGTCGAGAAAAACCAGGTCAAATGGTTCGCCAAGTCCAGCGGGCTTGTGTCCGAGATCGGTTGCGTCACGGCGATGGATGCGCGTTACGCCGAACAAACCCAGCGCCTCGATATTGTCGCGGATCGCGCCGCGCGCCCCAGGGTCGGTCTCCACAAACAGCGCGAAGGCGGCGCCGCGCGACATGGCTTCGAGGCCCAATGCCCCCGAGCCCGCGAACAGGTCGAGCACGCGCCGCCCCTCCACACCGGGCGACCAGTCCGCGTGTTCGAGGATGTTGAACAGGGCCTCGCGCGCGCGATCGCCGGTGGGGCGGGTTTCGCGCCCGGGCGGTGCGGCGATAGCGCGGCCTTTGAACTTGCCTCCGACGATGCGCATCGCCGCTTCCTGACGCGCGCAACTGGGCCAGGCAAGCGTTTCAAGGGCGCCGCCCCCGGGAACGGAAGCAGACCGCAGCTGCGGCAAATTCCGCCCAGGCTTTCGCAGAGCAAGGACGCGGGCCATATGTCGCGCTCGGGCGGTCGCCCGCCGCTTGACCGTCGCGCGGCGCTTCGGCGAACAAGACGCCGCGGGACAACCGGGAGCAGGGGTACGTGGATTCAATTCTGAGCGGCTTGGACCCACGCGTCGTCGCCGATATCGCCGCCTTTCTCCAAGTCGTCCTGATCGACCTCGCGCTGGCGGGCGACAACGCCGTCGCAGTGGGGTTGGCCGCTTCGGCACTACCCAGCCACCAGCAGCGGCGCGCCATCTTCTGGGGCATCTTGCTGGCGCTGGTGCTGCGCATCCTCTTCGCCGGCATCACCATTCAGTTGCTGCAGATACCCGGCTTGTTGTTCGTCGGCGGCATCCTGTTGTTCTGGGTGGCCTGGCGCATGTGGGACGATCTGCGTCATCACGAGCCGGTGATGGTCGGCGAGCCTGCCGCCGGCGAACAGTTCGCACAACAGATCGCTTCCGGCGGTAAGAAGCCAAAGACATTCGCCAGCGCGCTCTTCACCATTATCCTGGCCGACGTATCGATGTCGCTCGACAACGTGCTCGCGGTGGCTGCGGTGTCGAAGCACAACGTTTACATCATGGCCTTCGGCCTCATCCTGTCAGTTATCCTGATGGGCGTGGCGGCGACCTTCATCGCTCGTATCATCAACAAGTATCGCTGGATCGCCGTGATCGGCATCGTGATCATTCTCTTCGCCGGCACGCGGATGGTGTGGGAGGATGCGCACAATTTCTTCCCACAATACGTGCCCGGGATTCCCACCTTCCTCGGCGGGGGCCACTAGCTTACCGCGTCTCGGCCGATCTTCTCTTTCAGCACCTTGCGCGGAATTTCTTCAACTGCGCCGGGCTCAAGCGCGCCGAGCTGAAACGGGCCGTAGGCGATGCGGATCAGCCGGTTCACTTTGAGCCCAAACGCCTCAAGCACCCGGCGCACTTCGCGATTCTTGCCCTCGCTCAACGAAAGCGTGATCCACGCATTTGTGGCGGCGCGTTCGAGCTTGGCTTCGATCGGCCCATAGCGCACCCCGTCAACCGTAACGCCGTCCTTCAATTGATCCAGCTCGGCCTGCTCGATACGGCCGAACGCGCGTGCGCGATATTGCCGGCGCCAGCCGTTTGACGGCAGCTCAAGCCGCCGCGCCAGCGCGCCGTCATTGGTCAACAGCAGCAGTCCTTCGCTGGTGAGGTCCAGCCGGCCGACGGAAATCACGCGGGGCATGTCGCGGGGCAGATGCTCGAACACGGTCGCGCGCCCGGCCGGATCGCGGTGCGTCGTCACCAAGCCCGACGGCTTGTGATAGCGCCACAGCCGCGTCGGCTCGGCCGCGCCGACCGGCCGGCCGTCCACGCTCACCTTGTCCTTCGCCGTCACCTTTACCGCCGGCGTCTGCAAAACCTCGCCGTTGAGCCGGACCCGGCCTTCGGCAATCAACCGTTCCGCGTCGCGGCGCGAACAGACCCCCGCCCGCGCAAGGAACTTGGCCACGCGCTCGCCTTCGGCGTTAGAAGGGGGAGGAGAGGTTGCCATGTTCGCCGTGATCTATCGCTGGGAAATCGTACCAGGGCTCGAGGCGCAATTCGAGGAGGGCTGGAAGCGCGGCACCGAGCGTATCGCCGCCGAGTTCGGCGGCTGGGGATCGCGCCTGCATAAGGGCGAAGGCCAGACCTATTTCGCCTACGCCCAGTGGCCTGACCGCGCCACGTGGGAAAAAGCGCTCGAAACCCGTATGCGCCATTCGGACGACGAAGCCCGCAATATGTACCGCGAAGCCATCGTGGAGTTCGAGACGGTGTTCACCGGCGACGTCGCCGCCGACTTGCTGGACTTACGCCGCGCATGAACGATGATATGCATATGGCGCGTGCGCTTGCGCTCGCCGCCGCGGCCGGCGAGGCCGGGGAGGCGCCCGTTGGCTGCGTCATCGTCGATGAGGCCGGGGCTATTATTGCCGAAGGCGCTAATGCGCCAATTGCGTCGCACGACCCGACAGCGCACGCGGAGATCGTCGCGCTGCGCATGGCCGCGGCGGCGCTGGCCAATTATCGTCTGAAGCGCAACCTCACGCTCTATGTTACGCTCGAACCCTGCGCCATGTGCGCCGGCGCAATAAGCCATGCACGCATCGCGCGCCTCGTTTACGGCGCAAGCGATGCAAAGGGCGGCGGCGTCGAACACGGCGCACGCGTGTTCGATCAGCCGACCTGCCATTGGAAGCCGGACGTGACGACGGGCGTGAAGGCAGGGGAAAGCGCGAAGCTGCTGCGGGATTTCTTTAAAACGCGCCGCTAATTCTCCTCGCCGCACTTCGCTGGGCGAGGGAGGCGCGGTAAACTAAACCCATGACCCTGCCCGAAACACAAACACTCTATTTCGAAGACCTGTCGGTTGGCATGCGCGAGACGTACGCCAAGCAAGTCAAAGCCTCCGATGTGGTGGGTTTCGCCGAGATCAGCGGGGATCGAAACCCAATCCACTTGTCGGAACATTTCGCCGCCCAGACGCCGTTCGGCGGACGCATCGCCCACGGACTTTACACCGCGAGCCTCATCTCGGCGGTGATCGGCACGCGTCTGCCGGGGCCTGGCGCCATCTACATCTCGCAAACTCTGCGCTTCCTAGCGCCGGTGCGCATCGGCGATACTGTTGTGGCGAGCGTTGAAGTCGTCGAGCTCAGCGACAAGGGCAGGCGCGGCAAACTCAAATGCGAATGCCGCGTCGGCGAGACGATCGTGCTCGAAGGCGAAGCGGAAGTGAAGGCGCCAGCGCGACCGCCGATACAACATCCTTAACCATTTGCGCATATGAGCCAGTGATTGGCCGAACAGGGGTCATTGCGGGGACATATGTCGGCGGGCGTAGATCCAAAGCGCTGGATCAACCTGGAGCGAGTCAGCGTCATGCTGCTCGAACCAAGCGACCACGGCCGGAAAATCAGCTCGCAAATCCTGCGCGGTTTCGGCATTCGCCATATTCACGCCTGCCGGACAATGGATGAAGCCCGAGCGCTGACGCGCCAGATGCAGCTCGACCTGATCATAGCCGATCCGGGTGCGCTGGACGGGGCAGGCATGGAATTCCTGCGCTGGCTTCGCCGCGCCGAAACGAACGCCAACCGTTTCGTGCCGATCATTCTTGTTTCTGGCCACTCGACCACGGCGGCCGTGATGTTGTCTCGCGACGCAGGCGCCAATTTCTTCGTCGCCAAACCGTTCACGCCGAAGGTGCTGCTCGAGCGCATCATGTTCGTGGCGCGTGACAAGCGCCCCTACGTGGAAGCGGGCGCGTACACCGGACCGGATCGCCGTTGGAAGGGCGACGGCCCTCCAGACGGTACGCCAGGACGCAGAAACAGCGATATGAACTCAGAGATCGAAGAAATCGCCTCGAGTTCGGATAGCCTTAACCCCGCTCTCGCTAGGTGAGTGTGCATGACCGTTGTTCGCACGTTCCGCCCGGAAAATCCCTTGGCGAAAGCTGTAGAGCGTCCGGGGGGCGTCACCGTGGGCGAGGCAATTGCGCGGGCGACCGAGCAGCTTGAAGCGGTGCGCGCCGAATGCATGAGCGCACTCGACGAGAAAATCGCCGCCATCGATGCGCTGACCTCAAGCGGAGCGTTTTCCTCGCGTGGCGACGACATCCGCCGGGTCTACGACCTTGCCAACGAAATTCTCAACGAGGCCGGCGTGTTCGCGCTGGCTGAGCTGAGCGAAGCCGGCCGCAGCTTGTGCGATCTCACGGGCGGCGCCCGCAAGGATGCGGCGCTCGATGTTCGCGCCATCCGCGTGCATGTGGCGGCGATGAAGTCATTGCGCCGCCCGGAGGTGCATGGCGACGCCAATACACGCGCGGCGGTGCTGGATGGTCTGCGTCAGGTCACTGCAAAGGTTGCAGCCAAAGTCGCCGACTAGCTGCGCGCCAACGCAGCGCGCGCGTCGATCGCATCCTGTCTCATTTGCGCGCGCAGCGCGGCGACATTGTCGAACTTCACTTCGTCGCGCAGGAAGGCCGTCAGTTCGACTTCGATCGCGCGCCCATAGAGATCGCCGCTAAAGTCGAACAGATGCGCTTCGAGCAACGGCTCGGCGAGCGCGCCTACGGTGGGATTGACCCCTACGCTGGCAACGCCCGGCAACAACACGCCATCGCCCAGGTCGACGCGCACGGCGTAGACGCCGAAGCGGGGGCGTACGTAGTCGCCGAGAGCGAGATTGGCTGTCGGAAAGCTCAACTCGCGTCCGCGCGCGAAACCGCGTTGCACCTCGCCCTCGATAGCCCAGGGCCGCCCGAGCATCGCGGCGGCCCGGTCCAGCGCGCCGGCGGCGATGGCGTCGCGGATGGCGGTGGAGGAGATTTTCTCAGACCCTCTGCTGACCGGGCGGACGGCGTCGACACTGAAGCCGAGCTCTTGGCCCAATTTGATCAGACTGGCCGCATCGCCCATGCGCCCCCGGCCGAAGCGGAAATCTGCGCCTACGCTAACGTGCGCGACGCCAAGAAGATCGCCCAACACCCGTTCGGCGAACGCGCGATCGCTGGACTCGGCCAGCGCGGCGTCGAAGCCGAGTTCAAACACCTCTTGTACACCCAGCTCACCTAGGGACCGCGCGCGCTGTCTCGCTGTCTGAAGGCGAAAGGGCGGCAGCTCCGGTTTGAAGAAGCGCCGCGGATGCGGTTCGAACACCGCCGCGCCCAGGCTAACGGCCCGCGCTTCTGCAACCGCACGCGCGGAGGCGATAACCGCCTCATGCCCCAAGTGCACGCCGTCGAAATTGCCCAGCGCGATTGCTGCGCCGCGCGCATCGTTGGGAATGGTGGCGTTGGGGGAGAGCGCGTCCATTCGTTCACAAACTCTTTCGAAAGCGCGCGAACCGGTGCGCATCCTTTGCCAAAGCGTCAATTCCGCCAGCTTGCCGGCCGGCGCGTTCATCCATGTTTAAGGGCTGTTTTACCGAAAATTCGAAGCTGTTTGCTATCCGTATCCATGAGAACAGGCGCAACACGCCGGCTCTTGTCTCGCCGCGGGCCGACGCACCCCCGCCGGCGGCGAGACAAGCCCGCCGCTCATCAGCGCCGTAGGGTATGCGGAGGCGCCCATGACCGCCGTATCAATGTCGATGCCAATCCTGATCGTGGACGACTACAACACCATGATCCGCATCCTGCGCAATCTGCTCCGCCAGCTTGGCTTTACGAATATAGACGAAGCCAATGACGGATCGGCGGCGCTGGCAAAAATGCGGTCGAAGACCTACGCCCTGGTGATTTCCGACACGAACATGGCGCCCATGAGCGGCGCTGAGCTGCTGGCGCAAGCCCGTTCCGACGAACGCACTCGCGCCACGCCTTTCCTGATGGTCGCCAACGAGGCGGACGATGGCATCGCGGCGGACGGATCGAGCATGATCGTACGGCCATTCACCGCCGAAGGGCTCAAGGCCAAGCTCGTGCCGGTGCTCGGCGCGTTCTGACCGAGGCTCAGCGTCCGTCAGCTACACGCTGCGCCCGGAACTCGCTTTGCGCGCTCCATTGCGGCCAGGCGGCGCCGTCGGCAACGGCGCGTCCGACCGCGTACAGCAATTGCAGGTCCTGCTCCGCTCCGCTCAGATTCCAGCCCGGCTGAATTTCGTCAGCCGGCTTGTGATAGCGATTGGCGATGTAGTCCTCGGACAATTGCCGCGAGCGTTCGGCGCCGCCATCGACAAGATCGCTGCCGCCGCCCGCGTACAGAACCGGCACGCCGATGCGGGCCAGGTTGAAATGGTCGGAGCGGTAGAAGCTGCCGCGTTCAGGAAAGGCTTCGGGCGAAATGCGCCTGTCTTGCACATGTGCGGCTTCGGCTAGACGGTCCTGCAGATCGTTCTGGCCGTAGCCGACGACCGTGATGTCGCGCGCCGGCCCGACCACGGAGAGGCCGTCCATGTTGATCATCGCGGCGATGTCACGAGGAGCGAAGGTCGGGTTCTCGGCGTAATATTGCGAGCCAAGCAATCCGGACTCTTCGGCCGTAAAAGCGATGAACGCGACGCTGCGCCCGGTCGGGCCGTCAGCGTGGAATCGGCGCGCAAGTTCGATGAGACCGGCAATGCCAGTGGCATTGTCCATGGCGCCGTTGCAGATGTCGTCGCCATCGACCGGCGTGCAGCGCCCAAGATGATCCCAGTGGGCGCCGTAAAGGATGGCCTCGTTGGGCCGATCGCGCCCCGGAAGCACGCCCACGACGTTGCGCGACATGTGGGTTTCGATACTCGTCTCGAGTGTGATCGAGGCAGTCTGATTAAGTGAGATAGGCGTAAAGCCGCGGTTTTGTGCGCGCCGGCGCTGTTCGTCGAAATCGAGCCCCGCGCGGGCAAACAGATCACGCGCGACCTGGTTGGTGATCCAACCCTCGACGGCGACGCGCTCTGCGCCATGGTCGGCGCGCGCAAGATCGTGTTGCGGTCCGGTCCAGGACGAGTTCACAACCGCCCATGGATACGCGGCCGCCTCATCCTCGTGGATGATGAGGGCGCCGGCCGCGCCACGGCGCGCGGCTTCTTCGTATTTGTACGTCCAGCGGCCGTAATACGTCATGCGCCGGCCGCCGAAGCCGCGATCGTCGCCGGTATCGAAGTCTGGGTCGTTGATCAGGAAGACGACGATCTTGCCGCGCACATCGACGTCGCCCCAGTCGTTCCAGTCGTTTTCCGGCGCGGTCACGCCGTACCCGACGAACACCATTTCGGCATCATCCAGTGCGATGGCCGGTTCATTCTGCCGTTTGGTCCAGGCGACAAAATCCGCGCCGTAGGCATAGGCGTCCTCGCCGATGGTGAGCACCGGATTGTTCGTTACTTCTGCGGTGGCCAACGGCACGTTCTGCACCCAAACGCCGTTCACCCCGGGTTGCAGCCCCGCCGCGTAGAATTGCTGGGTGATGTACTGGATGGTCAACTCTTCGCCGCGCGTGCCCGGAGAGCGGCCTTCAAATTCATCTGACGCCAGCACTTCGACGTGCGCGATGAGCGCCTCCGGCGACAGCGGGGGGTGTTGTTCAAGGTTTGCGGTAGCGCAGGCGCTCACCAGCGCCGTCGCCGCGATCCAGCCCAGCCTCATTTGCGTCTCCCAATCTTTGGGATTGGTGATAGCGCGAAGGGGTGGAGGATCAACCCTTAGATCGATGTCTGGCCGCCGTCGATGACGAAGCTCTGGCCGGTGGTGAAGGCGCCGGCCTTTGAGGCCAGGAAGACAGCCATGCCGGCGATCTCGTCAGGCTGACCGATGCGTTTCAGGCAGGAATGTTCTGTGTAGGTTTTCAGGATCTGCGGATTATCCCATAACGCCTTGGCGAAATCCGTCTGAATGAGGCCGGGCGCGATGGTGTTCACGCGTACATTGTCGGGCCCGAACTCGAGCGCGAGGTTGCGCGCAAGCTGCATGTCGGCGGCTTTCGAGATGTTATACGCGCCGATTACCGACGAGCCTTTGAGCCCGCCGATGGAGGAAATGATCACGATTGCGCCGTCCTTTCGCGCGCGCATCTGGGGCGCGATCATCTGGATCAGCCAATGATTGGAGACGATGTTGTTCTGCAGGATTTTTGTGAACTGTTCGTCGCTCATTTCGCCCATCGGGCCGAAATAGGGATTGGAGGCGGCGTTGCAGACAAGGATGTCGATCCTGCCGAACGCGCGCTGCGTTTCGTCGACGAGGTTCTGCAGCGCCTCCTTGGCGGCGATGTTCGCGGGGATGGGAATGGCGGCGGTGCGCCCGAGCGCATCGTTGATCTCATCCGCGGCCGCCTCACAGGCGTCCGGCTTACGCGAGGAGATCACGACATTGGCCCCGTGCTCGGCGAGCCGGTGTGCGATGGCCTTGCCGATGCCGCGTGAGGATCCCGTTACGACCGCCGTCTTGCCGATTAGGTCGAACAAACTGCTCATCGCGGCGCTCCTCGTGTTTCTCGACCGTCGACACGCAGGCCGGAGCGAGCGCGACGGGCTCAGTCTAGGCAGGGCAGGCGCCGGCGGTCTAGGCTGACGTTGGAGGAAGCATGAAGCCTTGGTTGGCGTTGGCGATCGCAGCAGCCGTGGCGGCGTGCCAGCCGCGCGATCCCCTGGCGCAGGATCGGGCCGCGTGCGCCGAGGGCGCAGCCTCCGATGCCCGCGTTGCAGCTTGTACGCGTCTCATCGAGAACGCCGAGCTGGACGAGATGGCGCGCGCGGAAGCTCAGGCGCTGCGCGCCGACGCCAAATACGCCAACGATTTGATTACGCCGGCGCTGCGCGACTACGAAGCTGCGCTACGCCTCGATGCGGACAATGCGCGTGCGCTGGAAGGACGCGCGACAATTCTGCTCGCCAGCGGTCAGCTCGACGCCGCTGAGCCGCTGGTGGACCGTCTGATCGCGGCGGGCAACGTCTCCGCGAACGTGCTGCGGATCAAAGGCGACATCGCATTGCAGCGCGCCGCCTACGCCGAGGCGATCGCGCATTTCGATAGCGCGATCCGCGCCGAACCAGACCTGGCCGTGGCGTATGCACATCGCGCGCATGCGAAGCAGCGGCTGGATGACGCCGCCGGGGCGCGCGCGGACTTCGACGCCGCTATTCGCCTCGACGGCGCCTTAGCCGAGGCGCGCGCCGGCCGCTGCTGGCTCAATCTGCGGGCCCAACGCGATCTCGAACAGGCGCGCAACGACGCGGAAGCAGCCGTGGCCGCTAATCCGCGCCAGGTTGAGGCGCAATTATGCCGCGGCATCCTGCAGCTGCGCGGCGGCGAATGGGCCAATGCGCAGCGGGCCTTTGCGGCCGCCTTGGAGATCGAACCCGGCAATGCGGTCGCTCTGTTCGGCCGCGGCGTTGCGCGTCGGCGCAGCGGCGACAATGCCGGTCGCGAAGACATGAACCAGGCACGCGACTTCGACCGCCATATCGGCGCAGCCTTCGACGAGTGGGGCGTCGAAACGTTCTAGTCCCGCGCAGGCAGAGCTATCGCAACAGCTGCATCGCATAGGTTGCTCGCACGCCAGCTTCGCGTTGGGCCGCGGCCACTTTCGCTGCATCAAGTTTGCCGCCCGTCCAGAGCGCTTCTCCGTGCATGCCCGAAGCGATGAAAATGCTGTCGAGGCCTTGCGCGTTCGCGCCGGCGATGTCGGTGGGCAAGCCATCGCCAATGGCAAGGATGCGGGATTTGTTCACTTGGGCCGCCGGCGTCCTCGCCGGCATGTCGGGCTGGCTTGTCGGGATCTCGCCGGCGAGACGCCGGGGGTCCAAGATTTCCTTGTACGCCAGCTCATAGATCGGCGCATGCGGTTTGCCGGCCATGACGACCCGTCCGCCCATCGCCTCGTAGTCGCGCGCGAGCGCGCCGGCGCACCAGATCAAGCGGTCCCCGAACTGCACGACAATGTCCGGATTGGCGCAAAGCATTTCGAGATCGCGCGCGCGCGCGGCTCGCAACACGTCCGCATAATCCTCAGGCGTCTCATCGTCGCGCTCCAGGCCGGCGACAGCGAAGAAGCGCGCACGTTCGAGCGGCGCCTCATCGAGCCCGAGGCCTTCCCAAAGCGGGGCGTCGTATTCGCCGCGGCCGATCTTGAACATCGGCCCCGGCGCGCGCGCGGCAAGCTCGGCGCGGATCGCATCGCCGGAGGTGACGATCGCATCCCAGGCGTCGGCAGGCACGCCGAGCCGCTCGAGCTGCGGCGGGATCGACCAGCGTGGCTTGGGCACGTTGGTCAGAAGGATGACGGTCTTTCCCGCGGCGCGCAGGCGTTGCAGCGCGGCGACCGCGCTCGGGTAAAGCGTGCGTCCGTTATGCACGACGCCCCAGAGATCGCAGAGCACGGCCTCGTAGCGCGCGGCGATCTCGTCGATGGACTCAAGAATGGCGGTCACGTCAACACCTCCGCAACGCGGCGCGCGTCCGCCTCGGCTTGGTCGGGACCGGCGTCAGCGGATGACGTCAGCACGAGGTCGGCGAATGCGCGCTGCGGCTCGACATGGGCTTCATGCATGGGCCGCACGGTAGCGAAGAATTGCGTGAGCACGCTACGCGGCGTGCGGCCGCGCATCTCGACATCGCGGATCATGCGCCGGCCGAGGCGCAGCGCCTCGTCGGCCTCAACGAAAACCTTGAGATCGAACAGGGCGCGCAGATCGGCGCGGGCGAGCAGGTGGATTCCTTCCACAATCAGCATGCTCGCGTGCGCGATGCGCTCGACCTTTGGCAGACGGCGGTGGGTGGCGAGATCGTACACCGGCTTGTCGAACGCATCCCCGCTGCGGGCCAGCTGCAAATGGGCGCACAGCAGATCGTGTTCCTTCGCTTCAGGCGCGTCGAAATTGTGCGTGGCGGCGTCAAAATCGGCGATGGTCGACGCGCAATAATAATAATCATCTTCCGCGACAATCACCGCGCCCGCGCCGAGCTGCTTGGCAAGCGCGCGGGCGAGCGTCGTTTTCCCGGCGCCCGAACCTCCCGTGATGGCGACGATCTTCATAGCGAATAGGGAGTAGCGAAGAGCGAATAGGGATGCCAGTGCGCGGACGCACTCTATTCGCTATTCGCTACTCGCTATTCGCCATTCGCTAAGCGACGCCGCGCTGCTGCTTCAGATAAAAATCCCGTGGCGGCGCGGTCTCTTCCATCAGGCTTTCCTTGATGGCGCGCGGGGCGCCGAACAAGTGGCCCTGGCCGTACGGCACGTCGAGATCGAGGATTTCGAGCACGGCCTCTTCGCTCTCGATGCGTTCGGCGATGAGGTCGACGCCGTAGCGCTGGAACACGGCGGAAATGTCGGTGGCTGCGATCTCCCGCGTGATGGCCGAGCGCGGGCGCACGCCGGCCTGCACGATCTGTTCGCTGAGAATGCGCGCAGGGATCTTGGCGTAGCGGACGCCGGAGCGTTCGAGGTCGGGCAGATCGATGTCTGCCGACGTCACCTTGTCGATCGAAAAGCGGAAGCCGAGGTCCACCAGCTTGCCCATGGCGCGCGCTTCGAGCGAGGTGCGCGCTTCGTAGGCGGCTTGAGGAATTTCGAAGATTACGCTGCCGGCGAGATCGCGGTTCTCGCGCATGAA
>CAZIOD010000051.1:17095-18932 GCA_964540785.1 uncultured Terricaulis sp.
CGCCCAGCTTGTCGACGATCTGGTCGAGCAGTTTGAGCTCGATCTGCGGGGCTTGTGGCTGGCTTTCGATCTGGTGCGTCGTCGGTGTGCCAAAACCGATCTGGGCTTCCAGCGAATCCATGCGCGTCTGCATCGCTTCCATATCGGCGCGGATTTCGCGATGCGCGCCGCGCAGGCGTTCGCTATCGCTGCGCATGCGCTTTTCAACGCCGCCGATGCGGCCCGCCGCGGCGCTCGCGGAAATGCCCGCATGCGTCACCGCGCAGGCGCAAAAGAGCGCAATGCCGCCGAGGAAGGCCGCGCCGAGGCCTTCGCCGCCGACCTGATTGAGCGCAAGTCCGACCGTCAGCGAGATTGTCGCGTACGCGAGATAGAGCAGCACGTGCGTGATGATGGGCATTTTTTGCCGTCCGAATCTCAGGTTGCACGATGGGACGGCGCGCCCGGTTGATGTGGGGTTAACCGCGGTGGCGGGACGCGAAAATGAACTCGTCATTCCGGACGCGCGAAGCGCGATCCGGAACCCAGGGGCAACCGCTTCGTCCTTGGCCCCTGGGTTCCGGGTTCAATGCTTCGCATTGCCCCGGAATGACGAGTTTAGGTGCCAGCAAACAGTTGCGCAGCTTGAACGAGATAGATCACCCCCAGCGCCGTCACGATCCAACGGGTCCATTTCAGGAAATTCACGTCGGACATGCGGTCGAGCACTTTGCCGCCGAGCCAGGCGCCGATCATCGCGAGCGGCGCCGCAGCGATGAAGAACCATAGTGGCGGCAGGCCGGTCGTTGCGGCGCCGATCAGCGGCACGCCGTAGAACACCATTTTCACGGTGTGGCTAAAGGCTTGTGTCGCGGCTTTGGTGGCGACGATCTGGTGGCGCGTCAGGGCGGTGCGCACGAAGAAGACGTCGAGCAACGGCCCGGAGACGCCGGCGATCACGTTGAGGCCGGTAACACTGAGCCCGCAGGCGATTGCGTGTGGGGCTTTGGCGGCGTCGAGATTGAATGTGCCTTTCGGCAGCCAGGCGAGGCTGGGGACGAGGCCCAGCATCAGGTAGACCCACGCTTTCGTGGGCTCGTAGACGATGAGCGCCAATATGCCCGCGGCGATGGCCGAGCCGAGCCCATACATGAGGATGATGCGCCATTTGATGTGCTTGCGATGCAGCACGGCGCGCCAGCCGTTGGAGACGAATTGCACCGCGCCGTGGCTGACCATGGCGGCGGAGACGGGCATGGCGAGCGTGAGCGCGCCCATCAGCATGAGCCCGCCGGCCATGCCGAACACGCCGGACACGGTCGCGGTAACGAGAACTACGATTAAGAGCAGGACGATTGTGAGCTGACCCACGCGCGCCTCCGTTGTTTGGTTTGGAGAACGGCGCGGCGGGGTGCGCCCCGATGGCCGCATGAAGGCGGCGCTCGCGTCAGGGGCGTTAGTACGCCTGTTCAGTCTGTTTGACTAGCCGAGGTCGCCAACCGCGCTTCCAGCTTCGCCCGCACCTCAGGCCAATCTTCACGGATCACGCTGTACCATGCCGTGTCGCGCAGCGTGCCGTCGGCGCGGCGCATGTGGCGGCGGTGGATGCCTTCGAATGTGGCGCCGAGTTTGAGGAGCGCGGCGCGCGATTGGGCGTTGAGCGCGTCGGTCTTGAACTCCACGCGCTCTGCGCCTTGCGCGAAGGCGTTTCCGAGGAGTGCAAGTTTGGCGGCCGGGTTGATGGCCGCGCCCTGAGCGGCGCGCACGTGCCAGGTTGAGCCGATCTCCACGCCGGCGTCGCGTGGGCGGATGTTGAGATAGCAGGTCTGGCCCACAAGCTTATCGTCGGCGAACACGG
>CAZIOD010000052.1:0-18782 GCA_964540785.1 uncultured Terricaulis sp.
ACTTCGGATTTGTGCCAAAGGCGATGCAATTCGCCGCGGGGGAGGGTGTGGTCTCGTCTCATGAAATAGTGATGATACGCCCTGCTTGACCTTGCAAGCGGGCCGGCTCACAAGCCCGCTTTTCCGTCCATTTGAGGGTTTCATGTCCGCCGCCGAAAGCCACATCCTTCCCGTTTACGCGCCGCCGGAGCAGATTTTCGTACGCGGCGAAGGGTGCTGGATCTGGGATGAGCAGGGGACCAAGTACCTCGACTGCATTGCCGGCATCGCCGTCAACGCGCTGGGCCACGCTGCGCCCGTGCTGCAGAAGGCGCTGGCAGAGCAGGCGGCGAAGCTTTGGCACACCTCGAACATGTTCAAGGTGAAGGGACAAGAAGAATTGGCGGCGAAGTATGTGCGCGACTCTTTCGCCGATGTCGTGTTCTTCACCAACTCCGGTACCGAAGCGATCGAAGGCGCACTGAAGACGGCGCGCAAGTATCATACCGCGAACGGCAATCCCGAGCGCATCGACATCATCGGCTTCGAAGGCTCGTTCCACGGCCGCTCTTATGCCGCCATCAACGCGTCGGGCAATCCCAACTATCTCGAAGGCTTCGGCCCGCGCTTGCCGGGCTTTCTACAAGCCAAATACAATGACTTCGAGTCGGTGAAGGCGCTGGTCGGGCCGACGACGGCCGCGATAATCATAGAACCGGTGCAGGGCGAAGGCGGCGTGCGCGCGGCCGCCGAAGATTTCCTGCGCGGCCTGCGCAAGCTCGCCGACGATAACGGCTTCCTACTCATTTTCGATGAAGTGCAGTCGGGCGCCGGGCGCACCGGCAAGATGTGGGCCCACGAATGGCCGGGCGTGACGCCGGACATCATGGCGGTGGCGAAGGGCGTCGGCGGCGGCTTTCCAATGGGCGCCTTCCTCGCCACCAGGGAAGCTTCGAAGGGGATGGTCAAAGGCGTGCACGGCACGACTTTCGGCGGCAATCCGCTAGCAATGGCCGTCGGGAACGCCTGCTACGATGAGTTGTCGAAGCCCGAGTTTCTCGAGCGCGTGCAAAAGATCGGCAACCATCTGGGCCAGGCGCTGGAAAGCGTAAAGGATCGCCACCCCGACCTGGTAATCGAGACGCGCGGCAAAGGTTTGCTGCGCGGTTTGAAATTGAGGATCGACCCCAAGCCTATTCAGGCCCGGCTGCGCGACCGCAAAGTGCTGGTCGGCGTCGCCGGCGATAATGTGCTGCGCCTTGCCCCGCCGCTCATCATCGATGAAGCGCAGGTGAGTCAGGCCATTGACGCGATCGACGCCGTGCTCGCCGCGCAAATGAGCGAGGCCGGTGCGTGAGCCGCACGGTTCTGGGATGAGCCGCCACTTCATCGACATCGCTGCGCTGCGGCCGCAACAGCTGCGCGCGATCCTGGATGAGGCGCACCGGCGCAAAAACAGGCGCGCGGGCTGGCCGAAGGCCAAGGCGGACCAGGACCGCCCGCTCGACGGGCATGCCCTGGCGATGATCTTCCAGAAGAATTCGACACGCACGCGCGTATCGTTCGAAATCGCCATGCTGCAGCTCGGCGGCGCTAGCATTGTGCTCGACGCCGCGAGCATGCAGCTCGGGCGCGGCGAGAGCATAGAGGACACCGCGCGCGTTCTGTCGCGTATGGTCGATGCCGTGATGATCCGAGCCAACAATCACAGCGACGTGGTTGAGTTCGCCGCGGCGAGCGAGGTTCCCGTGATCAACGGGCTCACCGAGCTATCGCATCCCTGCCAGATTCTCGCTGATATCATGACGATCGAGGAATGGCTCGGCGCCATCGACGGCAAGACCATCGCCTGGATCGGCGATGGCAACAATGTCTGCACGTCATTCGTTCACGCCGCCGCGAAGCTGAGTTTCAAGCTGCGCATCGCAACCCCGCCGGCCTACGCGCCGCGAAGTCAGGAGATCGCCGCCGCCAAGGCCGCCGGCGCCGACGTGGAGGTGATAGGCGATCCCAAACAGGCCGCCGAAAACGCCGATGTCATCGTCACCGACACTTGGGTGTCCATGGGCGACGCCGACAAGGACGCGCGCATGGCGGCGTTCCCGCCCTACATCGTCAACGATGCGCTGATGAAGCGCGCATCTAAGAATGCGGTGTTCCTGCACTGCCTGCCGGCGCACCGAGGCGAGGAAGTTGAAGGCGCGGTTATCGACGGTGAAAGCTCGGCGGTGTGGGACGAAGCGGAGAACCGCATTCACGCGCAAAAGGCGGTGTTGCTGTGGTGTCTCGGCATGCTGCCGGGCGGCATTTGATGTTTCGACGCCGCCACCCCATCTGACGCCTTCGATGACAACGCTCGCACCCCCTAAAGACGATCTCGTCGCTTCGTTCAGTCTCGACGGTGCGCCGGTGCGCGGCCGCACGGCGCGGCTGGGCGAAGCCTCGCTCGATCCCATCCTGCATCGCCACGCCTATCCGCGCCCGGTCGCGATGCTGCTTGGCGAGGCGTTGACGCTGGCGGCGCTGGTTGGATCGCTCTTGAAAGCGGAGGGACGTCTCGTCGTGCAAGCGCAGAGCGAGGGGCTCGTGCCGCTGCTCGTCGCCGAGCACAGCGGTGGAGGCATGCGCGGTTACGCTCGCCTCGCCGACGGCGCGGCTGAAAAACTGGCCGGCGCGCATCGCATGCCGCCGCGGGAATTGCTCGGCGCCGGACATCTCGTAATGACGCTCGATCAGGGCGAGGAGAAGACGGCGTATCAAGGGGTCGTTGCGCTCGATGGCGACACGCTTGCGCAGTGCGCCGAGACGTACTTCCGTGTGAGCGAGCAAACCGACACCGGCATTCGCCTCGCCGTCGGCGAAGTGGTGCAAGGCGGTGGGCAATCGCTTTGGCGCGCTGGGGGCATGCTGATGCAGCGCATAGCCGGCGATAAGGCGCGCGGGGAAACCGCCGATGATTGGCCCCGCGCCTCGCATCTGTTCGCAACGCTCACCGATGCGGAGCTGATCGATCCAAGCCTGCCTGCCGATCGTTTGCTTTATCGGCTTTTCCACGAAGAAGGCGTACGCATGGCTGCTCCGTCCGCGCTGGAGGACCGCTGCACCTGCGACGAGCGCCGGCTCACCAACGTGATGGCGCAGTTCCCCCAGGCTGAACTCGACGATCTGGTGGAGCCGGACGGCTACCTGCACGCGCGCTGCCAGTTCTGCTCGCGCGCCTATCAGATCGCACCCGAGAAGGTCGGGGCAACTTAACTGGTCTCCGCGCCTAGTGGGCGGAGACATACAGCAGCGTCAGCGAAGGTCAGAGGCCGGTGACGGCGCTGTCGTTCGATGGTCCTGCGCCTGCGCCCCCCGGCCTCTGCCGCAAGAGAGAGGAGCTAGCTTCGATCGATCAGCACGGCCAGCAACAGCGCCGGGCCGCCGTGCGCCGTCCAGGCGTGACTCGCGCCGCGCTGGATGACGATATTGCCGGGCTTCAAGCGCCGTTCTTCGTTATCGAGGACGAGTGAGACCTCGCCCGAAATCAGGCAGATAATGTCCAGCGTTTCGGTTCTGTGCATCGCCGGGTGGCGATCCTGATCGGTCAGTTCATGCGCGGCGTCGAAGTCCGCAAAGCGCGCGCGCGCCACCTGCTTAAGCGTCTCGGGCGGTACGCCTTCCGGCGCCGGCGCGATCACGAACCAGCGCACCTTCACGTTACCGGCGTCCGGGGAAAGCTTCGGCGTACTTTCGCCGCGATCGGTTGCATCGTGCTTGTCGAAAACGCCGCCAATCGCTTCGTGCCAGATCTCGAATAGTCCGCCGAGATTGGAGGCGCCGATTTGGCTCGAAGGCGCGCCGTCCAGAATCACCATCGACTTGCCCTCGGCGTCCTCGCCGGTGACGACGCGGCGCATGGCTTCGACGAAGTCGCTCATTTCAATTGGCCAATCTGGATTGATGTGGGCTGTCGAGCGGGAAGGCCGGCACGGCGATGTCGAACTCATCGCCCTTGTCGATCCGCAACATGGAATACGTACCGACCATCACCCCTGACGGCGCTGCAAGCGGGGCCGCGCTCGTATAGGTGAAGCTCTCGCCGGGCCGGAGCACCGGCTGGCGCCCGACAACGCCCGGGCCGCGCACTTCCTGGGTCAGCCCATTCTCGTCCATGATGCGCCAGAAGCGCGAGACGAGCTGCACGGCCTCGTCCGAACGGTTCTCGATCTCGATCGTGTAGGCCCAGACGAACCGGTTTTCCTCCGGGTCGGATTCCTGGGCCAGGAATTGCGGCTCGACCCGCACGACAAGTCCGTCTGTTTCCGCTTCGTACATAGCCGCCCCTTCTAGCGGCGGCGGCTGGGCGAAGGCCAGCCGCGTCGTGCTAGAAAGCGAATCATGACCACCCATGGCGTCCTTTCCGACACGGAGCTGAAGCGCGCGATCAAGCAAGGCTGGATCGCCGCGGACGCGCCTTTCCTGGACGATCAGATACAGCCGGCCAGCCTCGACCTCCGCCTGGGAGAAACAGCATACCGCCTGCGGGCGAGTTTTCTGCCGGGCGCCGGCGCCCGCGTGATGGACCGACTCGACGACGAGCTGGTCATGCACGAGATCGATCTTCGCCAGGGCGCGGTGCTGGAAACAGGCTGCGTGTATCTCGTGCAGGTGCAGGAAGAGCTGGCGCTGCCGCAGCATATTCACGGCGCCGCCAATCCCAAGAGTTCGACCGGCCGCATCGACGTGTTCACCCGAGTTATCATCGATGGCGCGCAATCGTTCGATCAGATTCCAGCCGGCTATCAAGGCCCGCTCTGGGCCGAGATCAGTCCGTGCACTTTCTCCATCCTCGTGCGCACCGGCACTCGGCTCAGCCAGGTGCGCCTGCGCCGTGGTCCGCCCCATCCCAAACGGGACATGGATTTCACCATGGACCTCGCGCTGAATGGGCCCGTCGGCTTTCGCGCCAAGCGTCATTCCGGTGTGATCGATGTCGATCGCGTCGGCGGCTACGATCCGCGCGATTTCTGGGAGCCGCTGGAGGCGCGTCGCGGCCGGGTCGTGCTTGATCCAGGCGAGTTCTATATTTTTGCATCGAAGGAGAACGTGCTCATCCCTGCCGACGAAGCGGCGGAGATGGCCCCGATCCGTACCGAGCTCGGCGAATTCCGCGCCCATTATGCCGGCTTTTTCGATCCAGGTTTCGGCGTCGTCCCGAATGAGGGTCGCGCCGTGCTCGAAGTGCGCTCACGCGACGTGCCGTTTTTCGTCACAGACGGCCAGCCGGTCGGCAAGCTGGTGTTCGAGCCGCTATGCGGGCCCGTAGAGCGCCTTTATGGTGAAACGGGTTCGAATTATCAGGGTCAGGGACTGAAGCTCTCAAAGCATTTTTCGCCCTGGACATAGGGGACAGCATGATCAGAACGACAGTGCTTGCCGCCATCGCGTTCGCGGCGTTGGCAACGGCTGCGTGTGCGCAAGACACATTCGATCCTGCGCTCTATGTCGTGCGCGACGCCGACTCCACGATGTATCTCTACGGCACGGTGCACGTGCGTCCGCGCGGAACGGATTGGGGCGATGAAGACGTGCGCGCCGCGCTCGCTTCGGCCGAAGAGATCTGGACCGAAATCGAGATATCCCCACAAGCGGATGAGCGGGCGCAAGCGTTGGCGGAACAGATGGGCCAGGCGCCGCCTGATCGGCCGCTGTCGAGCTGGCTGACCCCGGAAGAGAACGCGCGCCTCGACGCCCTGGCGCAGCGCTTGGGTCTTTCGCGCGCCTATCTGGAGACGATGCAGCCCTGGATGGCCGGCCTTACGCTTTCGCTCGTGCCGATCATGCAGGCCGGCTACGATCCGATGTCAGGCGTCGACCGCGCGGTTGATGCCTACGGCGACGCCAACGGCAAAACCATGCGCACGTTCGAGACGATCGAGGAGCAATTGGGATTCTTCGCAGGCCTAGATGAAAACACGCAACGCGCGTTCCTGCGCGAGGCGATCGACGAAGCCGAACGCGGGCCGGAACTGATCGGCGAAATGACACGCGCCTGGGAGCGCGGCGATATGGAGCTGCTGGAGCGCGTCGTGGTGAACGATACGCGCGAAGAATATCCCGACGTCTACGAAGCGCTCTTCGTTCGCCGCAACAAAGCTTGGATGGACGTCCTCGTGCGCGAACTCGAAGGCGCGGGCGTGGACTTCGTCGCCGTCGGCGCCGGCCATTTGCTCGGCGAAGACGGCCTGGTCGAACAGCTGCGCGCGCGCGGCTACACGGTCGAGCGCATCGGCGAATAGCTAGGCGGCGCCGTTCGGCGTACGCCATCGGAAGCTTGCGATGACCGCGCTAGGGGTGAATTCGTAGTTCACCCGCGAATCGGGATCGCTTGCCAGCGCTGTCTTGATCAGTTGCGAGCCGAACCCGGATTTCTCCTCGCCTCCCTGGCCCTTGCGCGCTTCGCGCCACTCCAGGATGCAGGCGCCGTTTTCGCACCGCCAGGTGAGCGAAACCCGGCCGCCGCCATCGGCAAGCGCGCCGTATTTCATCGCGTTCGTGCAAAGCTCATAAAGTGCAAGACACAGCCCGTTGACGTGCCGGGCCGGTACGACGACGGCTGGCCCGGGCGTCACCGTCAGGCCTGGATTGGGCAGGAAGGGCGCAAGCGCGCCATTGATCACCTCCTGCATGCCCACGTCGCTCCAATCGCGGCGGATCAGCGCGTCTTGCGCCGTGCCAAGCGCTTCCAGCCGCTTTGTAAGCAGATCGCGGAACTGGTCCGGTGATTGAACCTCTTTGCTGATCTTATGGGTCAGCGCCTGGATAACGGCGATCAGGTTCTTGATCCGATGCACCGACTCGCGGGCGCTCAGCGCGCGCTCTGCTTCATCGGCGACGACCTGATCCAGCGTACGCCTCGCTAGTCCGACTATCCACGCCAACAACAACGACATCAGGGCATAAATGCCCAGCGCAAGCGGTGTCCCGGTTCCGGCAATAACGAAACTGCCCGCGACCGGCGCCCAGAAGAACCACGCGAGCAACAAGGTCGCAGCTGCAGTAAGTGCGCCTACGCGCGGCCCGGCGCAAAGGCTTGCGAGCACGACTGCCGGATAAAAAGTGATGTAGGGCGGCAAGGTCTCGCCGGCCCAGGCGTCGAGCGGAAATTTAATGATGGTGGCGACGGCGACAATGCCGGCTGCGGTCAAGTAGGCGGCAAAACTATCCGCGCGCGGCAGCGCGCGCTGAAGTCCGACCAGAGCGTCTCGATCGCTCGCCACTAGAAACCCCGACCCACATGCTGAGAATACCCCCTCAGAGTCGTCGGGGGCCAGAGAAAACTCCGCCGCGCTGGCCTGTTCGGCCATTGCGCGATCCGCAGATCAGCCGGGCAAAATCAGCTTGGCCGAAAGCCCGCGCGGCGTACGGTTTGCGAACTCCAAGCGTCCACCATGGCCGTCGGCGATGGCTTGGGCAATGGCGAGCCCCAGTCCGGCGCCGTGCGCTTTCGAACGCGCCGCGTCAGCGCGGAAGAATGGCGCGGCTAGCTGCGCGAGCTGCTCCGGCGCCACGCCTGGGCCTTCGTCCAGCACTTCGACGATCGCTTCGCCAGACCGGCCGCGATAGACGCGCATCGTGCCGCCGCCGCCGTGTTTGGCCGCATTTTCGGCTAGATTGCGCAATGCGCGCGCGATTTCGCTGGGCCGGCATTCCACCAGCACCGGCGCCGTCGCTTCGGCGCGTACGTCGAGGCCAATGTCCTGCAATTCGCCGCACAGCGTCACGGCGATTTCCGCGAGATCGACTTCCGATCGTTGTTCCTCGCTCGCACCGGCCCGCGCCAGCGAGAGCGCCTGTTCGGTCAGCAGCTCCATCTCCTCGATGGGCGCCAACAAGCGCTGTCGCCCCGCGTCATCTTCTATGAGTTCGGCTCGCAATTTCAGAGCCGTGATTGGCGTGCGCAAATCATGGCTGAGCGCCCAGAGCATCTGGCGCTGCCGTTCGAGCTGACGGCCAAGCCGCTCCGCCATCGCATTGAAGGCGGTCGAAGCGCGTTGCACGTCGGCAGGGCCGCGCACCGGCGTGCTGACATGAGTTTGTCCCGAGCCCAGCGCTTGCGCCGCCGAGGCCAGATCGGCGAGCGGGCGCCCAATCTGCCTCGACACGAGCGCTGCCCCGAGGCCGACGACAAGGATCGAGACGGCGGCGCCCGCAAGCAGGCTTAAGGGCGCCGGCCGCGGCCCCGGCAGCCGCGCGCGCGCATTGAGCCATGCGCTCTCGGACAGTTGCACCGAGATTTCGGCGCGTGTGACGCGAATGAGGGGGGCGTCGCTGGGGCGGCCGTCCCCAGCGCGCGCGTCAGGCCCGCGGCGCCCGCGCCAACGCCGCGAAGGTTCCTCGACAGTGCGCGCTTGCACCCGCACTTCCGTATTAGCCAGCCGCTCGGAAAGGCCGCGCGCGATGCGCGCCGCCGCGCCCGCAGTGCCGGACTCGCGCACAGCCGGCTCGGGGGCGACACTGTACCGAACGCCTGGATCGCGACTCTGCTCGGCTATGCGCGCGCGCTCCTCGTCCGGCGTCTCGCGCAACCGTTCGGCCGTGTACGCCACGCGCTCGGCGAGGCTCGTCTCCGCCACGCGCCTCAGGGCTGCTCCACGTTCGTTGGAAAACAGAAGAAACGCAGCGGCGTACGAGATGATTACGGCGACGACCGTGACCAGCACGAGCCGACCGGTCAGCGTGTTCAGCGGATTCCAGCTCACATCTTCTCCACCGGTGCGGTGAAGACATAACCGCCGCCCCATACGGTCTTGATCAGCTTGGGCGTGCGGGCATCGACTTCGATCTTGCGGCGCAGGCGGCTGACCTGGGTATCGACGGCGCGGTCGAAGACGTCCGTGCCGCGCTCGAAAGCAAGATCGAGCAATTGTTCGCGCGACAGCACAATTTTCGGCCGCTGCAGGAACGTGAGTAGCAAGCGATATTCGCCGGTGGACAGCTCGTGCACGTTGCCTTCATCGTCCACGAGTTCGCGCTCCGCCAGCTTCAGCGTCCAGCGGTCGAAGCGCAGCGCCTCGCCGGAAGGCGCTTCGACGTCCGGCGGCAGGGCATGGGTTCGGCGCAGCACCGCATCGATCCTCGCCAGCAATTCGCGAGGGTTGAACGGTTTGACCACATAATCGTCCGCGCCCACTTCGAGGCCGATGATGCGATCCAGCTCTTCAGCGCGCGCCGAGAGCAGGATCACCGGAATTTTACTGGTCTCGCGCACATGGCGCGCCAGCGATAAGCCGTCCTCGCCCGGCATCATGATGTCCAGGATGATGAGATCGACCCGGTTTTCCTTGATCGCCTTGCGTGCGGCTTCGGCGTTCTCGACCGCGGTCGCGCGCCGGCCGTTCTTGCGCAAGAATTGCGCCAGGGACTCGCGAATTTCGCGATGGTCGTCCACGACCAGGATATGAGGGTCCTCAGGCGCCATGCGTCATCATGTGCCGCCGCGTTTGACAAAAATCTACAGGGCGCGGATCGACGATTTGTGCCAAATCGTGTCTGACGCCGGCAGGCGCCAAACTTGGGCAAAAAGCGCGGCCGCGCGCCACATGGCCGCCAAGGTCGCCCTGGAGAGATGCCCGCGATAGGGGAACGAGCGATGCGATTGAGGACCTTAACGGTGTTGATTCTGGGCGCGGCGCTAACGGCGGCCTGCGGCTCGGGTTCCGGCAGCCTGGCCGCCAATGACCCGGTGCGCGCCCTGCTGTCCGGCGACGCGATGATGTTGGTCAGTTTCGATACCAATGGCGACCTTCAAGTCACCACCGAGGAAGTCGACGCAGGACTCGAGCGTGAATTCGCGCGCGCGGATGCTAACGGCGACGGCAGTCTTTCTCCGCTCGAATTCCAGAATTGGTCCAACGCCGTGCTTGGCGGCGGACCGATGGGACCATACCGGCTCGATTTCGACCGCAACGTCGATAACACGATCACCCGCGAGGAATTCGAGGCTGAGATCCGCGCGCGCGTGAGCCAATACGACGAAAACGGCGACAACGTGCTGACGCGGAGCGAATTCACGCGGCTAGTCGGCTCCGCGCGCCCGCCGGTAGAGCGCCAACGGCCGCGCATCCTCAATCAGTGACACGGTTTGGCGCCAGCGCCGCCGTTATTGAGAAACGCCGGACAAAACCCGCCGCTATCGTGCGGCCACGGGCGCATCCACCGCTGCGCGGCGCCCGTGCGAAGGTCTGCCTGTCCCCCGCAGGCGGACCGGTGACAACCGGCGGCCGGCGCATGGCCCTCCCTCGCGCCGGCCGCCTCTTGTTTTGACGCTATGACAAACTTTGGCGCAGTCGCGACCAACGCCGGAAAACCCGGTCCGATACCACACCGGGGAGGGAAGAGGTCGCGTTCTGGCGGCGGAAGGAGATTTAACGATATGCGCAAGGTGTTGATTGCTGCGGCGAGCTTCGCCGCGTTCGCGGGTGTTGCCGGCATGGCCGTGGCCCAACAAGAGGGCTCGCAAGCCCGCTCGTTCGGCCTGTTTCAGGCGGACAGCAACAATGACGGAACGGTCACGCGAGCCGAATACGATGCACACCGTACGGCGCGCTTTCATGCGCTTGACGCCAACAATGACGGCCAGCTGACGCGTGAAGAAATGCGCGCCGGACGTGGCGATCGCGCCCATCATCGCCGGGGCGCTCATCGCGGGATGCACCGCGGACTAGATCGCGTGGACGCCAACAATGACGGAGTGATCACGCGCGAGGAATTCCTCGCCCGTCCAAGCCAGATGTTTGCCCGTCTCGACACGAACAATGACGGGGTCATCAGCGCGGACGAACGTCCCCAGCGCGCTGAGCGCGGCGAGCGCAGCGGTCGCCGCCATGTAGACGCCAATAATGACGGCCAGATTTCCCTCGCCGAGTACGTGGCCATGGGAGCCGCCCGCTTCGAGCGACTGGACGCCAATAATGACGGCCAGGTGACCCGCGAGGAAGCGGAAGCCCGGCGCGGACGCCGCGGCCGTTAAGTGGTCATTAAGCGCGGCCAGGCGCGATGATGGCGCTCGGCCGCGCACTTTTCTGGGGAAGGGCGTTTGCCTTCGGCGGCCAAGCCGCCAGTGAGGATAGGTGATGTTCGCCGCGTTTCGACAACGAGTGCTGGCGCTGTGGGCGAAGCGGCCGGGCTTTCTGCGCGGCCGCAGCCTCTATCTGACGCTCGGCGCAGCGGCCATCGTGCTGTTGCTCGGCTGGGGATTGCTCAAGGGTGACGGCGGGGGCGAGCCCTATCGCACCGCAGCGGTCGATCGCGGCTCGATCACGCGCGTCGTGAGCGCAACCGGCACGCTCGAGCCCCTGATCTCCGCCAATGTCGGCTCCACCGTCTCCGGGCCGGTGCAGGAAATTCTCGTCGACTTCAACTCGCAGGTGCGCGCCGGCCAGGTGTTGGCGCGCCTCGACCCTGCGCCGTTTCAGCAACGCCTCACCCAGGCGCAAGCGAGCTTGAGCCAGGCGCAGGCTCAACTCGCCGTCGCGCAGGCCGACTACAGTCGCTACCAGCTTTTGGCCCAGCGCGGCTTTGCTTCCGAACAATTGATGTCGCAGCAGCGGGCCGCACGCGATTCCGCGCGCGCCGCTGTGGCTCAGGCGTCCGCACAAGTCGCCAGCGCGCGTACGGATCTGGAGCGCAGCGTCATCCGCTCGCCGATCGACGGCGTTGTCGTTGACCGCCAGATCAATGTGGGCCAGAGCGTGGCCGCGAGTTTTCAGGCGCCGACCCTGTTCATCATCGCACAGGATCTCTCGCGCCTGCAGGCCAACATCACAGTCGACGAAGCCGATATCGGCGATGTCGACGAAGGCATGCCGGTGCGCTTCACCGTGGACGCCTTCCCGGATCGCGAATTCGACGGCCGCGTCAGTCAGGTGCGCCAACAAGGCGTCGCCGAGCAAGGCGTCGTCAGCTACACTGTCGTTGTGGAAGCGGATAATCCCGGCCGCCAGTTGCTGCCGGGCATGACGGCCAACGCAGAAATCATCATCGAACAGCGCGACGACGTCCTGCGCGTGCCGAACACGGCGCTGAGGTTCCGTCCCGCCGATCCGCAGCTGATCGCACAGGCCGATGCGATGACCCAAGGCCGTCGCGCGCGGACCGGCGAAGCCCAGGCGCAAACGCGCGGCGAAGGCCGACGCGGCGGACGGGGCGTCGCTCAGCTGACCGAACAGCTCGAACTCACCGAAGCGCAGCAAAGCGCCGCGCAGGAAGCCTATCGCAACGCGATGCAATCGGCGGCTCGTCCAGGCGAGCAAGCGACTCAATCCGAGCGCCGCGCGTTCATGCGCAACATGCGCGAGGCCGCTCTCGCCGCCATCGAGCCGACGCTGAGCGATCGCCAGCGTCAATTGCTGACGCAAATGCGTGAGACCGGCGCGCGTCGCGACACCCGACGCCAGGCGGTGATGTGGGTGCTGCGCGGCAACAGACCACAGCCCGTGCAGGTTGAGATCGGTATCGCCGACAGCAGCCACACCCTGCTCTATAGCGGCCTGGAGGAGGGCGATCAGGTCATCATCGGCGGCGGCCCGCGCGCCGAAAACGATGACCGGAGCAATCCATTCGGCGGTCGCGGCGGCAATCGCGGCGGCGTGCGCATCAGGGGCGCGTAATGGAAGCCCCCCTCATCGAGGCGCATCGCCTGGTCAAGCTCTATACGATGGGCGAGGAAACGGTCCACGCGCTCGATGGGGTAAGCTTCGCCATTCCGCACGGCGGATATTGCGCTATCGTCGGCCCGTCCGGGTCCGGCAAGTCGACCTTGATGAACATCATGGGCGGTCTCGACACGCCCACGCACGGCCGTCTCGTCATCGGTGGCGCCGATATCGGCGCGCTTAATGACGAGGAGCTGGCGCGCTTCCGCAATCGCACTATCGGCTTTGTTTTCCAGAGCTTCAACCTGCTGCCGCGCATGACGGCGGTGGAGAATGTCGAGCTGCCGATGATCTATGCCGGCGTCGAGCCCAAGGAGCGCCGCCGCCAGGCCGAAGACTTGTTGACACGCGTCGGTCTGGGCGAGCGGCTGGCGCACAAGCCGACGCAGCTCTCCGGCGGTCAGCAGCAACGCGTGGCCATCGCCCGCGCGCTCGCCGGCAAGCCGGCGCTCTTGCTGGCCGACGAGCCGACCGGCGCGCTCGACTCGCACACGGGCCAGGAGATTCTGGGCTTGTTCAGCCAGCTGAATCGCGAGGGCATGACCGTCGTGCTGGTCACGCACGATCATGAGGTCGCCGCTGCGACCGACCGCACCATCGAGATGCGAGACGGGCGCGTCGTTTCCGATCAGCTCAACGAGCGGAGGACGCGCCATGATGCGCACGTCTGACCTCGTCTCCAGCGCCGCTCGCGCGTTGCGCTCGAACCCCATGCGTTCGGCGCTGACCGCGCTTGGCGTGATCATCGGCGTCGCCTCGGTCGTGGCGATGATGGCGTTAGGCTCGGGTGCGCAAGTACAGATCGAGCGGTCGATCGCCAGTCTCGGCTCCAATCTGCTGATCGTGGCGCCCGGCGCGCCGCGCGGAGCCGGCGGGGTGCGCGGCCAGTCCGGCGGATGGGATTCGCTGACGCTCGACGATGCCGCCGCCATCGCCCAGCAGGTCGAAGACGTTATGGTCGTTGCGCCGTCGCAGCGCAGCCGCGCCCAGATCATCGCCAACGGGCTCAATTGGAACGCACAAGTCGAAGGCGTGACGCCGGCTTATCTGATTGCGCGCGACTGGCGTATCGCCGCGGGCCGTTTTTTCGACGATACCGAAGAGCGCCAGGCGCGGCGCGTCGTCGTGCTGGGCGCGACAGTCGCAGGCGAACTCTTCCCCAATATCGATCCCATCGGTGAAACGGTGCGCATCAACGGCGGATCGTTCGAGGTGATCGGCGTTCTGGAATCCAAAGGTCAGACCGGCTTTGGCATGGACCAGGACGACGTCGTGCTGGCGCCGTTCACCACCGTCAAGCGGCGCATATCGGGCCGCAATCGCCGCGCCGACACGGTCAGTCAGATCTCCGTAAAGGCCGCGAGCGAAGGCGCGCTGGGCCGTGTCGAGGAGGACGTGACCAATCTGTTGCGTCAACGCCATCGCACGCGCGAGGGTGAGGATGACTTCACTGTGCAGAACCTCAGTTCCATCACCGAAACAGCGCAGCAGGCCACGCAGGTGTTCGGGGCTCTGCTTGGCGGGATTGCGGCGGTTTCCCTCCTCGTGGGCGGTATCGGCATCATGAACATCATGCTGGTGTCCGTCACGGAAAGGACGCGTGAGATCGGTCTGCGCAAGGCGCTCGGCGCGCGTCAGGCCGACATTTTGCACCAGTTCGGTCTTGAGGCCGTGACGCTTTCGGTCGCTGGGGGCGTCATCGGGCTGCTGCTGGGCGTGCTTGGCGCCTGGTTAATGACCTCTTTATTTAACCTGCCCTTGGTGGTGGCGCCTCACAACGCAATCATGGCCATCGCGTTCTCCGGTCTCGTGGGGGTTTTGTTTGGCGCTTACCCGGCGTGGCGTGCGGCGAAGCTCGATCCGATCGAGGCGTTGCGGCGGGAATGAGGAAGAATTTCTCATGCGTGGTTTGATTGTGTCCTTGGCGGCTTTGGCCGTTTTAGCGCCGGGGACTGTTGCGGCGGATACGCTGACCGAAGCGATGGTGTCGGCGGCGGAGTCCAACCCAACGCTCGCCGCCCAGCGCGCCAGGCTGCGCGCCACGCGCGAAGCGCTGCCGCAAGCCTGGGCCGACGCCTTGCCGCAAGTCTCTATCTCAGGCGCCGCGCAATCGCGTGATACAGATAGCGATACGCCCGCCCTCGACACCGGCCGCAGAGAGGGATGGGACGCTTCTGTCAGCGCATCTCAATTGCTGTTCGGTTCCGGACGCGTACTCGCGTCCACGCGCGCCGCGCGCGCGCAAATCCGCGGCGCAGTCGCGGACTACGACCAGACGCTGCAGACGCTGCTGCTCGATGTGACGCGCGCATACGCCGACGTGCGCCAAGCCCAGCAAATCGTCGCTGCACGCGAACAAACCGTGTCGAATCTCACGCGTCTCCTGGAATATGCGCAGGCCCAGTTCGACGCCGGCGTCGTCACGCGCACCGATGTCGCGCAGTCGCAAGCGCGCCTCGCCCAGGCGCGCACGCTCCTGGTTCAGGCGCAGGGCCAGCTTGCGGCGTCGGTGCAGGCCTATCTGCGTCTGGTCGGACGTCCGCCAAGCGATCTGCAGCCTCCGCCGCGCGCCGAAGGCCTTCCGCCGCAGCTCGACGTCGCGCTCGACACCGCCGGACGCCAGAGCCCGGTGCTGCGCAGCGCGCTTGCAGATACCGACCTGGCTGACGCGAATGTCGACTCCGCCGCCGCGCAGGGCCGGCCGCGCGTGACGCTCGAAGCGGGTCAATCCATCGGCGCCGATTTCGACGACGACACGACCGAGTCGATGACCGATACGGTTGGCGTGCGCGTGTCGATCCCGATTTTCCAGGGCGGCGTTGTCCGTTCGAGGACACGACAGCAGCGCGCGTTGCGCGCAGCCGCCAATCTCGATCTCGCCGCCGCGCAGCGCCTTGTGCAGGAGAACGTGACGAATTCCTGGACAGGTCTCGCCAGCGCGCGCGCCGCCGTCCAATCCGCGCGCGAGCAGGTCGAAGCTGCCGAGCTTGCCTACGAAGGCGTGCGGCTTGAGCAGGAAACCGGCCTGCGCGCCACGTTCGAAGTGCTGGAGCAAGAGCAGAACCTGCTCGATGCGCGCCTGGCTCTGGCTCAGGCCGAACGCGATCTCGTCGTCGCCGAGCGTCAGTTGCTGGCGTCCGTCGGTTCGCTCACCGTTCCCGAGACGTCAGGCAGCGCCCCGCCGCAGGATGATGGCCTCCGCGGCCGTTAATCATCCACGCTGGGCTGGCGCCTAGATCGCGAGCGGCGACAAGGCCTCGCCCTGTCCGCCGCCCTTTCCGCCTAGGTCCCTGACACCAAAGCGTTGGCCCGCACATTCATCCCTACTCAATCCGCCCCCTTCCGGTCGGGCGCACACTGCTTTGCGTTTCCACACGCGAGGATTTCGAAGTCGACCGAACCTATGGAATGTGGAGACATCGCGTTGCGGCCGCAGCTCCGTACGTGGCGATCCTCGAGAGCCGAGACCAAGCGCGGCATTGGCAATCGCCTGGTCTCGGCGTTATCGAGGCATGGCATGAGCAAATGGAAAAACTGGTCGGGCAGCGTCACGGCGCGTCCAAGCGCGATCCTACGCCCGGCGTCAGAGGCTGAATTGGCCAGCGCCGTCAGGCGCTCGGGCAGTGTGCGCGTTACGGGCGCGGGTCATTCCTTCATGCCGCTGTGCGAGACGGACGGCGTGCTCGTGTCTTTAGAGAATCTGGAAGGCGAACTTGAACTCGGTGCTGACCGCCAAAGCGCCTGGGCGCCGGCCGGATGGAGTCTTGCAAAACTTACCGCCGCCTTGTGGGAGCAGGGCGTCTCGCTGATCAATCAGGGCGATGTCAATCCCCAAGCGCTCGCCGGCGCCGTCGCCACGGGCACACACGGCACCGGCGCCGAACTCGGTTCGCTCTCCACTGCCGCGCGCGCGTTTCGTCTGATGCTGGCCGACGGTTCTATCGTAACCTGCAGCAAGGCCGAGCGGCCCGACTTGTTCGAAGCACAACGCCTTTCACTCGGCCTGTTGGGAATCGCCACGCGCATCGAAATCGAGGTGACGTCGGCCTACCACCTGGAGGAAAGTGTGCAATCGCATCCGATCGAGGCCGTTGCCGAACGCTGGGAAGACCTCGCCCAGGCCAACCGGCACGTGGAGTTCTGGCTGTTCCCCTACAGCGGCCAGGCGATCCTGAAGACGCTCAATCCCGCTCCGGAGGAGGGCCCGCTCAAGCGCACGAGCGACATGGACGATCGCGCCTTTGCCGTCATCTGCGAGATTTGCGCGGCTTGGCCGCTTCTTACGCCGTCGCTGCAACGCCTGATCGTGCGTCCCGGGATCCGGCAGCGCCGCGTCGGACCGGCCCATCGCATCTTTCCCTCGCCGCGTAACGTGCGCTTCGAGGAAATGGAATACGAGCTCCCGCGCGCGAATGCTTGGCCGGCGCTGCGCGAAGCCATCGCCTGGATTCGCAAGAAGCGTCTGCCAGTGACGTTCCCGTTTGAATTCCGCCTCGTGTCCGGCGACGACATCTGGCTCAGCCCGTTCAACGCTGGGCCGTGCGCCGCCATCTCGATGCACCAATATGCAAAGATGGCCTGGCGGGAGATGTTCGCTGAGGTGGAGCGCATCTTCCGCGCGTACGGCGGGCGCCCGCATTGGGCCAAGCGCCACACCCTCAACGCGCGCGATGTGGACGCGCTTTATCCTGACGCGGCGCGGTTCCGCGCCGTACGCGACGCCCACGACCCGGACGGCAAGTTCGCAAACGCGCACCTGGCCTCGCTGTTCGGCGTCACTCGCGCACTGGAGCCTGCGTGATGGCGAGCGGCGCCGACATCGACTTGCACGCACACCTCCTCGGCCGGCAGGGCTCGCGCAACGCGCTCAATACGCCCGTCCTGGTGCTCGATCGGGACGCGCTTATGCGGAATATCCACGCCATGGCTGTGTTCGCGCGCGAGCGCGGACTTGCGCTGCGTCCCCACGCGAAGACGCATAAGTGCGTTGAGATCGCGCGTCTGCAGATGAAGGCGGGCGCGGTCGGCGTGTGTTGCGCCAAATTGGGTGAAGCCGAAGCGCTCGCCGCGGGCGGCGTCGATAACATCCTCATCACGTCCCCGGTCGTGACGGCGCAGGCGCAAGCGCGCTTGGCCAGGCTGCATGAACGCATGGCCAGCCTGGCCGTCGTTGCAGATCATCCCGATAACGTTGTCGCGCTCGCCGCCGTCTCAAGCCCGAACCGGCCTCTTTCCGTTCTGGTCGATATCGATCCGGGCATCCGCCGCACCGGGGTGGCCTCGCCCGAGGCCGCGGTCCAGCTCGCCCGTCAAATCGTTGCGGCCTCCTCGCTTCGCTTTGCCGGCGTGCAGTTTTATTGTGGCGTTCAGCAGCACATAGAATCGTACGCCGATCGCCGCGCCGCGATCGAGGACCGCACGGCGTATCTGCGCACAGTATTGGAAGCCTTGCGCAGCGCGGGACTTTCGCCGGGTGTGATCTCCGGCGCAGGCACCGGCACGCACCGGATCGACGCCGGGCTGGGCGTGTTGACCGAGCTGCAGGTCGGCTCCTACGTGTTCATGGACAGCCAGTACAGCGCATGCGACCTCACTGGCGATGGCGGCGCTCCGTTCGAGACGTCGCTTTTCGTCGATGCACGCGTGATCAGCGCCAATCACGCCAGCATGGCCACCATTGACGCCGGTTTCAAAGCGCTCTCCACCGACGGCGGCGCGCCTTCGATCGTCCAGGGCGCGCCTGCGTCATCGATGTTCGTATTCATGGGCGACGAACATGGCGCGGTGATCGCAACCGATCACGAATTCCGACTTGGCGACCTCATCACGCTCGCAGTCCCGCACTGCGATCCCACGGTCAATCTCTACGACGCTTATCACGTCGTGCGTGAGGGAAGCCTCATCGAAATCTGGCCGGTCGCGGCCAGGGGCCGCTCACAATGAACTGGAGCGGGCAGGGGGAATCGAACCCCCGACATTCAGCTTGGGAAGCTGACGTTCTACCTCTGAACTATGCCCGCGAACCGGTTGAGCGATAACGAATTTCGCGAATGAAGCAAGCGCGTTGAGCGGTCTTCGACAATGTGGTTCGCCGGCGCGGTTGGC
>CAZIOD010000053.1:0-18424 GCA_964540785.1 uncultured Terricaulis sp.
CCGTCCCCTGCTTGGGGTGCATCCAGAGATCGGCGAACTTGGCCGCCTCGTTGAAGTCCGGCGCTACAACCACACTGCGCGCGCCGCGGTAGCGCACTTCGGTGTAGAAATGCGCGTCCGGCGAACGCGTCATCGGGATGTTGGAGCCCCAGACGATGAGGAAGCCGGCATTGTACCAGTCAGCCGATTCCGGGACGTCGGTTTGCTCGCCCCAGGTCTGTGGCGACGAGGGCGGCAAGTCGCAGTACCAGTCGTAAAACGAGAGCGGCACGCCGCCGATCAGTGACAAATAACGGCTGCCGGCCGCATAGGAGATCATCGACATCGCCGGGATCGGCGAGAAGCCGGCGACGCGATCGGGCCCATATTTCTTGATCGTGTAGGCGTTAGCGGCGGCGATGATTTCGTTCACTTCATCCCAGCCGGCGCGCACAAAGCCGCCGCGCCCGCGCCGGCTCACCCAGTCGGCGCGCTTGTCCGGCGTCTCGACGATGGATTTCCAGGCCGCCACCGGCGTCATGGTGGCGCGCGCTTCGCGCCAGTGGCGCAGCAGCCGCCCGCGAACGAGCGGGTATTTCAAGCGCGCGCCCGAATAGAGATACCAGGAATAGCTTGCGCCGCGCGGACAACCGCGCGGCTCGTGGTTGGGCAGATCGGGACGCGTGCGCGGATAGTCGGTTTGCTGCGTTTCCCAGGCGACGATGCCGCCCTTCACATAAATCTTCCAGGAACAGGAGCCGGTGCAGTTCACCCCGTGCGTCGAACGGACGATTTTTCCCGCCGCCCAGCGCTTGCGATAAGCATCCTCCCAAGAGCGGTCCTCGCTGGTCATGTACCCATGACCGCCGGCGAACTCCTGCTTCTCGCGCGCAAAAAACGTCAAGCGGTCGAGAAGATGGCTCATGTTCTACCTCGCTATGCGCTGCGCAGTCGTCGCGGCGCAGGACAGGCTTAGAAAATCGCGCGCCATGCGGCAATCGCAAAAGCCCACTCGCTTCGCCCAATCGAGGCGCAATTTTGCGCCACTTGGAACGGCGTTAGGGGTCAGCGCGTTCTGCGAGGTCCGGTTTGACTCTTATCAACCGGGCGGTCCCCGCGCGCTTCAGCCGCACGCGCACTTGACCGTCGTCAAGTCCGACACCGTTCGGCGCCCGTACACACATCTCATGGACCCTAAGCTGAGCGCATTCGCGCAGCAAAGCGCGCCACGCTACACCTCCTACCCGCCAGCCAACTATTTCAGCGCGAACATCGATCGTACGCGTTCGCGCAGCTGGCTGAGCGCCTTGCCGGCGGATGCCGAGCTCTCGCTCTACATCCACGTTCCCTACTGCCGGGAGATTTGCTGGTATTGCGGCTGCAACACATTCGCGACGCGGCGCGATGAGCCGCTCGACGATTTTGTCGAGACGGTGCGTCGGGAGCTCGACGTGATTGCCTCGGCCACGTCCGCGCACGCGCTCAGCGCCATTCATTGGGGCGGCGGCACGCCCAACATCCTGACGCCGGAACGCTTCGCCCGCATTGCGCGGCACATCGAGTTCTGGTTCGATCTCGATCGCGTTCGCGAGCACGCCGTCGAACTGGACCCGCGCAACCTGACACGGGCGCAAGTGGAGGTCTATTCGGCCTTCGGCGTGACGCGTGCGTCGCTCGGCGTGCAGGATCTTAACGAGCACGTCCAGCGTGCGATCGGGCGCGTTCAGCCGTATGCCCGCGTGGAAGAAGCTTTCGGCATGCTGCGCGCAGCCCACATCGCCGGCATCAGCGTGGATCTCATGTACGGGTTGCCAGGCCAGAGCGTGGAGGACGTGCGGCGCAGCGTGCGCCTTGTCGCCGACCTGGCGCCGCAACGCGTCGCGGTCTTTGGCTATGCGCACGTGCCCTGGTTCAAGAAGCGCCAGCGTCTCATCGACGAAGCGGCGCTTCCCGAGGCGATGGAGCGGTTCGAACAGGCCGCCGCCGCGCGCGAGGAATTGCTGGCGGCCGGGTATGAAGCCATCGGCATCGATCACTTCGCCCAGCCCGACGACGATCTTGCAATCGCGGCCCGCAACGGCGAGGCGCGGCGCTCGTTCCAGGGCTACGCGCTCGGCGTGGGCGACGCGCTCATCGGCGTCGGCCCCTCGGCTATCTCCATGCTGCCGCAAGGTTATGCGCAGAATGCGCCTGATGTCGCCCTATGGCGCCGCGCCATCGAGGCTGGCCGGCTCGCCACCGCGCGCGGCCACCAGCTTTCGCCCGAGGACCTGCGCCGGAGCGCAATCATCGAGCGGCTCATGTGCAGTTTCACCGTAGATCTAGGCGCTCATGGCGGCGCGGCGGGCTTTGCAGCCGAGGTGGAGGCGCTACGTTCCCTGCAGGATTACGGGCTCGTGCAGATCGAAGGATGCAAAGTGTCTATTCCCGAAGCGGCGCGGCCATTCGCGCGTATCGTCGCCAGCGTTTTCGACGCTTATCGCCGCGATGAACCGGCGCGCCACGCGCGCGTGATCTGAAGCCTAGTTATGGACGCCACCGCCAAGCGCCTGCGGGCTTATCAAGGCCCGGCCCTGTTCAGTTTCGGGTTCCGCCCGTTCTTCCTGTTTTCAGCGTTGTGGGCTGCTCTCGTGGTCCCGCTCTGGACCCTTGCCTACATGGGCCTGCTGCCGGCGGCCTTCGCCAGCCGCGACTGGCATGTGCACGAAATGCTGTTCGGCTATCTTGCCGGTGTAGTCGCTGGCTTTCTGTTGACCGCAGTCCCCAACTGGACCGGTCGCTTGCCGGTGGTCGGCGCGCGCCTGATGGGGCTGTTCGCGCTCTGGCTCGCCGGGCGCATCGCCATGCTGTTCGCCGAACAGCTTGGCGGCCTCGCTGGCGCCGTCGATTCGCTCTTCCTGGCCGCGCTCGCGCTGGTGCTTTGGCGCGAAGTGCTGGCTGGCGGCAACGTGCGCAATGTGCCTGTTTGCGTTCTGGTCACGGTGTTCGCCGGCGCCAATATCGCTTTTCACCTGCGCGTGCCGGCCCCTGACGCCGTATGGATCGGCGAGCGGATTGCGCTCGCCGTAGCGGCCCTGCTCATCGCGCTCATCGGCGGACGCATTGTGCCAAGCTTCACGCGCAATTGGATGGCCAAGCGCGCGATGGAGCCCGCGCCCGCCGCGCAGGACCGGTTCGACATGGCGGCGCTAGGCTTGACCGGGATCGCTTTGCTGACATGGCTGTTTGCGCCGTTTTCGCTGCTGGCCGGATTGCTGCTGCTCGGTGCGGGGACGGCGCTTGTAGGACGGCTGGCGCGCTGGCGCGGCTGGCGCACCGGCGCAGAACCGCTCGTGACCATCCTGCACATCGGCTATCTTTGGCTCGGCATTGGCGTCGCTCTGCTTGGCCTGTCAGCGTTGACGATCGCGGTGCCGCCGACTGCTGGCGTGCATGCGCTAGGCGCCGGGGCGATCGGCGTGATGACGCTCGCGGTGATGACCCGCGCCACGCGTGGGCATACAGGTCGCGACCTCACCGCACCGTGGGGCACGCAACTCATCTATGCTCTGGCCATTCTGGGCGCGGTGCTGCGGGTTGCTTCAGCCTTGTTGCCGGCGGCGCAGGTGCAGCTGCTGGCGGTGTCGGCGGTGCTCTGGAGCGCCGCGTTTGCGCTCTTCGCCATCGTTTATGCGCCGCTGCTGGCCAAGGCCCGCCACTCGTAAAGCGGCGCGTTTATGCAACAGGGCGACGCTGTTGCGGCCGTCTCCCCCTTTTGGGCGATGCCGGAGCAGAGTGCGCAATGCGAGAAGACGTTGGGTCTGGGAAGTTCGCGGCGGCGCTGGTAATACGGCGTCGCCGCATTCTAACGCGGCGAAGCAGCGCAGCGCGAACGCGAGAACGTCCTCCATGCGCGCCCACCCGTCTTCTTGCATTTGCCTACTAAGTGCGAGCCCGACCGGCTCAAGATAGCGATCAAGCATAACGAGCGCTACAGTTAGGCTCGGGGCGTCATGCTGCGCGCGCGCATGAATCAAATTGTCCCGGTCCGCGTGCTCGCGTACCGTGTTCACCCCTCGCCACCTCTTCAACGGACGGGATGTCGGAGTCGCAATCGGAATATCGGATGGCCGTCTCGGGCTTGTTTCGAATGGTGCTCGAGCCGGAGGCCGTGGTTGATCTCGTGGCGGCTCTGGATGCGCTGGCTGAGGAGGACGTATCGGACGAGGTGCTCGATCATTTGCGCGGGGAGATCGCGGTCGCCGAGGCTTTGTCGGCGCGCATTCAGAAGACCGAGGCCAGCGCGCCTGTAGCGCACGTCGTGATTTCCGCCTCGCGGCGCATCGTCACCACCGCCGATCCCCAACGTGTGTTCGACCTCATCGCTGAGAGCACCACGCCGGGAGACACTTTCCGCCTCGCCAGCCCCAGCGCACAGCGCGAGTTGGACGATGCGTTGCACGCGCTTCAACCGGGCGGCACGAGATTCCTGATGCTGGAGATCGATCCGCGCGAGCCGCTCATCACTCTTGCGGTCGCCCGCGCCAGCGAGGCAGGTCAACGCGAGAATACCGGCGCGTTCATCATCGCTGCGCCCATGGCCGGGACCTGGACCAGCGAACTTGAGCAGGCGCTGGAGAGTTTCAACCTGACGGCGGCCGAGCTGCGCGTGCTGCGCGCACTGCATCTCGGCCAATGCGCCGCCGACCTGTCACAACGGCTCGGCATCGCAGAAAGCACGGCGCGTACGCACATCAAGTCACTTCTTGCCAAAGTAGGTGTGTCGCGTCAGGGCGAACTCGTGCGCTTCCGCGAGGAAGCAATGCGTCTGTCGAGCGTGATCGCCGGACAGATGAAAGCCGCCATCGCCGAAGCCGACGCAGGCACGCAGATTTTTCCGGCCAGCCCCGCGCGCCCGGCTCGTCGCTTGATCACGCTCACGAACGGACGGCGAGTGTCTTATCGCGAATTCGGCGACGTCAACGGCCCAAAATTGGCGGTCCTGCACGGCGCCCAGTCCGGCAGCATGATCCCCGACGGCTACCAGCCTGCGGCCGCGCGCCTGGGTCTGCACCTGATCGCGCCGGATCGGCCTGGCTTTGGGCAGTCTTCTCCCTCGCGTCAGGATCTCTCCATCGCCGAGGCCGCCGCAGAGACGCAGGAGTTGCTGGAGCGTCTGCACGTCACCTCGTATGCGATCCTGGCGCTTGCATCCGCCGCGGCGGTGGGCCTCGAACTTGCCCGCGCCGATCCGCGCGCGCGCAAGCTCACCATGTGCAGCCCCCACTTCGGATTGGCGCGTATCGAAGGGGTTAATCCCGGTTTCGGCTTTGTGTTACGGCGCAATCTTGCGCAGCGCGCCCCCTGGCTCATGGAACAGGTTTCACGCGTCATGTGGGCGAGCATGACCCGCGAGAGCGCGCGCACGATCATACGCAAGTTGGCGAAGCGCTCACCGGCGGATCTGCGCCTGATCGAGAACGAGGCGCTCGAAGCCTATTTTGCCGATGTCGTGATCGACGCGATGCAAAAGCCGCCCGACGGCCAGATGTGGGAGGTGCGCGCGCTCAACAACTACCGGTTCGATCGCACCGGTTTGGCCGCCCCGCTTGTCCTGGCGTTCGGCGCGGACGATCCCATCACCGACAAGGACGGCGTGTGCGCACTGTTCCGCGCCGTTAACCCCGAAATTGCCTCGTATGCGGGCGGGCAACTCTTCTACTACCAGCACTGGCCGACGGTGCTTGAACTCGCCGCCGATGCCGCCCAGCCCGGCGCGGCGGGCGGGTGTCGCTTAATCATATGAATCGCTAGGCGGCAAAACTGGCGGAGACGGAGGGATTCGAACCCTCGGTACCCGGTTAGAGTACAACGCCTTAGCAAGGCGCCGCCTTCAGCCACTCGGCCACGTCTCCGGCGCGTTAGGGGATAGGGCAATAGGACAATAAGGCAATAGGCAGATGCGCCCTCGGGCGGGGCTCGTCCATCCCCCTGTCCCCGATCCACGAGGACGCTTGGTTAACTGGCGCGGGCTTTGCGCGAACGGTTTCCAAGAACTTAGTCCGAGGGGCGAATTATCCATGTCGCACGCTGCGTTAGCGTTGGCCGGCGCCGGTTTGGCGCAGGTCGAAACCGGTCCTGCACAGGGCGATGCGGACCTCACGCTCCGCGAAGCGCAGCGTCTGGCCGAGCAGGCCGGCGAGTTCTGTCTTTTTGGCCTGTCGATCGCACTCGATGTCAGCGAACTGCCCGCCCCGGCTGAGCCGACCCTGCCGGCGGGTTCGGGCCGCGACGGCGGATTGCCGACACCGGCGAACGATGTTGGGACGCACCCCCGTTTCGTTCTGCCGTCGCTTACGCAACGCCGCCTTCACTTCGCCCCGAAGCTGCCCGTCCGCACGCTGCAGGCGCTCGATTGGTTCATCGTTATCGCCGCCGCCGAATTCGCATCGCGCTGGGGCATGGGCGTCGGCCTGGCCGCACTGCCGCTTGGCGCGGCCGGCGCTATTTTTGGCGCAGCCGCCGCCTTGAAGGCTGGGCTCTGGTTGACCGACGCCTATCGCGTCACGCCCGGACGCATGCGCGCAGAGCGCGGCATCGGCGGGTTGGCGATCGGCGTGATTGCCGGACTGGGGCTGGCCGCCGCGTTCGCCCCGGACGCACGCAGCGCCGCGGCTCTTTCGGCAACTCTGCCGCTCACGGCCATGCTGCTCGCGGGCGTCCATGCCGCCATTGCGGTGTGGACCCGGGCCGCGCACCGGGCCGGCGTGTTCGCTGAGAACATTGTGTTGGTCGGCGCAACCGAAGCGGCCGAGCGCGTGGCCGCGAGGCTAAGCAAATCGGGCGAAGCGCGGGTGATTGCGGTGGTGGACGATCGTCTGCAACGCGCGCCTGCAGCCATCGGCGCAGCACCGGTAGGCGGCAACCTCGAGCATCTGCTCGCCTGGGAAGGCCTGCCTCAGGTCGATCGCATAATCATAACTGTGTCGCAAAAAGCAGAGGCGCGCGTGCGCGACATGATCCAGCGCTTGCGGGTCATTCCGAACCGCGTCGATCTTCTGTTGGACGTGGACACCTTCGCCGTGCGCGGCCGCGGCGCAGAGCGCTTCGCCGGCGCTGCGCTGGCTTGCGTATCGGGACGACCGAACAATGCGACACGCGCGCTATTCAAGCGTGTCCAAGACATCGTGCTCGCCACGCTCTTGCTCGTCGTGTGCGCACTGCCGATGGCGGCGATCGCACTGGCGGTGAAGCTCGACAGCAAGGGCCCGGCGATCTACCGCCAGCGACGCTATGGCTTTAACAACCGCGTCATCACGCTGTTGAAATTTCGCAGCATGCGCCATGATCCCGGCGCGCCGCTGCGCCAGGTCTGCGCGGACGATCCGCGCATCACGCGCATTGGCCGGTGGCTGCGCCGCACCAGTCTCGATGAGCTGCCGCAATTGTTCAACGTGCTCAAGGGCGACATGAGTCTGGTCGGCCCGCGCCCGCACGCGATCGGGATGAAAGCGGGCGATCGCGACCTGGACGACATCGTCGCCGAATACGCCCACCGCCATCGCGTCAAGCCGGGCATCACCGGCTGGGCGCAAGTTAACGGCTCGCGCGGTCCGCTCGAGACGCCGGCCGCGGTGCGACGCCGGGTGCGCTACGATCTGGAGTATGTGGCCAAAAGTTCGCTCTGGCTCGACCTGCACATCCTGCTGCGCACCGCGCCGGTTCTGCTGGGCGATGCAAAGGCGACGCGGTGACCCCCGCACGCGTTCTTGCGCTGGCGCCATTGCAGATCGCGCAGGCCCTGGTCGGGCTTGGCGCGATCGCCGCCTTCACGCGCCTGATGAGCGCGGAGGAATTTGGCCATTACGCGATCGCGCTCTCCGCCTCGCTGCTGGCGCACACATTGTTGTTCACCTGGGCCGAAGCGGCGGCCTTTCGTTTCCTTCCGATCGCCCGCGCGGAACGGCGCCTGGCCGATCACTTCGCCACGCTTCTGGTCGTTGCGGCCGCCCTCGGCATTGGCGTTGTCGTCGTTACTGGCGCTGTCTTGGCTTTCGCTAATGTCGGCGATCGCTTTATTGCGCTCGCTGCGTTCGCGGCTGGCGCAGCTGTGCTGCGATTTATTCTTCGTATTGCGCGCGAAAGCGAACGGGCTTCGCTCGAGGTGGGACGTTACGCCGCCGGAGAAGCGGCGTATGTCGCGCTAGGCTTCGCCGTCGGCGTTGGGGTTTTGATTCAGTTCGACCTCGGCGCAGCAGCGCCGTTTGCCGGACTTTTCGCAGCCGGCGTGCTAATGCTGCTCATCGATCTGCCCCGCTTGCGCCGCCAGGCGCGCGGCGGCAGAGCTTCCGCCGCGCGCGCCGTTCACTATGCCGCTTACGGAGCCCCCTTGGCGCTGGCGCTCGCCGCGGATCTCGCCGTCCAGACGCTCGTCCGACTGATCCTGGCGGCGCAGGCGGGCGCTGGTGAGGTCGGCGCTTACGCCGCCGCTTTTGGCCTTGTTCGACCGCTCGACATTCTGTTCCTCGCCGCCGGCGCGGCATTCTCGCCGCTGCTCTTGCGGGCGTACGAAAACGAAGGCGCGCAAGGCGCACAGGCGCCCGCCCGTGCCGGGATCGCGCTGATGGCCGCCATCGCCGCGCCCGCGGCGGTGGGCTTGGCGTTGGTCGCCGCACCCCTCAGCACGCTGCTCGTCGGCGAGGCCATGAGCGCGAACGCTGCGCGCGCGCTGCCGTGGCTCGCGTTCGCGGGATTTCTGAGCGGGTTCAATCTCTATTATCTCTCTGAAGCTTTTCAGCTCACGCGCCGCACCGGCTTGCGGGCGATAGCCATGCTTGCCCCAGGCGCTGTGCAGCTGGCGTTCACCCTTGTGCTGACGCCCGACCTGGGCGCGGCCGGGGCGGCGATCGGCGCGGCCGTGGGGGCCCTGATTGCCGGCGTGCTGTTGTTGCTCATCGGCCGGCGCTTGCTTGTGTTGCCAATGCCGCTTGCGGCGTTCGCCCGGGTGGGCGCTGCGACAGCAACGATGGCGCTCGCCGTGCTCGCGATACCCGGACCGGACCTGCTGACCGCCGTCGCCGTCGGCGCGCTCGTCTATGTGCTTGCAGCCTTTGCCTTTGACGTCGCCGGCATACGCGCCGTTGCCGCGTCGGCGTGCGCGCGCTTGTCCGCGCGTCCGACGACTGAACCCGAGCCCACCCATGCACCCTGACGAACGCATCATCGCTATTGGTCCGGACGCAGACCGCCCCCGGCTCAGCGTCCTTACGCCGTTCCACCGTCACGATCCCTCAGCGCTGTTGACGCGGATCGCCAACGCGCCAACGGACGTTGAATTCATTCTGCTCGACGACGGTTCGGCGTCCGCAGCGCTGCTCGCAGGCGTCATCGCCGCAAGCGAGCGTCTGGGCGCACCGGCGCGGGTGATCGTGTGGGGAAACAACAGAGGACGCGTCGCCGCGCGCAACCGCCTCATCGCTGAGGCGCGCGGCGAGTATGTACTCTTCCTCGACGCGGACATGATTCCGGATTCGCCGCGCTTCCTGTCGATCTGGCTGGGCGTTCTGGCCACGCAGCGGCCGTCGGTGGCTTTCGGCGGATTGTCCGCAGCGCAGGCGCCCATGCGTCCTGAAACAGCCCTGCATCGTCACGTGTTTGCGCATTCCGACTGCGCGCGGGCGCGCCAGCGCGCGACCAGGCCAGCGCAGTCTGCAGCCTCCTCTAATCTCGCCGTGCGCCGCGACTTTCTAGCCACGCTTCCCTTCGATCCCCGGTTCACCGGCTGGGGCTTTGAGGATACCGACTGGCTGCTCTCGGCGGCGCGCCGCACGCGGATCTTGCACGTCGACAATCCGGCGACGCACGCCGGACTCGATGATTTGTCTGCACTCATACGCAAGAGCGGCGAAGCAGGCCCAAACTTTGCGCGGCTGGCGCAAAAGCACCCGCTGGCGGTGCGCCGCTTCGCCGCTTATCGGGCCGCAATGGCGTTCAAATTCGCGCCTGCGCGCGCGTTATTGCGACGTTTCCTGGCGTGGCTGGCGGCAGACGAAGCCGGGCTTGCACCGATGCCGGTGCGCCGCGCTGCCTTCAAGCTCTATCGCGCCTCTCATTATGCGGAGCATCTGACATGATTACACGGGCCTACGCACCGCCGCGCGACCTTGCGAGCAAAGTGCGCCGCCGCATGACGCAATGGCGCGCCTCCAAACCTGTCCGGCTCTTCTTCGACGAGCCGCTGCTTTCCATCGCGTTCGACGACTTTCCGGCCAGCGCCGCCACTGAGGGTGCGCGCATACTCGAGAATCACGGCGCCCGGGGCACCTTCTACGCCTCGGCCGGCGTCTCCGAAACGCTTGGACCGTGCGGACGCAATTTCAGCGCTGAGGACATCCAACGCCTTGCGGCGGCAGGTCACGAAATCGGCTGTCACAGCTACGCGCATCGCGATGCTGCGCGGCGCGATGTGTTCACCAATCTGGAGGACCTCGCAAAGAACCGCGACGCACTGATGCGGATGGGCGCGCGCTCGCCGCGGACGCACGCTTATCCCTATGGCGAAACCAGCGATCGGCTGAAGGACGGCTTGCCGCCGCGCTTCATGTGTGCGCGCGGGATCTTGCCGGGCCTCAATCACGGCCCGGCCGATCTCGCGCAATTGCGCGCCTTTCCCATGTTCGGCGCCGCATGGAAGGAGCGCGCATACGCCGCGCTCAGACGCGCCGCCAAGCGCAAGGCGTGGGCGATCCTGTTCACACATGACGTCGCCGAGTGTCCATCGCGGTGGGGCACCCGCAGCGCCGACCTCGATGCGCTGCTGCGTGAAGCGCATCGGTGGGGCATTACGGTGCTTCCGGTTACGGCGGCGTTGGAACGGAGACGAGCATGATCAGAGTCAGCGTATGCATCCCGACGTTCCGCCGGCCGGACGGCTTCATCCGCGCCGCGCGCAGCGTGTTCCGACAGCAGAATGTCGGCGGCGTCGAACTCATTGCGATCGACAACTCGCCGGAAGGCTCCGCCCTCGACGCCTTCCGCGCGCTGGACGGGGAGGCGCCGTTCCCGTTTCGCTGGGCGCACGCACCTAAACCCGGCGTCGCACAAGCGCGGAATGTGGCCCTGACGCTGGCGCGCGGCGAGCTGATCGCCTGGCTCGACGATGACGAAGAGGCCTCACCTCTGTGGTTGGCCGAGCTGATCGCCGTGCGCAAAGAAACCGGCGCGCAAAGCGTGTTTGGACCCGTGCGCGCACAGGCGCCGGCGCCGGCGCCGAACGGCGCCTTTTTCGAGAATCTTTATGCGCGCACCGGTCCGCATTGGAGCGGCGTCTGCGACCGCCCGTATGGCATAGGCAATTCGCTGCAGCCGCGCGCGATGTTCGAGTCGCCGATTTCGTTCGACCCTCGCGCGGACCAGACCGGCGGCGAGGACGATGCGCTGTTCGCCGGCTGGGCCGACGCGGGCGCCGTCTTTGCCTGGGCGGCCGACGCGCTCGTCATCGAACACCTCGAGCCCCGGCGCTTGCGGCTTGCGCACGGACTCCGGCGTGCGTTCGCCTATGGCCAGGGCCCGTGCGAGACTGCGTGGGCGGCGCGCAGATACGCCACTGTCGCCCGCCACATGGGCGCCGGCGCCGCCCAGACTTTGGTTTTTGGTGTCGCCAGCGCGCTGGTCGCGGGCGTGTCAAAATCCCATGCCTTGACGCTATTGGATCAAGCCGCGCGCGGCGCAGGGAAAGTTCTATGGTTCTTCGAGCAGCGCTTCTACGGCGAGGCGCTTATCGATCAACCGGCCCGGCGCAGCAGGCGCTCCATCGCCATGACGGGAACGGTGGCGCCGGCGTAGGCGAGCCCGATTACATTCGCGCCGGCTTTTACCAGCGCCGCTTTGGCGGCGATTGCCGCCGGCGCCGCGCCGGCAGCAGCGCTTGTCACCAGGACTACGCCGTCCATGTGCGGCGCCACACGCAATGCGACGCCGCTGCGTTCGAGCGCTGGCGCATCGACGACGATTGTCGCCCCGCCGGCGCGCGCCGCGGTCCAGTAATCGGGCCGCGACGAAACCGCCACACGCGCCCCTGGCGGCAACACCCGCACGTCGAACACGCCGGCATAAAGGAAGGAATGGCCGACGCGGTGAAACGAAAATGCTGGCGTCGCCTCGCGTAAGGCGATCTTGCCGCGGCCGCGGACGGCATAAAAGGACGTCCCATTCAGGCGTCCGTCGATCTTAGGTCCCAACGGCGCGGCGGCGCTGAGCGCCTTCGCCAAGCCATTGCGTTTCAAATCAAGGTCGATCGCGTACGCAACGCCCGGGCCGGCAGATTGCGCCACCGCAGCGGCCACGGTCGTTACCCCTGTCTTGCGATGCGCCGAAACGAACATCACGGCGCGTCCGCCGCCCGGCGTTCGCGCGCGCAGAGCCTCGAGCACGCCGGCCACGCAGAATGTCGGGGCATCACTCACGCGCCGCCCTCCACCAGCACGAGTTCCGGACGTTCGTTGCTCGGCCGCGGCGGCGGCTTTGCGCGCTTCGCAGCTTTGGCATAGCTGCGCGGCAGCACGACGAGCACCGGCGTTCCCAAAGCGCGCGCCGCGCTCGACGGCGTGGGGAACGAGCGGCGCATCAGAGCGCGCGAAAGGCCCGCGCCCACGGCGACCACCGCTGCGATCAGCAGTGTCACGATCATGATCGGCCAGCGCAAACTCTTGCCTTGCGTTGGTATAGCGGCGCGCTCCACCGGCGTGATGTTGTCGGTGGCGCGTCCCAGCAGCTGTGAGCGCGTCCGGGCGTCTTCAGCGCGTGCGGCAAAGTTCTGCGCGCTGTTTTCAAGAATGCTGCGCTCGCGCAGCAGCTGGCGGAAGCGAGGTTCGAGGCTTTGCATAGCCCGCAGCCGCTCGCGCACCTCCGTGCGTTGCTGAGTCAACGCCTGCGCGCGACCGGCTTGCGCGCGCGCTTCGGCCTCCATGGCGTAGAGCTGGCTCGCCACCTCCTGGCGCACGGGATTGGCGCCGCGCCGCGTGACGCTGGCAGGATCGCCCCCGGCGAGAAACGCTTCAATCTGGGCGATGCGCCGGTCGACCTCGCGCACCGGGAGCGCATCGGGCTGGTAGCGCGATAACAGCTGCTCGCGCTCCATCTGCGCTTCAACCAGAGCGGTGCGCGCATCCGATTCGGAGTAGAGTTGGATCTCTTCGGGTTCGGCGCGATAGCGCGTGCGCAACGCCGTCGCGCGCGCTTCGGCCTCGCGTTGACGCGCCCGTGCTTCGAGCAATTGCGTTTCGATATCTCCCGCTCGCGCGGCCAGCGCTGCGAGTTCGCTTTCGAAATCGCCGATCTGGTGCTCGGTCAGGAAGGACGCCAGCGCCGCGCTTGCCGACGCGGTGCGCGCGCTAAGGTCGCTGCTTTCTTCCGCCAGCGCCTCGTATTCTCCGCCTACCAGGACCTGGCGCCGGTGTTCGAGATAGGCGCTGACCAGCGCATTCAGCGCTTGCGCGGCGATTTCAGGATTGCGGTGTTCGAAGGAAAGGCCGATCGCCGGCGTCTGCGGCGCGGTTTCGATCGTCAAATGTTGTGCGAATGCGCGCTCGGCGGCGGCCAGTTTACGCGCGTCTGACCCCGGCGCCGTGGCGATGTCCGGATAGAGCGCGACAAGTTCAACGTCCGCAATCGCCGCCCGCACGACAGCGCCGGAGCCGATCAACCGCATTTCCGCATTGACGACGGCCTGCATATCGGGCGTCGCGCCCGCTCCGGCGCCGCCAGCGTTCGGCTGGTACACATATTCTTCGCCCATTCGGACGATGAGCTCGGTGCGCGCGGTGTAGGTCTTGGGCGCCAATAGCGCCGCAATCAGTCCCAGAGCACAGAGCACCGCGCCGACGCCAAGCACGAGCGTGCGCTCGCTCCACAACATCGCGGCCACGTCGACGACACTCATGCGCCGCGCGTCGGTCCAGGCGGACCACGCGGACGTGAGGTCCGCCTCGGTGCTCGTTTTCATCGGTGCTCCCTGACCCGCGCGAGCCGCAAGTTTGCGTCGATTTGGTAAACGATCATTCACCACCCCAGCGCATTGTCGCGCCGCAGGCCCCATTAAGGATCGTCCGCTAATAAAGCGTTGGAGTTAATCGATGCGCGATGCGCTCGCCGTTCTTACCGCCGCTGCGCTGTTGCTGACGCCAGCCGCCTATAGTCAGGAAGCGCCCGAGCCCATTGCGCCCGGCGTCGTTTATTCCGATGCGACGCCCGAGTACCGCTTCTATCCCGGCGACGAGATCGAGATCACTGTCTTTTCGGCGCCGGAATTAACGCGCTCAGTCACCGTGGGGCCGGACGGACGTGTGGCGTTGCCGCTGGTCGGCGCGGTCCGCGCTGCGGATCTGACGGCCAGTGAACTGCACGACAACCTTGTATCGGCCTACGCGGCGCATCTGCGGATGCCGGAGCTGACCGTCACGCCGCGCTCATATGGCTCACGGCAAGTCTTTGTCGGTGGCGAGGTGGCGCGGCCGGGCATCTATGACATGCCGGCGCAGATCGACGCCTTTCAGGCCGTCGCGTTGGCGGGAGGTTTCCTGCCGAGCGCGCGACGCGGCGATGTGTTGGTGCTCTCGCGCGCGAGCGGACAAACTCAGGTGGCGGAAATCGATCTTTCGCCGCGCGCCATGCGCGATGGCTTTCCCAACGCTCAGCCGCTGCAGCGCTACGACGTCGTTTATGTGCCGCGCTCGCGCATCAGCCAAGTAAACCTGTTTATGCAGCAATACGTCCGCGACGCACTGCCGGTGCAATTCAGCTTCTACTACGATCTGCGCGGCGATCGGAACAATTAGGGACTGACGGAAGGGCGATCTGCTGCCCTACTGCCACTTTTTGGTTAGTGGTGCTTAACCGAGAGCCACTCGCGCGCGCGGCGCTGCGCCTCGGCGATGAGGTCCTTTGACATCATCTCCGCTAGTTCGCGGCGGCTTTCCTTGGCCGCTTCCGAACCGCGCGAGGCGGCGAGGTTGAACCACATGTGCGCTTGCACGAAGTCCACATCCTGGCCGGTCGAATAGATGAGGCCGAGTTTGTAGAGGTTGTCGCTATCGCCCTGCCGACGCACAGCTTCGTGCGCTTCAGCGATCTCAGAATCCGTAAACGCCATTTAAGGCCGCTCCCTTGTGCCACTTGGGAACGCCTGGCTTTGCCACGTGCGTCCCACCCCACTGACGTGCATAATTCGCGCCGTCGGGGTGGACCAATAACGTGCATAACTTGCGATAAGCTTAAGCCCTGTCAGCCTTGTTTTGCCTTCTCGGCGCACGCATCCCTGACGGATCTCGACGTTTGTCCGAACAGATGCTTCGCCGCTTCGGCAGAGTTCTCGGTCCGTTGGGAATCGGCCGCCTGCTTTAGCTCGTCGCCTCTCGCCAGCGCGCGCTTAACCGCCGGTCGCGCGGCGATGCGATCAACCCACGCCTTAAGCTTTGGAAAATCATCCCAGTTCTGATCCAGACGATAGGCTCCGCGCGTCCAGGGCCAAGCCGCCATGTCGGCGATCGAATACTCACCGGCCAGATAGTCCCGCGTCTCAAGCAACTTCTCCATGACGCCGTAAAGGCGGTTGAGCTCGTTTACATAGCGGGTGCGCCCGTATTCGATGAGCTTGGGGTCGTCGACCAGCTTCGGCGCGTAATTGATGAAGTGACCGGCCTGGCCAGCCATCGGACCCAGACCCGCGACCTGCCAGATCAGCCATTGCTCGACCTCAACACGCGCGCGTTCGTCGCGTGGATAGAACTTACCGCTCTTGCGCCCGAGATATTGCAGAATGGCGCCCGACTCGAACACGGAAATCGGACGCCCGCCCGGCCCCTCGGGGTCGACGATTGCCGGCATCTTGTTGTTCGGGGAGATCTTCATGAAGGCCGCGCCGAACTGCTCGCCTTTGCCGATGTTCACCGGCTTCAGGACGTAAGGCAGCTCCATCTCCTCCAGAGCGATGGCGATTTTCCAGCCGTTCGGCGTGGGCCAGAAATAGAGTTCGATCGGGTGGGTCATTCAGCTTCCATTCATGTCGGCGCTGACTGCAACATGGTCCGCGGGGCGGACACGGGCTAGGATCACCGGTGATACCTGCTTTGCGCGAGGCTTGATGTAAAGCTGCGCTGTTTGCCGCGGACTGATCGGATTTGCTGCGTTTCGGCGGCTTGCGACAAGTTTTGGCGCCACCCGGCCACACAGTTCCGGATTCATTCAGTCACAGTTCAGTCACGCCCTGACACACTTGTCCGAACAGAGGGACCTTCGTCTGAACGGAGCGGTTCAGGGGAAGCAGGAAGGAGACCTCGCAATGAAACGCTTCGCAATGGCCGCGCTGACCGCGGCTATGTTTGCGGCGCCGCTCGCCCTGCCAAGCGACGCCGACGCTCGCGATCGCCGCGGCGATCGCCACCGCGATCGCGATTGGGATCGCGACCACCGACGGGACCGCGACTGGGATCGCCGCCATGACCGGCGCGATTATCGCGACCACCGGCGAGCCCAGCGTCACCACTGGGACCGCAGCCGCTACAATGGCTACACCTATCGCGGCCGCTGGTATTACGGGCCGCCGCCCTCGCACTACGATCGCGTCGATTACGGCTGGCGCTCGTGGCGCCGTGGCGATCGTCTGCCGCGCTATTATCGCGATCACTATCGTTCCGTGGATTACCGCTATTACCGCCTGCGGCCGCCCCCGCGCGGCTACCATTATGTTCGCGACGATCGCGGCGACTTCCTGCTCGTCGGCATCGCGACAGGCGTGATCTTGGGCGTGATCCTGGCCGGCGGCTAAGCCCCTCCACGCTGGCCGATACGTCCCCGCGCCCCGGAGGCCCTCCCCCTCCGGGGCGCTTTTGCGTTAACGCGCAGGCAACCAAACTGAACGAACCTTACCGCGCTTCGGAGGGAGGCCTTATGCTGGTCTATATCTGGATGTGCGTCATGATGCAGGCGTTCATGCCGGGCGGCGACCGCATCGCTTCCTACCAGGCAGGAGCGTTCGAAGCGCATTTGCGAGCCGAGATCGACTCGCCGGCCCTGGTCGGCGCCGCGGGCCACGTTGCGCGCTACACTCCGCTCGTCGCACGGGCGCGCTAGCGCGGTCGCCCTGGACCCAACGTCAAACGCCGAGCTTCTTTTTCAAGATCTCGTTCACCACTTGCGGGTTTGCTTTGCCGCCGGTGGCCTTCATGGTCTGGCCGACCCACCAGCCGAAGGCCTTCGGATTCTTCTTTACATCTTCGACCCTGTCAGCGTTCGCCGCCATCAATGCGTCGATAGCTTTCTCGATAGCGCCGGTATCGGTGACCTGCTTTAGTCCGTCGCGCTCGACGATCACGCCCGGCGCTTCGCCCGTTTCCATCATCTTCGCGAACACGTCCTTGGCGATCTTGCCGTTGATCGTGCCGTCCTTCACGAGATCGAGCAGCGCGCCGAGCGATTCAGCCTTCACGGGCGATTGCGCCAGCTCCAGGCCGCGCTTGTTCAACGCGCCGAACAGCTCCTGGCTCACCCAGTTGGCGGCCTGTTTGCCGTCGCGGCCCTTGGCGACGGTTTCGAAATAGGCGGCCGCATCGCTGTCGCCGGCGAGCACGCCAGCGTCATAAGCGGTCAGACCGTATTCACGGATGAAGCGCTTTTTCTTGGCGTCGGGCAACTCGGGCAGCGAGGCCTTGATCTCCTCGATCCACGCTTCGTCGATCACCAGGGGCAGCAGGTCCGGATCGGGGAAGTAGCGATAGTCGTGCGCATCTTCCTTGGAGCGCATGGTGCGCGTCTCGCCTTTGTCGGGATCGAACAGACGCGTCTCCTGATCGACCTCGCCGCCACTTTCCAGAATTTCGATCTGCCGGCGCGCTTCGTACTCGATCGCCTGCATCATGAAGCGCGTGGAGTTCACGTTCTTGATCTCGCAGCGCGTGCCCCATTCCTTGGTGTTCGCCTTGCGCACCGAGACGTTCACGTCCGCGCGCATGGAGCCTTCCTCCATGTTGCCGTCGCAAGTCCCTAGCGCGCGTAGGATCGAACGCAGCTTGTTGAAGTACGCGGCCGCCTCTTTCGCCGAGCGCATGTCGGGACGCGAGACAATCTCCATGAGCGCTACGCCCGCTCGATTCAAATCGACGAAGGTTTCGCTGGGCGACAGATCGTGGATGGATTTGCCGGCGTCCTGCTCCAGGTGCAGACGTTCGATACGGATGGTGACAGGCTCTTCGCCGTCCGGCTCCACTTCGATGGCGCCCTCGCCAACGATCGGCTCTTTGTATTGGCTGATCTGATAGCCTTGCGGCAGATCTGGATAGAAATAATTCTTCCGGTCGAAGCGGCTCTTGCGATTGATTTCCGCATTGAGGCCAAGCCCCGTGCGGATCGCCTGCTCGACGCAGAATCTGTTGATCACCGGCAGCATGCCCGGCATCGCCGCATCCACCAGCGA
>CAZIOD010000054.1:0-3323 GCA_964540785.1 uncultured Terricaulis sp.
TGGCGGACCGCGCCGATGGATGATCGCCTCGACGCCGCCTGGAGCCGCCTGCCGGATTATCTCTCGCAGCACGTCATCCTCAGCGCCTCGGCTTTGCTGCTCGGTTTGCTGATTTCGCTGCCGCTGGCGATCGCGGCGCACCGCAACGATGCGATCCGCTGGCCGGTGCTGACCCTGGCGAGCGTCATTCAGACTATCCCCAGCCTGGCGCTGCTGGCGCTGTTCTATCCGCTGCTGCTGGCGCTTTCGGCGGCGACCAGCGGCATTGGCGTGCAATTTTCTGCGCTCGGGTTTCTGCCGTCGCTGCTGGCGCTGACGCTCTATTCGATGCTGCCGATCATCCGCAACACGGTGGCCGGCCTGCAGGGTGTCGAGGCCGATGTGCGCGAAGCGGCGCGCGGCGTCGGCATGACCGGCCGGCAGATGCTGACGCAGGTCGAGCTGCCGCTGGCAGCGCCGGTGATCATGGCCGGCGTGCGTACGGCGGCGGTGTGGACCATCGGCACGGCGACGCTCTCGACTCCGGTCGGGCAGACCAGCCTCGGCAATTACATCTTCACCGGGCTGCAGACCGAGAATTGGGTGTTCGTGCTGTTCGGTTGCGGTGCGGCAGCGGCGCTGGCGCTGATCGTCGATCAATTGCTCGGCCTGATCGAAAGCGGGGTGGCCAAGCGCGAACGACGGCGCGTGCTGGTTGGCTTCGCCGGCTTGGCCATCGGCGCGGCGTTGGCGATCGCGCCCAATTTCGTCAGTGCGCGCGCGGCCTACGCCATCGGCGCCAAAGGCTTCACCGAGCAATACATCCTCGCCTATCTCATCCGCGACGAACTGGAAGAGCACGGCCTCACCGGCCGGCGGCGCGCCGGGTTGGGATCGAGCGTTGTCTTCCGCGCTTTGGCGGCGAATGAGATCGACGTCTATGTCGATTATTCCGGCACCATCTGGGCGACGCAGATGAACCGCACCGATCAACCTGGCCGCGAGCAAGTGCTGGCTGAAATGAGCGCATGGCTGCTCGAGGAACACGGCATCCTGGCGCTCGGCCCGCTGGGCTTCGAAAATGCTTATGCGCTGGCGATGCCGCGCGCACGCGCGGAAGCGCTTGGCGTGCGCACGATTTCCGATCTCGACCGCGTTGCGTCGCAACTCAGCATCGGCGGCGATTTCGAATTCTTCGGCCGCTCGGAGTGGCGTGCGCTGCGCGATACCTACGGCCTGCGTTTCGCCAACCAGCGCGAGTATCAGTCGACGTTTATTTACCGCGCTGTAGCGGATGGCGCCGTGGACGTGATTTCGGCTTTCTCCAGCGACGGCCGTATCGCGGCGCTGGATCTGGTTGTGCTGGAAGACGATCGCGACGCGATCCCGCCCTATGACGCCGTGTTGTTGGTGTCGCCGGCGCGAGCCAGCGATGCGGCGTTCCTTGCAGCGTTGCGGCCTCTGGTGAACGCAATACCTGTCGAGACGATGCGGCAGGCGAGCCTTATGGTCGACCGCGAGCATGACAAACGCAGCGTGCGCGAAGCGGCTGCGTTCCTCGCGGCTGAGACAGGGCTGGATTAGCGCTTCGCCAACAAGGCGCGTCTGCCGGATCCCGGAGCGCCTCCTGCCCTCCCCCCCGCGGTTTGTCATGCTAGATTGTCTTCCATGAACGCGCCGATCCTTGCGTCACAGTGGCCGAAGGCCCGCTATTCGGTGGCCCAAATATGGGGCCTGATCGAGCGCGGCATCATCAATCACGACGCGAAGTTTGAACTGCTGGACGGGGAGATCAGGCCGGCGTCGCCAAAGGGTCCGCTGCATGAGGGCATTCGCGTCCTGATCAATCGCTGGCTGGCGACCTGGCCGAAACGGTTCGACGTCCTGGCTGAAACGACGCTCTACCTGGATGAAAGCACGTTTCTCGAACCGGACTATGTAATCTTTCCCGCTGACTTGCCGGTTGAAAAACTCATGCCTAGCGAGGTGGCGCTCGCTATCGAGGTCGGCCATTCATCGTGGGAATACGACACAACTGAGAAAGCGCAGCGCTACCCGAACATGGCATTCAAGAGTATTGGGCGATAGATGCGGAGCGCCGGGTGATCCGCGTGCATCGCGGACCTAGCGCCGAAGGCTGGAGCGACGTGCGAGACGTAGCAGCTGGCGGTGCAGTGTCGCCGCTCTGTGCACCGGAGGTTTCGTTCTCGTTGGCCTGATGGCGTCGTAAGCCATGAAGGCCGCACTACTTCGTAGGCCAGCCGGGATCACTCATCGCGATCCCCGACTAACGCCCGCACCGTCAGCCCCGCTTCTTCGATCGGATGCGCCGCCGCCGCTTCGCGGAGTTTCGCCAGGTTCGGCCCGCCGGCGCGGTGCTCTTCCATCCATTCGCGCGCGAACTTGCCGGACTGCACATCGGCCATCACGGCGCGCATCGTGTCTTTGACGCGCGCGTCGATGATGCGCGGGCCGGTAACGTATTCGCCCCACTCGGCGGTGTTGGAGATGGCGAGATGCATGCCGGCGATGCCGCGTTCGTGGATGAGATCGGAAAGAAGCTTCACTTCGTGCAGACAATCGAAATAGGCGAGTTCCGGCGGCGTACCGGCTTCGACATGCACTTCCCACGCCGTGCGGATAAGATGTGAGAGGCCGCCACAGAGCACGACTTGTTCGCCGTAAAGATCGCCTTCGGTCTCGATCTTGAAGCTCGAAGGGATCATGCCTGCGCGTCCGCAGCCGATTGCCGCGGCGTAGGAATAGGCCAGCGGCTCGGCGCCGCCATTATCCTGCGCCACCGCGACGATGCACGGCAGCCCGCCACCCTTCACGTAGGCTTCGCGCAGCGCCTTGCCCGGCCCCTTCGGCGCGACCATGACGACGTTCACTTCCGGCGGCGGAGCAATGAAGCCGTAATGATAGGCAAAGCCGTGCACGAATAGCAGCGTCCGCCCGGCGCGCAGGTGCGGCGCGATCTCCGCCGCATAAAGATCGGGCATCACTTCATCCGGCGCGCACATCACCAGCACGTCATAGTCGCGCGCCGCGTCCGCCACGCTGATCGGTGCAAAGCCGTTGCGCTTGGCGTCTTCCATGCGCCGCGCCGTAGCATGCAGCGCCACCGCCACCTCGACGCCCGCATCGCGCAGATTGAGCGCGTGCGCGTGCCCTTGCGCCCCATAGCCGATCACCGCGACGCGCTTGGTCTTGATCAGCGTCGGATCGGCGTCACGCTCATAGAAAACCTGCATTGCATTCCTCGTGGCGCGGGTCACGGCCCGCCGTAGCGGTGGTCTCTAACCGAGCGCCCGGCCTCGCGCCACTCCAGGAGACTATATGCG
>CAZIOD010000054.1:3423-18392 GCA_964540785.1 uncultured Terricaulis sp.
CTGCTGGCGACGCTCATGTTCATCTGGATATTCGTCCGTAAGGCGCGGGCGAGCGCGTGAGCCGGCCTCCCCTTGCGAAGCCGGGCCGAGCGCTTAGCTTCGCAAGGAGCGAGGTGAGAGATGGCGAGCGCGGGCGAGATCGTGCGGTTCTGGCGCGATGCGGGACCAAAATACTGGTTCGCGAAGGACGAAACGTTCGACGGCCGTTGCCGCGGCTATGAAGCCGAGCATCACGCCGCCGCACGCCGTGAACTAACGCCTTGGGAGCTCGACGCCGAGGGGGCGCTGGCGCTGTTGATCCTGCTCGACCAATTTCCTCGCAACATCTTCCGCAACAGTCCGCACGCCTACGCCACCGATACTTTAGCGCAAGCCGTCGCGATGCGCGCCATAGAGCGGGGTTTCGATACGGCGACCGACACCGATTTGCGGGTCTTCTTCTATTTGCCTTTCGAGCACGCGGAGGATCTTGCGCTGCAGGAGCGCGCCGTGGTGCTTTGCGAAGCGCTGCGCAATCCGGAATACACGCGCTATGCGGTGATCCACCGTGATATCATCGCGCGCTTTGGCCGATTTCCCCACCGCAACGTCATCCTTGGCCGCAAATCGACGGCCGACGAATTGCAGTTCTTGGCCGAAGGCGGGTTTGCGGGCTAGCGGATTGGCGCGTCGAAGGCGTAACGCCAATTGCCTTCGTAATCACGGGTCCACACCGAGATGTAACGCCCGTTCGCCCGGGTCCCGTCTGGCGCGGTGTAGACAGAATTGCCCCAGGTCCAACCCATGTCTCCGCGCGCTGAGACGCGGGCGGTCTCAGGCGCCCATTCCAGGCGCGCGCCTTCGGGCCAATCTCCGTATGCTGCGGCAATGCCGGCCCGGCCGTCATGAATTTCGCTGCTGGTGACGATAAGCGCATCCGGAGCGGCATAGGCTTCGAACGCAGCCGGCACGCCGTCGGCCTGTGCGCTGGCGGCAAAGTCACGGTCCGCCTGCATCAGTTCAACGACAGCGGCGGCAGCGAGTTCTTCTTCGCTTCGCGAACCCGCGAGTTCGGAAAGGCGCAGCGCCAACCGCCCGCCCACATCGCTATTGGCAACGCATGCCCGAGAGAGCGACCGGGCGCGCCCTTCAATGGCGATCTCCAGGTAAGCCTGCTCGCCAGCGGGACAGATTTCTGCGGCTGCGCCGACCTGTCCGGCCACGCCGGAAGCTGCGCCAGCGAGGTCGGCGATTTCGGCGCGCTGCGTTGCGCCGACCTCCGTCACGCGCGGCGCGTCGCCGCCCCATAGCCACCAGCCTGTGGAGGGATGGCCGGTGAAGCGGCGCACGGAAAGGATGCCCGCCTCGCCGCGTAGGTCGTAGCGGATCACACGGGCGACGCCGCCGCGGGTCGGCGCGATGGTGACCCGCACCGAGAGCGGCACGCCATCAGCCACGATCAGCGCCCGTCCCCCCGTCGTCGGCGTTACATCGGCCGCAAGCAGCGGCTGCGCCCAGGCGGGGGCGCGCAGCGACAAGTTCTGCGCCATGGCCGGCGCGACAGTGAAGATCGCTAACCCGCCAATGGCGGCCGCGCAAAGTAGTCTGATCATCCCCACCCTCGACAGTCGTTCGATCCAGTTGTTTAGGACAAGCCGATGGCAGGCCGCCAGCCTGAAAGGCGCCTCAAGGTCAGGGAGGATCACGCACGGGGCGGCCGTCGCGCAGCACCCACCGATCCGTGTTCGCGATGCGGTCAATTTCGTCCTGCAAGTCGCGCACGGCGCGCGGCATGCCAGCGCCCACGCCGCCGTAATCGACGACTGTCTTGCGCCGTCCGCGGCGTTCGAGCGTCAATGTGTAGGTGGGCAGATCAGTGACCGGCGCGCGATATTCATCACGCAGCCTGTCAAAGCCGATCTCGTCAAAGCGACGCAAGAGCTGCTGCGCCTCAGCTTGCGAGATTTGCGCCCGGCGTTCTCCGACGACATTCACAAAGCGCTGTCCCACATAGACGACCTCCCCATCGCCGCTGATCGTCACACGATACCCGGGGCAGAATCCGAAACAGGTCGAGCGCGCGAGCGTGATCATCGTCGGCTCTTCCGACGCCGGATCGCGAATTGACGAACACGATACGACGCCAAATACTGCGAACGTCAAAAATATCCGGATTAAGATCATTCCGCGTCCTATCGGCGATGCTTGCACGCGATAGCTTCCCGTCTGGCGATCCAGGCGCCATCGCGGCGCTCCAACACATAACCCGGTTAAGCCTGCTCCGTCGCCTCAGGCGGAAGTCTTGTCATTGGCGCGGCCGATGGCGAGGCGGCGCAACCTGTATCCAGGCCGTGCCCGCCGAGACGGAAGTATCGGCGGGCGATAGCCTGAAAGGCGGTCTCCCTACCCCGACGGTGCGCCTCCGCCGTCTCGTGCGCGAACCGGGCAAATTCGTCGTCGGCACAGGCGGTTCCCGACCGCGCGCGAGCCGATAGCCCCCACTCTTCGAGACCGCTTTGCTCCCGCTGACCTCGCCGTCACGAAATCGTGCGCACTCGCGCCGCTGCCGATGCGCTAACCTGTCGCGGACCTCTTGTGGGGGATGCCATGAAATTCAAGCTGATCCTGAGCGTCGTGGTTCTGGCCTTCGGCGGCGCGCCCTCGGCGTTGGCGGACGGCGGAGGCGGGGGCGGCATGTCCTCGTCCGCGCCGACCGCCTCATCGCGAGCCGATCCGGCTGCCGCCTATCAGGCCGGGGTCGCGGCGCTGAATGCGCAGCACTACGCCGAGGCAGTCCGCCATTTCCGCACCGCCCGGCGCGCGGCGCCGAATGATGGCGTCATAAACTACGCCCTCGGGGTGGCCTATGTGGGCGCCGGCGAGACGGAGGATGCGCGTGGAGCGTTCGAGCGCGCCGTTCGCGCTTCCAACGCGCCGGCCGGCGCGCGCCTCCAGCTTGGCCTGATTTACCTGGAAAGCGGCGAACGCGAGCGCGCGCTCGAACAGCAGGCGTCGCTGCAACGTGAGATCGACGAATGCGACGCACGCTGTGGCGATCAACGCCGTGCGCAGCTGCAGGCCTCCTACGATCAGCTGACCGCCGCGCTCAATCCAGCGGACGCCCCGGCCGCCGATCCGGCGACCACGGGCTGGAACTTCCCGAGCATCGAAGAAGGCCGCCTCGCCTACGCCGAGGCCGTCGGCTTGATAAATCAGGAGCGGTTTGCCGAAGGGCTCGATGCTTTGGCGCGCGCACAGGCCGCGGTTGGCCCGCATCCGGACGTGCTCAACTACATGGGCTTCGCCAACCGTAAACTTGGACGCTTCGAGGAAGCGCTCGCGTATTACGGCGAGGCGCTGGCGCTCGATCCGAACCACCTCGGCGCTAACGAATATCTAGGCGAACTCTACCTTCAGATGGGGGACGTCGGGCGCGCGCGGCGGCAGCTGGCGCGGCTAGATGAGCTGTGCGTCTATGGCTGCGCTCAGCGCGAAGAGCTGGCGCGGTGGATCGAGACCGCATCCGAGTGAAGCTGTGCGCAGCGTTTGCGGCGCTGGTGTTGACCGGCGCCGCGGCGCCGCGCGCGCTGCTGCGCGAACAGGCTTGGACAGCGCCCGGTGAGACCCTCGCGTACGATATGACGCATGCGCCGGTCGAATGCCTGTCGGCACGCACGCCGGAGATCGAGATTGGCCGCGCACTGTTCCGCAGTCCCGCATTGTTGGGCGGGCCCGCCGCGCGCGCCGGTCTCTCTTGTCATGCATGCCACAGCAATGGCGCTGTCAATGCACGCTTTCTGCTGCCGGAGCTGACGGACAGGGCGGGACATGCGGACGTGACGTCGGAATGGGCCAGCAACGTGCGCGGCGACGGCGAGGTCAATCCCCTGCCAATCCCCAATCTTGCCGATGTGTCCGAGCGCGATGCGTTCGGCCAATCACGCGAGCCGTCTTTGGCCGCCTTCGTGCACGGCGTCATTGTCGAGGAGTTTCAAGGCGTACCGCCGCCGCCGCGCGCGTTTGCGGGCTTGATCGCCTATCTTCTGGCCTTGCGCAGCGCCGCGTGCCCGCAAGGCAATGCAGCAATAACGCTTGCCGCAAGCGCGGACGATGTGCGCCGCGCGATCGCTGTGGCGGAAGTTGCGGACACCGAGACGGCAAACGTCTTGCTGCTGGCCAGCCAAGACGCCGTCGGTCGCATCGTGGAACGCTTACCTGCCGATCGTTTCTCGCCGGAGAGACGGACGTTCGAAGCGCTGGCGCGCGAGCTGGGCGCGCTGCGCCGCGCAGAAATGCCGGAGGCCGCGATGGCCGCGACGCTGCCGGGTTGGCGCGCAAGGTTCGACGCCGCTGTTGCACGCACTGCGCCGCACGAGCCGGACACCTATTTCAACGAAGCCATCCTGCGAAAAGCCCTGCGACGCTAGAGCGAGGCGTTCAAGACTTCGCGTACGACGTCGATGCGCGCCTCCAACGCGGGCGCGGCTGTGCGCGGCCAATCGCGCATCTGGTTTGCGATCCACGTGAATTGCCGCTTGGCATAGCGCCGGGTATCGCGCTTGCCGATCTGCGCCGCCAGCGAGAGCGGCATGTCGCCCAAGAGGTGCGCCATCAGCGCGGGCGCGCCGTGCGCCTTCATGGCAGGCAGCGCCGGATCGAGGCCTCGCGCCGCCATCTTCCGCACTTCTTCAAGCGCGCCCGCTTCCAGCATTGCATCGTAGCGCGCATCGATGACGCGATAGAGCGCTGCGCGCTCCGGCACGAGGGCCACGCCTGCCCATTGCGCGCGCGCCAAGGCGGGCCTGGTGTTGGCCTGTAGCGTACTGATGCTGTCGCCGGTCGTCTCCAGCACTTCGAGCGCGCGCAATATGCGCGGCATGTCGTTTGGCTTGAGGCGCGCCGCCGTCGCCGGATCGCGGGCGGCGAGTTCGCCATGGAGCGCCGGCGCACCCACGCGCTCGGCGCGGGCACGCAGAGCGGCGCGCAGCTCAGGATGGACGGCGGGGATATCGGCAAGCCCTTCGGTCAAGGCCTTGAAGTAAAGGCCCGTGCCGCCCACCACGATGGGCGTACGGCCGCGGCCGGCGATCTCCTCGATCGCGGCGAGCGCGTCCGCAAGCCAGCGGCCTGTGGAGAACAGTTCTCCCGCGTCCACGTAGCCGTAGAGGTGATGCGCCGCGCGTGCTTCCTCGGCCCGCGTGGGGCGCGCCGTTAGAATGCGAAAATCGCGGTACACCTGCATGGAATCGGCATTGACGATCTCGCCGCCAAGCTGCTCGGCGAGCGCCAGCGCAAGTGCCGACTTGCCGCTGGCGGTGGGGCCCATGAGAAGCAGCGCGCGCATGGCGCCGCTCTACCCCAGGTCTGGCGCTTATGGGAGAGTGCGGCGTGCAAGCCGAATCTCACGCCCTCGTTTTTGTCGCGCCGCCGGGCGAAAGGGTCGCGTACCGCGAAGCTCTGCTGATGTTGGGGCGGGTCGCGTTATCGCGGAAACTGCCGCCGCCGGCGGTGCTCTCCGGCTGGGAAAGCGCTCAGTGGATTTATGAGCGCGTCGACGGCGAGTTGCGTGAGGAAGCTGACGCCGCGGTGGCCGAGCTGCCCGTGGATTGGGCTCTCGTACCGGTCAGCGCGCGGCGCAAAAAACTGCTGATCGCCGACATGGATTCCACGATCATCAACGTCGAGTGTCTCGACGAACTGGCGGACTTCGCCGGCCTCAAAATGGAGATCTCGGCCATTACCGAGCGGGCCATGCGCGGTGAGCTGGAGTTTGAACGGGCGCTGCGCGAGCGCGTGGCCAAGCTTAAGGGGCTCGCGCTTGATACGCTGTCGAAAGCGTATGACGAGCGCGTGCGTTTGAATCCAGGCGCGCGAACGCTGGTGCAGACCATGTCCGCCAACGGCGCGAGATGCGTGCTGGTGTCGGGAGGCTTCAGCTTTTTCACATCGCGTGTGGCGGCGGCGGCGGGCTTTCACGCTCATCGGGCCAATGTGCTGACGCACGACCACGCGACGCTCACCGGTCTTGTGCAAGAGCCGATCCTGGGCCGGGCGGCCAAGCTGCAGGCGCTGCAAGAAGAGACGGCGGCGCTCGGTATCGATCCAAACGAAACGCTCGCTATCGGCGACGGCGCAAACGATCTGGACATGATAAAGGCGGCGGGCCTTGGCCTCGCGTATCGCGCCAAACCTGTCGTCGTTGCCGAAGCGCACGCCAGGATCGACCACACTAGTCTGGAATCGGCGCTGTTCTTTCAAGGGTACGCGAGGGGGGAATTCGTATCATGAGAAGCTGGGTTATCGCCTTGGCCGCACTTGCATGCGCGTGCAATCAACCGGCGCCGACGTCGACGGAGCACACCCGCGACGCGGGCGCGTTGCCGATGGCGGACAGGGCCGGCAATCGTATGGAAGCCTTGGTTCAAGATAGTTCGGGACGTTTTTGCACCGGTGACGGGCTTTGGTGCGTCACCGACGATGGCGCCATAATGCATAATGGCGAAGAGTGGGGACGCATCGCGCTCTATGAAGCCGACCGGGTCTGGCCCGCACTCGTGCGTCAGGGCGGTGACGATGCGCGTGCGCTCATTGGCGTGACCACCACGCAGACGGCGATGTACTCCGGCGGCGGCGGCGAGGCCGTCCAGGTGACGCTCTACGACGTCTCGGCGGACGGCGCGGCGCCCGTTTTGAGCGCACCGCTGTCCGGTCAGATCGCCATACGCGCCTGCTTCAACGAGGACGATGCGCGCGCACGCCGCCAAGCTTGCCAGGATCAATACGAGTTCGACGGCCGGCTCACCATCGACGCGGGCGTAGATAGCGGCGCACCTCAACTCGTCCTGACAACGCAAGCCACCACTTATCCCGGCCGTCGCAGCCGAACAGGCGATGCGAGTTCGGAAGAGCCGCTGCAGGAAGCGGATCTCCAGGCGGTGCGCGACGAGAGGTGCAGTTACCGTCGGGTGGCGCGCCGCGACAACGGCGCTTATGTCTGGGACGCGCCGCTGCCGCCCTGCAACGACTATCTGGAGCCCTAATTGAAGCTGCCACGTGAGCCGCTTGCCGTCGTGTTCGATCTGGACGGCACGCTGATCGATTCCGAGACACTCGTGCGCGAGGCGCATTTCGCCGCGTGCGCCCAGCTTGGTTACGGGATGAGCGACGAGCAGTTTCTATCGCTCGTTGGCCTGCATCGGGAAGCGAACGACACGCAGCTGAAACGCCTTTATGGCGACGACTTTCCGCTGGATGAGTTCATCGCCGCGACGCGCGCTCATGTCGGCGAACGGGTCGCGCCACTGAAACCCGGCGCAATAGAACTGATGGATGCGCTGGATGAGGCCGCCCTGCCCTACGGGCTGGCTACGTCTTCACGCCGTCCTTGGGTCGACCGGCACTTCGCCGCGCACGCTCTGGCGCATCGTTTTCGCGCGATTGTCACGCGGCTCGACTGCATCGAAGGCAAACCGCACCCAGAACCCTATTTGAAGGCGGCCGCCGCGCTGGGCGTTGCACCGCCGCATGTGCTCGCGCTGGAGGACTCCCATGCCGGCGTACGGTCGGCGCACGCCGCGGGCTGCATGACCGTGATGATCCCCGACCTGCTCACGGCAGACGAGGAAATCCGCCGCAAGGTGCTCGGAATTGCCGCTTCGCTGCACGAAATCGTCGAACTGATCGGCGCGCGTGCTTTACGTCGCGCGTGATTAACTGCGCGAACGCAAGCGCCGGTAGGTGCGCTGTCCGGCGCGATTGATGCGAATGACGATGTTGTGTTCTCCGACCGCCGCTTCGCCTGCTATCGCGCGTGCGGCGATCATGCTGTCCGTCGGCTGGAACGCCATCTGCTCGATCACGTCGCCGGGGCGCACCACGTTTTCGTTGACGCCGCCGATATCGACGGCGAGCACAACCACACCGATGACATCGGGGTCGATCTGGAATTCTTCGCGCAAGCTCGCATCGAGTTCAGAAACGGCGATGCCAAAGATGCGTCCGCCGCGCGGCCCCCCATCGCGGCGGGGGGCGCGCGGCTCGGCCCCCGTGGCGATGCGCGGATTGGAATCGCCTTCTTGCAACAACTCAATGGTGGCGAGCAGTGTCAGACGCTCGCCGCCGCGCACGATCTCAATCGGCGCTTGCGCGCCGACCGCGGCGTCGCCGACCATGCGCGTCAGCGCGCGGCTGTCGCGCACCTCCACGCCGTTGAAGCGCAGCACAATGTCGCCGGGCCGAAGCCCCGCGCGGGCGGCTGGCCCGTCGGGCGTCACGCGCGTCACCACGGCGCCGCTCTCGCCACGATAGCCGGCCCGTTCGGCGAGGGGCGGCGTCACGTTGGCCAGCCGGACGCCGAGCCATCCGCGGCGCGTCTCCCCATAACGCAGCAACTGATCCACCACCGGCGCAACAATGGAGGTGGGCGTGGCGAAGCCGACGCCCACGCTGGCGCCGGTTGGCGAGACAATCGCTGTGTTCACGCCGATCACTTCGCCGTCCATGTTGAACAACGGCCCCCCCGAATTGCCGCGATTGATCGCCGCGTCGGTCTGGATGAAGTCATCATAGCGGCCGGCGTCAATATTGCGGTTGCGGGCCGAGACGACGCCAACGCTGAGCGAGCCGCCCAGCCCGAAAGGATTGCCTATCGCGACGACGATGTCGCCTACACGCGCGCCATCGCTATTTCCCATGTTCACGTAAGGCAGCGGCGCGCGTGTCTGGATGCGCAGAACTGCGATGTCCGTAGCGGGATCGCGCCCCACGACCGTCGCCTGGAAACGCTGGCCGTTGTTCAGGATCACTTCGATCGCATCAGCCGCCTCGATGACGTGGTTGTTCGTGACCACGACGCCGTCCGCGGAAATGATGAACCCCGATCCCAGCGACGTGATCTGGGCCCCGCCTTGCGACAGTCCGTCGTTGAATCGCTCTAAAGGCGAACCCGGCGGGAAGCGCGGCAGTTCGTCCACGCCTTCGACGCGCTGACTGGTGGCGATATTCACAACCGCCGGCGACAGCCGCTCGGCCAGATCGGCAAACCCTTCCGCCGGCAGTCGGGACTGCGCAGACGCCGATGCGAAGGCGAGCATCAGTAGAGAGAAGGCTGCGAGTGCGGCGCGCATCGGCTTTAGGGAGTAGAAGACTAGGACAGTAAGGCAATAGGGAAATACGGTTCCGATCCCGACTACCCACTCTCCCTCGTCGGCTATCTCCCGCCGCGCCGTCTCTGCATGTATGTGAAGAAGTCGCTGTCGGGTGGGACAACGATCGGCGTGCCCGCAACGAGCGCCTCGTCATAAGCCCGCATGGAGCGGTAGAACCCGGCAAACTCGGGGTCGCGGCCATAGGCGCGGGCGAATATGCCGGCGCGCTCGGCGTCGCCCTGGCCGCGCAGACGCTCCGACTCCTCTTGCGCTGTGGCGCGGATGATTGCCGCGTCGCGTTCCCCTTCGGCACGGATGCGCCCAGCCACCTGCTGACGTTCGGAGCGCATCCGCTCATAGACGCGCTCGCGGGTCTCGTCCGGAAGGTCGGCCTGACGGATACGCACATCGACCACGGTGACGCCCAGTTCGGTCGCGGCGGACGCGTTCAAGTCCGCCTCGATCACCTGCATCAGCTGCGCGCGGCGCCCCGAGATGATGTCATTCGAAGTCGCGCTGCCGAGCGCGCGCCGCATGGCCGCCTCGGTGAAAGTGCGCAGACGGTTGGCGCCGCCGTCTTCGGTGAGCACGCTTTGATAGAAGCGGCGCGGATCGGTAATGCGCCAGCGCACAACAGCGTCGACGATCAACCGCTCCTGATCGGAGGCGACGAAGGCTTGTCCCTCAAGCGTGGAGCCGATGTTGCGCTTGTCGTAAATGATCACGGAGTCCACAAACGGGATCTTGATGTAAAGACCCGGTTCGTCCGTACCCGCCTCGTTGATGGCGCCGACATATTCGCCGAAGCGCAAGATAATCGCCTGACGGTCCTGACGCACCACGAAGATCGTGTTGGTGACGATCAGCAGAGCGATCAGAGCTGCGATGCCGATAGCAAGAAGATTGCGTTGCATCAGCGCGCTCCATCCGCGGGCGCTGCGTTGCGGCGCACCATGCCTTCAAGCGGCAGATACGGCACCGCGCCGCCGCGCTGATCGAGGATGATGAGATTGCCGCGCTGGTATACGCGCTCCATCGTTTCCAGGTAGAGGCGATCTCGCGTCACCTGCGGCGCTTGCCGATATTCGTTATGAACGGCGATAAAGCGCTCCGCCTCGCCCGTGGCCTCCCGCACGACCCGCTCCCGGTAGCCTTGGGCCTCTGCGACGATGCGCGCCCGGTCGCGCTCGGCGTTGTTGACCAGCGTTTCCGCATCCTGTCCGGCGTTGACGACATCGTTGAACGCCTCGATCACGGCCGAGGGCGCCGCGGCGCGGAGCAACTCCACCTGCAAGACCTGCACGCCGGCTTCATATTCATCCAGCACCTGCTGCATGAGTACTTCTACGCCCTCTTCCACCGCGAGACGTTCGGTCGTGATGATGGGTTCGAGCTGGCGACGGCCGATGACTTCGCGCATGGCGCTTTCGGCGACGTTGCGCACGGCCTGATCCGGTTCGCGCACGTTGAACACGAAGTCACGGACGTTGTTAATATTGTAGAGAATGCGGAAGTGAATCTCCACGATGTTGCGGTCGCCGGTGATCATCAGGCTTTCATCGGGATTATCGGCGATCCGCTCCTGGTTGCCCGTCGTGAAGCCGATCTCGGCCGTACGTTGTCCCGTCACGTTGACCACGCGAGCCGCTTCGATCGGAGCGGGCGCATGCCAGTGCGCGCCGGGGCCGGTTATGCGGTTGAAATCGCCGAGCCGGGTGATCACCGCCTGCTCGCCTTCCTGTACGAAATAAATGCCGGTCAGCAGCCAGCCAACGAACAGGATCGCCGCGATCAGCGGCAGGGAAATAGGGCTCCGTCCGCCGGGCCCGCGGCCGCCGCCGTCGCCGCCGCCGAAGCGGAAGCGTTCGCGCCATTGGCGCATCAATTCCTCAAGGTCAGGGCCCTGCTGGGGCGGCGTGCGTGGCGGCTGCCCCCAGGGGCGGCGGGGGCCCCCGCCCCACGGTCCTTGCCCGCCGCCGGAGCCACTCGACTGATCGTTCCAAGGCATCAGAAAACTTCGTCCCGCCCGTTCTGAGGGAATTACGCGCGCCTTCTGGCGGCGGATGCGGCGCTTTGTTGCGCCGCTACGCGCGCCGATATGTAGCCGTTGTGTTATCTGATCAACCATGAACAACCGGTTGGCGCAGCTCAAAGAACATCTGCAAGAGCGCCTCGACGCGATCGAAGACCCGCTTACGGGCAAGGGTTTGTTCACTGCCGGACGCGTCACGGGGCTTGAGACGGGCGAAGACGGCAAGGTCTCGTTCACCATCGAGGCGCCGGCCGAGGCGGCGCCGCGCTATGTCGAAATCCGCGATCGGGCCGAAGCGGAGGCGCGCGCGGTGCGCGGCGTGACGAGCGTCATCGCCGTCCTGACTGCGCATGACGCCAAGCCGGCTAAACGCGGCGGTATTGCCGCTGTCAAACACGTCATCGCGGTCGCGAGCGCCAAGGGCGGCGTCGGCAAGTCGACCGTTGCGGTCAATCTTGCGTGCGCTTTTGCCGCGCTCGGGCGCCGCACCGGGCTACTCGATCTCGACGTTTATGGACCCTCTGCACCCACGCTGCTGGGCGTCGCCGGCAGGAAACCGAAGATGAACCCCGACAAGACCTTGCAGCCGCTCGAGGCGCACGGCCTGGCGACGATGTCGATCGGGTATCTGGTGGATCCAGCCGCGGCGATGATCTGGCGCGGCGCGATGGCGACGAGCGCGGTGCGGCAAATGCTCGATGAAGTCGCCTGGGGCGATCTGGACGTGCTCCTGCTCGATTTGCCGCCTGGCACCGGCGATGTGCAATTGACATTGCTGCAGCGCGTGCCGATCGCCGGCGCCACGATCGTCTCGACGCCGCAGGAGCTGGCGCTGGCGGACGTGCGCCGCGGCCTCGCCATGTTCGAGAAGACGCACGCGCCGGTGCTCGGCGTGATCGAGAACATGGCGTATTTCGAAACGCCCGATGGCGCGCGCAGCTACATTTTTGGCCAGGGCGGCGCGCGCCGCGTTGCAGCGGAAGCTGGCGCGCCCTTCCTGGGCGAAATCCCCATCGATGTGGCGCTGCGCGAAGCCAGCGACGCCGGCGCGCCGCTGGTGGCGACGCAGCCGAACCATCCAGTTGCGCAGCGATTCCGCGCGATCGCCGAAGCAGCCTTGGCCAACGTGGCGCGCCTCAACAAGCCGGCGCCGAAAATTCAACTCGGCTAATGAGCGCCGGCCGATCCGCAGGCGCCGCCATAGGCTTCCGCGTACGGTCGGTCGAAACAGCGCCGGAAGCCATCCACCACGGCGAAATTGCTCGGCCAACTGATGCTATCGGCGAACGCATCACCATGGCGATGCCGCGCCTGTTCGACCGCCTCGCGAAATCCTTCCGGCTCGGGCAGCGCCGCGAGTTCCTCGCGGGCTCGGTCGAGGGCGTCAGCCACGCTACCGCGACCGGGCGGTTTTCTTGCGTCCGCCAGCTTTGCGCTTGCGCGTGGCAGCGGCCTTCTTGGCGGAGCGGGACTTCGCCGCTTTCGAGCGCTTCGCGGAAGCCGCACCGCCTTTGCGGCCGCCCTTTTTGGCGGGCGCCTTGTTGGTTTTCTTGCCGCGGCCAGAGCCAGACTTCTTGCCGCCGCCGCTCATCGCGTTCACCGTGGCCCAAGCACGGCTCTCGGCTTCCTTCTTCGACACGCCCTTCTTCTCGTAGCCTTCTTCGATGTGCTCGGCCTGTCGCTTCTGCTTCTTCGTGTAGCTGGACTTGTCGCCGCGTGGCATGACGCCTCTCCTTCGGTTGCCTTGTGCAAAACCGGAGCGGGCCAATGGAGTTCCGCGGCGTTCGTCTCACTCCAGCTCGCGTGAAACACGCGAAGACCAGGGGCAGAATGAACCCACTTCGCTCAGCCAGCGATCCAGATTGGCTTCGACATAACCCGGCCAGGCGTCGCACACCTCCATGCTGATTTCTGCGAGACGCCAATCGTCCTCCGCGAGTCGCCAGCTCCAAGCCGCATTGTAGCCCCCGTCGCCGCGGACCAACACGCCGGTCGGGTGCAGCGCGCGCTGCTCGAACGGCCGGGCGAGTTCCGCGCGAGCGCTGGCGATCACAGCAGGATCGCTGGTGCGCACGATAAACGTCTCACCGTGAGTCGGATGGCTGATCTCGAAGGAGACGCTCTCCTGCTCATCAGCAGCGGCCGGTCCGAGTCCGCAGAGCGCGAACGCAGCCGTCGCAAGGAAAAATTTTCCAGTCATCGCCTCCTCCAGTCTTGGAGAGCCCGCACGAAATATTCCTACTCCAGCCGCAACACGCGGATCATGTTGGTCTTGCCGGCGCGGCCGAACGGGATGCCGGCGATGATCGCGACGCGATCGTCCGGGCCGGCGACGCCCAGCGCGCGTGCAGCCTCATCGGCCTTGTCGACCATGTCTTCCACGCTGGTGACGTCTTCCGTCACGCGTGCGCGCACGCCCCAGACCAGCGTCAGCCGCCGCGCGGTTTCCACGATGGGCGTCAAGCCAACGACGCCGCAGCGCGGTCGCTCGCGGGCAACCCGCAGCGCGGTCGACCCCGTCGCTGTGAACGCCACCACCGCCGAACAGCCGATGACGTCGGCGATATGCCGGGCCGACAGCGCGATGGCGTCGGCTGTGGTGGCCTGCGGCGGGGTCATGTCGCGCGGCAGCGAGGTCCAGTATTCTTCGTCGGCCTCCACGGCGCGGATAATCCGGTCCATGATCGCCACCGCCGATTGCGGGTGCCGCCCTACGGCGCTTTCAGCACTGAGCATCACAGCGTCGGCGCCTTGATAGACGGCCGTGGCCACATCGGACGCCTCTGCGCGGGTCGGCGTCGCCGCCTCGACCATGCTCTCCAGCATGTGCGTAGCCACGATCACCGGCCGGCCGGCCGCGCGTGCGGCGCGGATAATCTGCCGCTGGGCGATCGGCACGCGTTCCGGCGGCAGTTCCACGCCCAAATCGCCGCGCGCGACCATCACCGCATCGGCCAGTTCCACGATCTGGTCGATCTGTTCGAGCGCAGAGGGCTTCTCGATCTTGGCGATCACGCCAGCGCGATCGCCGATCAGCGCGCGCGCTTCGGCGACATCGTCCGCGCTTTGCACGAACGAGAGCGCGACGTAATCGACGCCGAGATCGAGTGCGTAAGTCAAATCCTCGCGGTCCTTGTCGGTGAGCGCCGAGATCGGAATGCGGCGCGTCGGCACGTTGACGCCCTTTTGGTTGGTCAAGACGCCGCCGAAATCGACCCGCGCCTGCACTTGGGCGCGGCCGCGACCGATGACGGTGAGCTGCATCCTGCCGTCATCGAGTTTCAGGATGTCGCCTTCTGCGAGCGCCTGCACCAATTCTGGATGCGGAAGCCGGATAAGGCCCGGCTCGCCGGGATCGTCGGAAGCTTCCAACGTGACGATGTCGTTGAACTTGAGCTTGATCTCGCCGTCCTTGAACGCGCTGACGCGAATCTTTGGCCCCTGCAGATCGGCAAACACGCCGACCGGCGCGCCTGTCTTCTCTTCGGCTGCACGTATCGCCGCCATGCGACGGGCGTGATCGTCTCGTTCCCCGTGGCTGAAATTGAGCCGAAAGCAATCGACGCCGGCTTCGATCAGCATCGCCAAGCGCTCCGGCGGATCAGAGGCCGGCCCCATCGTGGCGACAATCTTACAATCGCGTGCGCGCATGGCTTTTACTCAGTAGTCAATTATCACTCGTCAATAGCGGCGCCGTCCCTCTGACTACTGACCCAGCTTATACGGCCCGCCCTTTTCAAGCGCGCGCTTGTAGGCGGGGCGCGCACGATGCGCATCGCGGGCGCGCACCAGGTTAGGGTAGCGCTCCAGCC